>CAURYQ010000011.1:0-61153 GCA_963529135.1 uncultured Pseudomonas sp. | reverse complement strand
ACTTCAAACTTCAAAGCGTGGGCGCATATAGCAAGTTGGTATTCATTAGCGAGGGTGGCGCATAGTCACCTTTCCGCCCTTACGGCGGCTCACTTTTTGTCTTGTCAAAAAGTAAGCAAAAACCGCCTGCTCCTATCATCCGGCCCCTACGCTGCGCTCCGGGGTCCCCTCGCTCCGGGCTTGCTCCCGGGAGGACCGCGCTGCAGGCCCCATCCTGGGGCCCAGCGCTTGACAGGCATCCATGCCTGTCACCTCCCTCCGCAAGCCCTGCGCTCGGCCTCCTGAAGTCGCGATCTGCAGCGCCTGAACTCCCGCGCGCTTAGAAGCAAGAGCAACAGCAAGAGCAACAGCAACAGCAAGAGCAAGAGCAAGAGCAAGAGCAAGAGCAAGAGCAAGAGCGGACGCGCACGCCTGCCTGAATCGTTAATGCCGCATGGGCGCCACCCAGCGCCTGCGACTGAACTTCAACCTCACCCGCAAACGGCGATGTTCATCCACGTCAAGCGCATCCCAGGGCACACATTGGCTACGCCCCCACCACGCCCCAACAGGTACGAACCTCAGCACCACGAGCGACGGCAACGCCACACTGTCCCGACACAACCGCACCGGCCGCCACCCCCTCGCCCGTGAGAAAACCCACCAGCCAGCCGCATCACGCCGAAGCCCAGTGACAGCCTGTACGTGCGTCAAGAGAATGCGCCGCGGGATGGCCCAGGCCGCATGGGCGGTGCAAGCGCAAATAGCCAGCCATCCCAACCAAGGCGGTAGCGGGCTGACCAGAACGGCGAAGCAGGCGAGCGCCTGGCTGATCAGGTAGGCCGCCAGCAACAGGCGCGAGCCCTGCCAGCGGCATTCGAACCACTCACTTGGGTTGGACACGGTCCAGGATGATGCGAACCATGCGCTGCAATTCCGGGTCCTCGGACTCGGTACGCTCCATGAACCAGCCGAACATGTCCTGGTCTTCGCAGCTCAGAAGCCGAACATACAACTCACGGTCGGTTTCGTTGAGAGTGGGATAGACCTCCTGGGTGAACGGCACCAGCAGGACGTCCAGCTCCAGCATGCCGCGGCGGCTATGCCAGAAAAGCCGGTTGAGTTCAGTTTGTTCGACCATGGGGCCCTCCTCGAGTGGCCGGCCAGTATACAGTCACCCGCGTGAAGCGACAGCCAGCTGTTGGTCTAAGTCACCTACCTATTTTGTTACCGGCGTTCTATGATGGCCCCAGACTTTAAGCCACCGCGATGACCCATGGCCGATACCGCTTTCTTCTGCCCTCTGTCCCACGAAGGCATTCTCGCCGTCCGCGGCTCCGATGCAGGCAAGTTCCTGCAGGGCCAGCTGACTTGCAATATCAATTACCTCAGCCCCGAATACGCCAGCTTTGGCGCACGTTGCATGGTCAAGGGGCGCATGCAGTCCAGCTTCCGGATCCTGCCCGAAGGCAACGGCTACCTGCTGGCCATGGCCAGCGAATTGCTGGAGCCGCAATTGGCCGACCTGAAGAAGTACGCCGTGTTCTCCAAGGCCACCCTGACCGACGAGAGCGCCGCCTGGGTGCGTTTTGGCCTGCACGACGGCCAGGCTGCGCTTTCGGCGCTCGGCCTGACGGTGGCCCCCGAGGCCGGCAGCACCACGCGGCTTGAAGGGTTGATCGCTGTGACCGTCGGCACCGGGCGCACTGAACTGTGGGTGCCGGCCGAGCAGGTTGACGAGGTTCGCAAGACCCTGGCCGCCACGCTGCCCGAAGGCGAGCTCAACCAGTGGCTGCTGGGGCAGGTACGCGCTGGCATCGGCCAGGTGCTGGGCCCGACCCGCGAGCTGTTCATCCCGCAAATGCTCAACCTGCAAGCCGTCGATGGCGTCAGTTTCAAGAAAGGCTGCTACACGGGCCAGGAAATCGTCGCGCGCATGCAGTACCTGGGCAAGCTCAAGCGTCGCATGTACCGCCTGGCGCTCGATCGGCAGGCCCTGCCGGCACCGGGCGAGCAGATCTTCTCTCCCGTGCATGGCTCCTCGGTAGGCGATGTGGTGATGGCAGCCAGTACCGGCACCGGCTGTGAACTGCTCGCCGTCATCGCAGCCGATGCCGTTGAAGATGGCAATCTGCATTTGGGCCATCTCGAAGGCCCAGCCCTGCAGGTGTTGCCCCTGCCTTACGAACTGGACCGCGACAGGGAAATCCAACGCTGACCAGCCTGCCCCGCCCTGACGGTGGGGCCGCTCCACCACTGCGGTAGACACGTCCATGAACAAGCTGGCCGAGATGGTCCAGGCACAACTGCTGGATGCCATCGAAAAGGATGACCTGGTGCTTCCGACCCTGCCGGAGGTTGCCTTGAGCATCCGCGAAGCAGCGGAAGACAGCGAGATCAGCGTGGCGGCCTTGAGCCGGGTGATCGGCCGCGATGCGGCCTTGTCGGCCCGGTTGATCAAGGTGGTCAACAGCCCGCTGCTGCGAGCGACGGTCGAGGTGACCGAGCTGCACACGGCGATTACCCGCCTGGGCATCAACTACAGCTGCAACCTGGCCATCGGCCTGGTGATCGAGCAGATCTTCCACGCACGCGCGCCGGCGGTAGAACAAAAGCTGCGAGAAATCTGGGCCAACAGCCTCGAAGTCGCAGGCATAAGCTACGAAATAACCCGGCGCTATACACGCCTGAAGCCCGATCAGGCAGCGTTGGGCGGCCTGGTCAACCAGATCGGCGCGCTGCCGGTGCTGATCTACGCCGAAGAGCACAACGAACTGTTGTCCGACCCGGTCTGCCTGCACCACGTCATCGAACTGATTCAGCCGGTACTGGGTGACAAGATACTCAAGGCCTGGGAGTTTCCGGAGCAGCTGGTCAAGCTGCCTGGCCTGGTCCAGGACCTGGACCGACAGACCGACCGCATCGACTACATCGACGTGGTCCAGATCGCTCGCTGCATCAGCCAGCGTGGGCGCCAGCGGCCGTTGGCGGCCCTGCCAGCCTATCGGCACCTGAACCTGCCCATGGGCAGCGAACTGCATGCCGAGGACTTGCTCGAGGCCCGCAGCCTGCTGCGCTGAGGGCCCGGCGCTGCCTGATCGCAAGCACGCTGCCCGCTGTCAGTCGGCGATGAAACTCACCCGCACGCGCAACCCGCCGTTCTCGCCATCATGCAGGCTGATCTGCGCCAGGTGGGCGCGGCAGATCTCTCCCACGATTGCCAGGCCCAGTCCGCTACCCTGGGCGCTACGGCGATAGAAGCGCTCGAATACGCGCTCGCGCTCGGCCTGCGGAATGCCTGGCCCATCGTCCTCCACCTCCAGAACAGCAGGGGCGAGCACCCGCAGGATCACGTTGCCGCCGGCCGGCGTGTGCGCCAAGGCATTGTCGACCAAGTTGCTCAGCAGTTCGTTGAGCAACGTCGGCTCGCCCTTGAGCCATACCGGCGCCTGGGCTTCCAGCGCCAGCGCAACCCCGCGGTTGTGCGCCAGGGGCGCCATGGCCATGCCCAGCTCGCGCGCCAGCTGGCTGAGGTCCAGGCGCTGGGCGCCACCCTCGGCGATCGCACGCGCACCGTTCTCCACCCGCGCCAGCGATAGCAACTGGTTGGCCAGGTGGGTCAGTTTATCGGTGCCCTGCGCAGCTGCTTCAAGCGTTTGATGCCATTGCAGCGGCTCACTGGCCCGCAACCCCAGCTCGACCCGGGCCTTGAGCGCCGCCAAGGGGGTACGCAGTTCGTGGGCCGCATCGGCGATGAACTGTGCCTGGCGCTCGAACTGGGCACGCAACCGCTCGGTGAAATGATTGAGCGCTCCTACCAGGGGCCTGAGTTCAGGCTGCACCTGCACCACCGGCAACGGGCGCAAGTCGTCTGGCTGGCGCTCTTCGACCGCCGTGCGCAAGCGTTCGAGCGGTCGCAACGCCGCGCTGACGGCAAACCACACCATCACCAGCGCCCCCAGTGCCAACATGCCCAGGCGCAGCAAGGTATCGCCCATCAGCCCTCGGGCCATGCTCACCCGCGCTTCATCCGTCTCGGCCACGCGGATTTCCGCCATGCCGTTCATGTTCGGCTCGCTCACGGCCTTGAGCAGACTGACCACCCGCACGTTCTGCCCAAGGTAAGTGGCATCGTAGAACCGCGCCAAGGCTGGATAGTCATCGGTGCGCGGTGTGCCAGGCGGGGGCGGGGGCAGTTTTTCATACCCGGATATCAGGCGCTGGTTGATGTCCAGGACCTGGTAATAGATCCGTCCAGCGCTGTCGTAGGCGAAGGTGTCGAGGGCCACGTAGGGCACGTCGGCACTCAACGAACCATCGCGCTGGGACAGGCCAGCGGCGATGGTCCGGGCGGAGGCCAGCAGCGTTCGGTCATAGGCGGTGTCTGCCGCTTCACGGCCATTCCAGTAGGCGCTTAGCCCGCTAGCCAACATCAGGACCACCAGCAGCAGGGCCAGGTTACCCAAAAGGCGCGCCCGCAGGCTGACATTCTCACGCATCGCGGTGCTCGAGCAGGTACCCCAGGCCGCGGAAAGTCACGATGGCCACCGGGTGGCCATCGAGCTTCTTGCGCAGGCGGTGCACGGAGATCTCGATGGCGTCAGGGCTGGCATCCTCATCCAGGCCAAACACCTGGGCCGCCAGTTGCTCCTTGCTCATGACCCGCCCTGGCCGGGCAATCAGCGCGTCGAGCACGCCCTGCTCGCGGGAGGTCAGGGACAATGGTGCGTCGCCCAAGGTGAACCGCCGGGTATCGAGGTCATACACCAGCGGCCCGCAGCGCTGCTGGCGTTCGCCGCCCAGCACGCTACGGCGCAGCAGCGCCTTGACGCGCGCTTCGAGCTCGGTCAGCTCGAACGGCTTGGCCAGGTAATCGTCCGCCCCCAGGTTCAGGCCATGGACCCGATCCTTGACGTCGCTGCGAGCAGTGAGCATGAGCACCGGCAAGGTCTTGCCCCGTCCGCGCAGGCGCGCCAGCACCTCGAACCCGTCCATGCGCGGCAGGCCCACATCGAGCACGGCCACGGCATAGTCCTCACTGCCAAGCGCCAGGTCAGCAGCCACGCCGTCATGCAGCACATCCACAGTCAGGCCAAGGCTTTTCAGAGCCTGGGCCACGCTGTCGGCCAATTGCAGATGGTCTTCTACCAGCAGCACACGCATCGGATTGTCCCTCTCGGGTGGGGCGATGGCGCGGAGTGTACCCCGCTGGACGTGCCTGTGAAGCCCGCCCGATAAACCTTTCACGCTGAAAGGTTAGCGAAAGGTTCGTTACCTAGCATCGCACCACGGTCGCCCCGAGCGCCGAATAAAGCACCAGCAAGGTGCAATCGAATAAGAACAAGAAACGGAGTCACAACGATGCTGTCATCGCAGCCGCAGGTATTCGCACCTGCTCGTTCGTTCGCCGCACGCCCCAGCGCCATCGCCAGTGCCTTTGCGCTTGCCGGTGTTGCCCCGCTTAGCCAGGCCGCCTTCATCGAAGACAGCACGGCGACCTTCGAAACCCGCAACATGTATTTCAACCGCGACTTTCGCGATGGCACCAGTGCGCAGCAGTCCAAGCGCGACGAATGGGCCCAGGGTTTCATGCTCAACGTTGAATCCGGCTATACCGAAGGCACCGTCGGTTTTGGCGTGGACGCGCTCGGCATGGTGGGCATCAAGCTCGATTCCAGCCCTGACCGTACGGGCAGCGGCCTGCTGCCGACCCACGACAATGGCAAGGCTGCCGACGAGTACTCCAAGCTCGGCCTGACCGCCAAGGCCAAGATCTCCAAGACCGAGCTCAAGATCGGCACGCTGATCCCTTCCCTGCCGACCCTGCGCCCCAACGACGGCCGCATTTTGCCGCAAACCTTCGAAGGCGGCCTGCTCACCTCCAAGGAAATCAAAGGCCTGACCTTCACCGGTGGGCGCCTGGACAAGGCCAAGGACCGTGACGACACCAACTGGGAAGACCTGGCCCTGAACAACAAGAATGGCCGTTTCGGTGGCTCGTTCAGCGCAGACAACCTGTCCTTGGCAGGGCTCGACTACCAGTTCAACGACCGGCTGACCGGCAGCTACCACTTCGCCCAGCTGGACGACATCTATCGCCAACACTTCATCGGCTTGCTCGCCACCCAGGCCGTCGGGCCAGGCGCCCTGGCCTTCGACGTGCGCCTGGCGGTGAGCAATGACGCAGGTTCGGCCAGGGCCGGCAACATCGACAACACCACGTTCAACGGCATGGTCAGCTACGCCCTGAGCGGGCACAAGTTCAGCGCTGGCTGGCAGCAACTGACCGGCGACAGCGCGTTTCCCTACATTGATGGGGCTGACCCGTACCTGGTCAACTTCGTACAGATCAACGATTTCGCCAATGCCGACGAACGCTCCTGGCAAGCCCGCTACGACTACAACTTCGCGGCGCTGGGCGTGCCTGGCCTGACCTTCCTGACGCGCTACATCAGTGGCGACAACGTCAGCCGTGCCAGCGGTGGCGAGGGCAAGGAATGGGAGCGTGACACCGAACTGAAATACGTGGTGCAGAACGGCCCCCTCAAGAACGTGGCCGTGCGTTTGCGCAACGCGACTTTCCGCTCCAATTTCGCCCGTGACGCCGACGAAGTGCGGCTGCTGGTGAGCTACAGCGTCGCCCTGTGGTAACCCGATAACAACAACGCCTACGGAGATAGACCATGACCTTTTCACTGCGCCGTATCGTACTGGCAACCGGCTGCCTGCTGCTGGCAGGCAATGCCCTGGCCGCCGAACCCAAACGCCCCGAGTGCATCGCCCCAGCCTCGCCTGGCGGTGGTTTCGACCTGACCTGCAAGCTGGTGCAAAGCGCCCTGGTGCAGGAAAAGATCCTCAGCAAGCCCATGCGCGTGACCTACATGCCTGGCGGTGTGGGCGCCGTGGCCTACAACGCGGTGGTGGCCCAGCGCCCAGCCGACGCCGGCACTCTGGTGGCCTGGTCGAGTGGTTCGCTGCTGAACCTGGCCCAGGGCAAGTTCGGTCGTTTCGACGAAAATGCCGTGAAGTGGCTGGCCGCCGTCGGCACCAGCTACGGCGCCATCGCCGTCAAGAGCGACTCGCCCTACAAGACCCTCGACGACCTGGTCGCGGCGCTGAAGAAAGACCCGAGCAAGGTGGTGATCGGCTCCGGTGGCACGGTTGGCAGCCAGGACTGGATGCAAACCGCCCTGATCGCCAAGGCCGCCGGCATCAACCCGCGTGACCTGCGCTACGTGGCCCTGGAAGGCGGCGGCGAGATCGCCACGGCACTGCTCGGCGGTCATATCCAGGTAGGCTCCACCGACATTTCCGACTCCATGCCCCATATCGAGAGCGGCAACATGCGCCTGCTGGCCGTGTTCTCGGAAAAACGCCTGGACGACCCGGCCATGAAGGAAATCCCGACCGCCAAGGAGCAAGGCTACGACATCGTCTGGCCAGTGGTACGCGGCTTCTACCTTGGCCCGAAGGTGAGCGACGAAGACTACGCCTGGTGGAAAGCCTCGTTCGACAAGATGCTGGCTTCCGAAGACTTCGCCAAGCTGCGTGACCAACGCGAGCTGTTCCCCTTCGCCATGACCGGTGAAGAGCTCGATGGCTACGTGAAGAAGCAAGTCGCCGACTACAAGACGCTGGCCCAGGAATTCGGCCTGATCAAGTAATTCAGGTTGCCGGATTTCTGGCAGGAGCGGGCTACCCGCCGGCAGGCACCGCCAAGCATGACCTGGGCCAAGTGCCCAAGTTCGCGGGTGTGACGCTCCCACAGCTACTTTACGAGGATTCCTCCATGATCCTGCAACGCATCTTCGCCCTGATTCTGCTGGCCGTCTGCGCCGCCTTGGCCGTCATGGCCTGGCCCTATCAGGCGGCATTTTCCTACGAGCCAGTAGGGCCTCGCGCCTACCCGCTGCTGATGCTCGGCCTGATGAGCCTCGGCCTGCTGTACCTGGCGATCCGCCCTACGCCTATCGTGCGCAAAGACGACGAGCCGGCGCTGGACCGGGCGACCCTGACCAAGATCGCTGCCTGCACCGGCCTGCTGCTGGTCTTCGCAGCCACCTTCGAGTCCCTGGGCTTCATCCTCAGCGCCATCGTGGCAGGCGTGCCCATGGCTCGCCTGTACGGTGGCCGCTGGCTGCACAGTGCCATCGTCGTGGTAGGCATGAGCCTGTTCCTCTACTGGCTATTCGACCGCGTCATGGACGTGCCCCTGCCCCTTGGCCTGCTGAGCGTACTGGAGAACTGACACATGGATACCTTGAGCTACCTGGGCCAGGGCTTCGGCGTCGCCCTGTCCCCCTATAACCTGGTCACCGCTCTGTCGGGCACGTTGATCGGCACCGTCGTCGGCCTGCTGCCGGGCCTGGGCCCGATCAATGGCGTGGCCTTGCTCATCCCCATCGCCTTCGCCCTGGGCTTGCCCCCGGAGTCGGCACTGATCCTGCTGGCAGCGGTGTACCTGGGCTGCGAGTACGGCGGGCGGATCAGCTCGATCCTGTTGAACATCCCTGGCGAAGCTTCGACCGTGATGACCACGCTCGACGGCTACCCGATGGCCCGCAAGGGCCTGGCCGGCGTCGCCCTGTCCCTGTCGGCCTGGAGCTCGTTCATCGGTGCCCTCATCGCCACCTGCGGCATGGTGCTGTTCGCCCCGCTGCTGGCCAAGTGGGCAATCGCCTTCGGCCCGGCCGAGTATTTCGTGCTGATGGTGTTCGCCATCGTCGCCTTGGGCGGCATGGCCGGCGACAAGCCGCTCAAGACCTTCATCGCCGCGCTGATCGGCTTGTTCCTGTCGGCTGTAGGCATCGACGCCAACAGCGGTGTGTACCGCTTCACCGGTGACAGCGTGCACCTGGCCGACGGCATTCAGTTCGTCGTGCTGGTGCTGGGCCTGTTCTCGATCAGCGAAATTCTGCTGCTGCTTGAGAAGACCCACCATGGCCACCAAGCGGTAAAGGCCACCGGGCGCATGCTGTTCAACTTCAAGGAAGCGGCGTCGGTGTTCGCGGTGAACATCCGTTGCGGCATGCTGGGCTTCATCATGGGCGTGCTGCCGGGTGCGGGCGCCACACTGGCCAGTGCCGTGGCCTACATGACCGAAAAACGCATGGCCGGTGCCAGCGGCACGTTCGGCAAGGGCGACGCTCGCGGTCTGGCTGCGCCAGAAACCGCCATCGGCGCTTCCTGCTGTGGCGCCCTGGTGCCCATGCTGACCCTCGGGGTACCGGGATCGGGCACCACGGCGGTGATGATCGGCGCATTGACGCTCTACAACATCACCCCCGGCCCGCTGCTGTTCGAACAGCAACCGGACATCGTCTGGGGCCTGATTGCCTCGCTGTTCGTCGCCAACATCATGCTGGTGATCCTGAACATCCCGATGATTCGCATCTTCACCCGGATCCTGGCCGTGCCGAACTGGGCCTTGGTGCCGGTGATCGCCATCATCACCGGGATTGGCGTCTACGCCGTGCATGCCACCACCTTCGACCTGTTCCTGATGGTCGGCATCGGCATCATGGGTTACATCCTGCGCAAGCTGGACTTCCCGCTCTCGCCGATCCTGCTGGGGTTCATCCTGGGTGGCCTGATGGAGCAGAACCTGCGCCGGGCGCTGTCGATTTCCAACGGTGAGCTGGGCATTCTCTGGTCGAGCCCAATCAGCATGGGTGTTTGGGCACTGGTAGCGGTCATGCTCGCTCTGCCTCTGGTGCGCATCTGGCGCAAACGCAGCCTGCAGCGTCGGGCCATGGCCGATGCCTGATCGCGCGTTGCCGCTGTACTGGGCAACCGGGCTGGTCGGCCTTGCTGGCGGTTTCGCCGCCAGCAAGGTCGGCTGGCCTTTGCCGTGGATGGTGGGCTCGCTGCTTGCGATCATCGCGGTACGCTGCCTGACGCCCTGGCAACTGCCCGAAATACCCAATGGCCGACGCTGCGGGCAGTGCATCATCGGCCTGGGCATCGGCCTGCACTTCACCCCGCAGATCATCGAGCAGGTTGGCAGCCATTTCGCGCTGATCTTCTTCGGCGCATTGTTCATCACCTTTTCGAGCGTGCTTGGCGTGTGGTTGTTGCGACGCTCCGGCGAGGACCGCGCCACCGCCTTCTTCGCCAGCATGCCTGGCGGTTCCGGCGAAATGGTCAACCTGGGGGCGCGCAATGGCGCGGTCCTCAGTCAGGTCGCCGCAGCCCAGAGCCTGCGCGTGCTGGCCGTGGTGCTGTGCGTGCCGGCGCTGTTCAAGCTGCTGCTCGGTGATGGCGTATCGCTCAACCATACCGGCAGTGTGAGCTGGGCCTGGCTGGCCCTGATCGCACCGCTGGGCGTGGTTGCAGGATGGCTCTGGCAACGGCTGAATCAGCCCAACCCATGGCTGTTCGGGCCGCTGCTGGTGGCGGCCACCTGCAGCCTTGCCGCCAACCTGCAGATCGCCCTGCCCCCTGGCGCCAGCCAGATCGGCCAGTGGCTGATCGGCAGCGGCCTGGCCTGCCATTTCAACCGTGCTTTCTTCCGCCGCGCGCCGGCGTTTCTGGCGCGCACGCTCGTGGCCACCGCGTTGAGCATGCTCCTGGCAGGCGCGGCCGCCTGGGCCTTGAGCCTGCTGACAGCGCTGGATCTGCGCTCACTGACACTGGGCATGATGCCGGGAGGCATCGCCGAAATGAGCCTGACGGCTGAAACGCTGCAATTGTCGGTGCCGCTGGTGACCGCTTTGCAAGTGATGCGCCTGCTCTTGGTACTGTTTCTGGCCGAGCCTCTGTTCCGCTACTGGGTGAACAAAGCCTCTGCATGACCTCGTCGGGGCCCACCGGCCCCGTAAGGCTTACAGCGGCGGCAATGCCCAGTTGATGGGCGCCAGCCCGCGCTGCTCGAGAAAAGCGTTGGCACGGCTGAAATGCCCACAGCCGAGAAAACCGCGATACGCCGACAGCGGCGAGGGATGCACCGACTTGAGTACCAGGTGCTTGGTGCCATCGATTAGTTTCTGCTTACTCTGCGCATGGGCTCCCCACAACAGGAACACCACGTTCTCACACTGCTCGCTGACCACCTCGATGATGCGGTCGGTGAAGAACTCCCAGCCTTTCTTGGCATGGGAGGCAGCGTTGCCCCGCTCCACGGTCATGGTCGTATTGAGCAGCAACACGCCCTGCTCGGCCCAGTTTTGCAGATAGCCATGGTTGGGGATGGGGATGTTCAAGTCGCGGTGCAGTTCTTTGTAGATGTTCACCAGCGACGGTGGCGTCGGCACGCCGGGCTGCACCGAGAAGCACAGACCATGGGCTTGCCCTGGGCCGTGGTACGGGTCCTGGCCCAGGATGACCACTTTCACCTGGTCCAGAGGGGTGGAGTTGAGCGCATTGAAGATCAATGGGCCAGGCGGGTAGATCTGCTTGCCGGCGGCGTATTCACTGCGCAGAAATTCACGCAACTGGTGCATGTAGGGCTGCTCGAACTCGGCGCGCAGGGCGGCTTTCCAGCTGGGCTCGAGTTTGATGCGATCGTCGTCAGTCATGGGGGCTTCCGTAAACAATGGGGCGACACTAGGGGTGACACCTGCGCTTGTCAAACGATCCGACCGGCGTCCGACAGGATCGACCAGGCAGGCCATACTTGTGCGGTGCCCCTTGCGAGTTCAGCCATGACCATTCATTGCGAAGTACTGACAGGAGCCGGCGGCGCCCGCCTCGGCATCGCTACCCTCGATAAGCCCAAAGCGCTCAATGCGCTCGACCTGCCGATGATCGAAACGCTGGCTGAGCAACTGCACGACTGGGCGCAGGACCCGGCAATCGCCTGCGTACTGCTGCGGGGCAACGGGGCCAAGGCGTTCTGCGCAGGTGGCGACGTACGGGCGCTGGCCCAAGCCTGCCGTGAGCACCCTGGCAGTGTCCCGCCCCTGGCCGCGTCGTTCTTCGCAGCCGAATACCGCCTGGACCATGCCCTGCATACCTACCCCAAGCCGCTGTTGTGCTGGGGTCATGGGCATGTGCTGGGCGGCGGCATGGGCTTGTTGCAAGGCGCCACTGTGCGCATCGTCACCCCAACCAGCACGCTGGCGATGCCCGAAATCAGCATTGGCCTGTACCCCGACGTGGGTGCCAGTTGGTTTCTGGCCCGCTTGCCCGGCAAGTTGGGGCTGTTCCTGGGTCTCACCGGCGCTCCTGTCAATGCACGCGATGCGCTGGACCTGGGGTTGGCCGATCGCTTCATGGGGGAAGCGCGACAAGACGCACTGATCGATGAACTGCTGCAACTGAACTGGCAGGAACAGACCCTGTTGCAACTCAACAGCCTGCTCAAGGCCGAAGAACACTGCGCGCGCCATGCACTGCCGCCGGCCCAATGGCTGCCTCGCCGCGCGCTGATCGACGCGCTGCTCGATGTCACCTGTGCTGGCGCCGCCTGGCGGGCAGTGGCGGGCCTGCGCCAGCACAGCGACCCGCTGCTGTCAGCCGCTGCCGAGCGCATGCTGGCGGGCTGCCCAATGACCGCTCATCTGGTGTGGGAGCAGATCCGGCGGGCCCGGCACCTATCCCTGGCGCAGGTGTTCCAGATGGAGTACACCATGAGCCTGAACTGCTGCCGCCACCCGGAATTCAGCGAGGGGGTACGTGCCCGCCTGCTGGACAAGGATCACCAGCCGCATTGGCACTGGCCGGATGTAGACCATGTCCCCTCACCCGTAGTCCAGGCCCATTTCGACGAGCCTTGGGAAGGGCGTCATCCGCTGTGGGACTTGCGCTAGCGATGCATCAGCCGAAGCTGGCCACGCGTGCTCAATAGCCTCGTCCACGCCGGTCACCCCAGCCACCCTGATGCCGGCCTCTGTCCTGATAACGGGGGCCGTCATTGCGGTAGTCGTGCCGGTCGCGGTCGCGCCTGTAGTCCAAGCGCTGGCGATGACCATAGTCATACCGCGGGTTGCCGTGCCAGCGGCGCACATCTGGCGGCGGCAAAGGCCGGTAACCGGGTGGCGCATGATATCGAGGCGCTGGTGAGTAGTAGTAGCGTGGTTGGGGCGCTACTGGATAACGACCGTAGCGGTAATACCCCGGCGCATAGCCGGGAGAGACGTACCGATCGGTGACGTAGTAGTCGGAGCGGTAGTAAGCCGAACGACCCGAGTACGGCGCGCAGGCGCCAAGCGTCAGCCCGAGCAGGGCTACAAGCAGAATTCGATAGGACATAGGCGGCCTCCCGGACCGCTGAGGTGCACGAGCAGCGAACGCTACCGAGCGTCGATGCACAGCATGTTGATCGACATGGAAATAAGACAAGCGCCAACCCGTGCAGTGCCATACCCGCAATAATTTGATACAGCTAAGCGTTCACAGCAAAATCTTGCAGTCATTTGCTGCCTGGAACACTAGAATGTGCAGCCCGGCACATATCATGGGAAGATCATGCCTTCACGTTCCGCTCCGTCATCGCAGCGCTCGTTAATCGCCGCCCTGCTGATGCTGTTGGCCTGCGGTTTCCTTGCCACGTCGCTGCTGAGTTATTTCTCATCGCGCAGCGCCATACGTGACGGCATCATCAATACCGAACTGCCGCTGACTTCGGACACGGTCTATTCGGAAATTCAGAAAGACTTGATCCGCCCTGTCCTGATCGCCTCGATGATGGCCCAGGACACCTTCCTGCGCGACTGGGTGCTGTCCGGCGAGCAGGACGCCCAGCGCATGACGCGGTACCTGGGCGAGGTGACGGGCAAGCAGGAGATCTTCACCTCCTTCTTCGTCTCCGAACGCACCCTGACCTACTACCAGGCCAAGGGCGTGCTCAAGCAGATTCAGCCCCAGGCCTGGCGGGATGCCTGGTATTTCCGCCTGCGCGACCAAGCGGCTCCCTACCAGATCAATGTAGACCTGGACATGGCCAACCAGGACAACCTCACCGTGTTCATCAACTACAAGGTGCACGACTACCAGGACCGCTTCATCGGCGCTGCCGGGGTGGGGCTGAGCGTTTCGACCGTGGTGAGGATGATCGACCAGTATCAACACCGCTATCAGCGCTCGGTGGTTTTCGTCGACGCTCAGGGTAAGGTCCTGATGACAGGCTCAGACGGTGGCCCTCAGGGCTTGCGCGTCGGCCAGTCACTGGTCGACAGCCCGGACCTGGGTAGCGTGTTGGCACACCAGCCCGTGCCTGGAGAAGGCAGCCATGAATACCGCGACCTCGACGGCCACAGCCATTTCCTGAACGTACGGCACTTGCCGGAACTGGATTGGTACTTGCTGGTGGACAAGCGCGAGACCGGCGCACTGGACCGGATCCGCCATTCGCTGTACCTCAATCTGGCAATCTGCGCCATGATCACCCTGGTGGTAGTGGCCCTCGTGCATGCGATGGTGCGCCGCCACCAGGCCAGCACCGAGGCCCTGGCCACGCTCGACAGCCTGACCGGGCTGCCCAACCGGCGCAGTTTCGACCTGCTGGCCGCCCAGGCGCTGCGCGAGGCCCAGCGTGACGACAGCTCGCTGGTGGCATTGCTGATCGACCTGGACCATTTCAAGGTGCTCAACGATACCTACGGTCACCTGGCAGGCGACGAAGTGCTGCGCCAGTTCGCCAATGTCCTGCAGGGCAGCATTCGCCAATCCGATATACTGTGCCGCTGGGGAGGCGAGGAGTTCATCGTGCTGCTACGTGACGTCGATGCCCGCCAGGCCAGCGAGGCCGCCGAAAAGATCCGGCGCCGCGCCGAGCAACTGACGTTCAGTTACGAGGACCAGCCCCTGCGCCTGACCACCAGCATCGGGGTGAGCCATTTGCAACCGGGCGACACCCTGCATACCCTCCTGACCCGCGCCGACGGCGCGCTCTATCGTGCCAAACAGGCTGGCCGTAACCGTGTCTGCAGTGAATCCTGAAATGAACGACGACCAGCGCTGCCCCGCCTGCGGCGCCCTCAACCAATGCAGTCTTGCCGACCCTGCCCAGGCGACCCAGGCCTGC
This sequence comes from uncultured Pseudomonas sp., assembly GCA_963529135.1. Lineage (GTDB taxonomy): Bacteria > Pseudomonadota > Gammaproteobacteria > Pseudomonadales > Pseudomonadaceae > Aquipseudomonas. Next base: position 46,209 of record CAURYQ010000011.1, on the reverse strand, counting down.
TGGTGCTACGCCGTGCGCATCGATCCGGCCGTGCTACAAGCCCTGTCCGCCGAACTGCGCGACCGTGCCTGCCTGTGCCCAAGCTGCGCCGGCGTCGAGGCACAACTGGCCTCGCCCGTAGGTTCCAACCATGCGCCTTGATCGTTTTCTTGCCAACCTGCCGGCCTACAACCGCCAGCAAGCACGCCTGATGCTGGCTCAACGTCGCGTCCGCGTCGATGGCAAGGTGGCCAGCGACCCGTTGACGGTAGTCCGCGAGTTCAGCCGCGTAGAAGTGGACCAGGCGGTGCTGCAGGCGGGCCACGCGCCGCGTTACCTGATGCTGCACAAGCCAGCGGGTTGCGTGAGCGCCACACATGACCCCCAGCATCCGACCGTCATGGATTTGTTGCCCGGCGCCCTGGCCCAAGGTCTGCATATCGCCGGGCGCCTGGACTTCAATACCACCGGGTTGATGCTGCTGACCAACGACGGCCAGTGGTCACGGCGCCTGACCCAACCGAGTACCAAGCTGCCCAAGCACTACCTTGTCCACACGCAGGATGAGATTGGCGAGCACTATGTGGCCCGGTTTCAGGCGGGGTTTCACTTCGCTTTCGAGAACCTGACCACCCAACCGGCTCATTTGCAGATCCTCGGACCGCGCCTGGCCAGGCTCGCCATCGTCGAAGGGCGATACCATCAGGTCAAACGCATGTTCGGGTTCTACAACAACAAGGTGGTCAAGCTGCATCGGGAGCGAATGGGCGCCATCGCACTGGACGTCGACTTGGCGCCGGGGGCCTTTCGTGAGCTCACGCCCGAGGAAATCGCTGCCGTGTGAACGGGCCGGACGCCTGCGCAGAGGATGGCATTCGATACAGGAGCGCTGATGTTTTTTATAACGTGGGCTTCTATTTTGCCGAACGTTCTGGTAAAAAGTGCAGCTCAGATGCGGGTATAGTTTAGTGGCAAAACGAAAGCTTCCCAAGCTTTAGTTGAGGGTTCGATTCCCTCTACCCGCTCCACCTCCAAGCCAGCTTTCACAGGGCTTGCGCCCCTTCCTAAAGCTTGGCCCTCTGCACGCGTTCATGCTCCAGCACAGGCGCTGCTTCCCGCATAAAAATCTCGAGCGTTTTAGGCCCTACCCCTTCGAAGTCCAGCAGCCACGCTTTCACGTGCGCCATATCTACCTCTGGGTCCAGCAGCACTCTGGCCATTTGCGTCTCAAGCCCGGCACCCAGTCGATGCAGCCGCCTGGCCGTGGACTCGTCGTAGCGCGCGTAGCCCGCCTGCCCCAGCATCTTCACCAGCGTATGGTGGGGGCATTGCGCCAATCGGCCCGGCGTATCCAGGCCATGCACATCGACCAGGGTGCGATAGGCCTCGACCGCGACAGTGGAGCGAATACGCTTGCCGATCAGAAAGCTTGCCAGCAACCATTTGTAGAGGCCGCGCCCATGGCTCTCGTGCATGTCGATGCCAAGCCGCGCGGCAGTAATCGGCATCACCCCTTGGTGCGCCGTGGGTCAGCAGCGCGCGGATAGGTGCGCTCTTCTTCGATGGTGCCATCGGCCTTGTGAATCTTCACCGAGGCAGTCTTGCCCTCGAAAAATGTCGCCAACGAACCCACCAGCTCTTGCTTGGTCACACTGTGCTTGGACGCACGAGCGGCGCCTGCCTTCTTCAATTCCCACCCGTTGTCAGCAGGGCTTACATGATAGGTGTCCATGATGGTGCTCCTGTTCCGATGAAGTCTTAACGGTCCTTATACCGATGTGGCCGGCGCAGGATCACGCACAGCAGCTCGGCCACCCATGGGTTTGGAGGGGGGAACGCCCGCTCATGTTCATTTTTCAATCACCTGCAGTTTCTGTTGCCCCGCCCGGGCGGCCCGCTTACCGCTGCCGACGCCAGGCCAGCGCGCTCATGGGCATGGCCTGGCGTGGTAGAGTCTGCCGTATCCCGCTTTACGGACTTCAGCATGCCCGCACTCGACGCCACCCTCCTCCCTTGGCCAGACCTTGCCGACAGGTACCCCTGCGAAACCCTGCTGGTCGGCAACGGCGCTAGCCGAGCCTTCTGGAAGCCATTCGGTTATTTCTCGCTCTATGAGCAAGCCCAACAGGCCGGGCGCAAAAAGGGCTTGGCCATCAGCGACCAGGCATTGTTCAAGTCGCTGGGCACCGAGCTGTTCGAACCGGTACTGACCGCGCTCAACACCACGGTGCGCACCAATGCCGCCCTGGCCATCAACTCGACAGCCCCGCTGAACCGTTATTACTCCATCAAGGAAGCGCTGATCCACGCCGTGCGCACGGTGCACATGCCCTGGACGGCAATGCCCGAAGCTACCCTGACCTCGCTCAACCAGGCACTGCGCGGTTACCGCAGCGTCTACACCAGCAACTACGACCTGCTACTGCTCTGGGCCGTGCAGCACGACGCGCACGGGTTTGCCCAATTGTTCGACGAGCAGGGCTTTTTCGACGTGCGCCGAACCGCCGGTGAAGGCACCCGGGTGTTACACCTGCACGGCGGCCTGCACCTGCTCAAGCTCCCTGACGGCACAACCCGGCAACGCAGCGCCAGCAGCGCTGAAATGCTCGAAGGGTTTGCAGTCAATGTGCCAGGTGAGGTACCGCTGTTCATCAACGAAGACGCGAGCGACGAGAAGCTGCGCGCCATCCGCCACTCGGACTACCTCAGCTGGTGCCTGGGCCAGTTGGCCGGTGAACACCAGGGGGTGTGCCTGTTCGGGCAGCACCTGGACAGCAACGACCGGCACCTGCTGGAGGCAATCCGTTCAGCCCGGCCCCGGCACCTGGCGATTGCCATACGCCCCTTGGGCGAGGCGTCGATCATCAACCAGAAGCGTCACTTCATCAGCCGATTCGAAGAACTGCCGGGCACGACCCTGCACTTCTTCGATGCCCAAACGCATCCGCTGGGGCTGGCAAGCGCAGCCCTTCAATCGGCTGCTCGGACCGGCTAACGACTTATCGAGCACGCCTGCCAGCCTCGCGACGGCGTGCATGAGCCGCGAAAAGGTGTACATACCCGAAGCTGGAAAACACCAGCGTCAAAGCAATCCATCAGCCCGCAGCAGCGACTCAAGGCAGTGCTCCTTGACGCCATAGAACGCCTTGAGCTGCTCGATCTTCTCCAGCAGGGCCGACTGATCAGCGTGCTGGCGGCGCTTGACGGCCAGGATCATCTTGTTCTTGTTGGTGTGTTCCAGCGATATGAACTCGAACACCTTGGTCTCGTAGCCGCACGCCTCCAGGTACAGCGCCCGCAGGCTGTCGGTAAGCATTTCGGCTTGCTGGCCCAGGTGCAGGCCGTATTGCAGCATCGGCTGTAGCAGGCCTGGGCTGTGCAACTGGGGACGGATCTGCTTGTGGCAGCACGGTGAGCACATGATGATGGCGGCGTTGCAGCGGATGCCGGTATGGATGGCGTAGTCGGTTGCCACGTCGCAGGCATGCAGGGCAATCATCACGTCGATGGCATCGGGCACCACGCTGCGCACGTCCCCGCACTGGAACGTGAGCCCCGGGTGTTCCAGCCGCGCGGCGGCAGCGTTGCACAGCTCGACCATGTCCTGGCGCAGTTCCACCCCCGTGACCTGGGCATCCCGGGCCAGGGTATTGCGCAGGTAGTCGTGCATGGCGAAAGTCAGGTAACCCTTGCCAGAACCGAAATCGGCCACGCGCAAGGGTTGCTCGTGCGGCAACGGGGCGCTGGCCAGGGCATGGTCGAAGACTTCGATGAACTTGTTGATCTGTTTCCATTTGCGCGACATCGACGGAATCAGGGCGCTCTGGGCGTCGGTCACGCCAAGGTCACGCAGAAAAGGCCGCGCGATGTCCAGGTAACGCTTTTTCTCGCGGTCATGCCCGGTGCTGCCAACGGCCTCCCGGGGCGCCTGGGCGCCATGGCGCTGCAACATGGGTTTGCCCTTCTTGCTGAAGGTCAGTTGCAGTTCGCCCTCGGCATCGAACAGATGAGCGTTGCGAAAACTCTCTGGCAGCAGCTGGCCTATGCAGTGCAGGGCCTCGTCCAGCGGCAGGTTGCGGGTGATGTCGCGGGTTTGATGACGATAGACCAGTGACAGGCTCGCCTGGCCTCTGACCAGCAAGGGCTTGGCGATGATGCGTTGCAGGGTCGGGTCGCTGCCGACAGGCCGCGCCAGTACCAGTTTGACCACGGTGTTGCCCTGCAGGCCGGAACGAAGCAGGTCGAGAAACTGGACGCGTGCATCCGGTGGGGTAGAAAGGGCAGACATGGACAAACGGCACCTCCAATAGCGGGGACCGTATTCTACACCGCCGCGCAGCTGCTCAGGGTCGCGTTAGTCGAGGAGCACCAGTGGCCTGGGCGTGTGCCTGCATTCAAGCCTGCGTGGCGCCTGCTGGCCAAGCAGACGGCCGCACGCCTCCACGCATTCGATCATGCCCTGCAAGGTTTCGCCCTGACGGACCTGGTCAGCCAGGCGGTCAGTGAGCGCGGCGCGCAGCGCCTCATCGAGGCAAGGCGCGACTCGCTCATCCACCAGGATCTGTGCGTGCTGCTCTGCCTCGCTGACGAAGATCATCATGCACCCTGTACCTGTGCAAGCCTGGACGCCCAGGTCGAGAAACTGACGGGTGGCAAGGCGAGATGCCCGCCAGCGACGCCAGGATCGAGGAACGGTCCAGCGTTCCAGGCGCGGGCTGCGCAACACGATGCAAAGGCTGACGAACAGCAGCACGTTGGCGACGATCAGGCCACGCACGCTGGGCCAGCCCAGCAGCCAGTGCAGCAAGCCCGGCAGCGCCAGCGCCAGCACGGCGGCCCAGAACAAAGGTAGATAGGCGTAGTCGTCGGCCCGGCGGGCAAGCACCGCCAGCAACTCGACATCCGTGCGCCGGCCAAGGCGAGCCAGGGCTTCAGCGAGCTGACGCTGATGGTAGGGTTCAAGCGGGGTCATGCGGCGTTCTCGTGAGCGTTCTTATAGTTGTTGTCCCGGTGTGCGGGGCTTCGTCAGCACGCGACGGATTCAGGCATAATCCGCCGCAGGAAGATCTGCGTGCAAATCGTACAACAACAGCCGCCCGAAAACTTCGCCAGTGCGCGTGTCACCGTCGACCGTGCATCGGCCCCTTACGGAATTCATGATGAAACTGTCTCTGCTGGGCCTGGTCGTGGGCCTCGTCAGCCAGGCGGCTGTCGCCGCCACTTCCGCGCCGCCACTCGAGAACAAGCAAGCCTTCATTGACCATCTGCTCAGCCAGATGACCGAAGCCGAGAAAATCGGGCAATTGCGCCTGATCAGCATCAGCCCTGAAATGCCCCGGGAGAAAATCCGCGAAGAGATCGCCGCCGGCCGCATCGGTGGCACCTTCAACTCGCGTACGGCTCCGGAAAACCGGCCGATGCAGGACGCTGCGATGCGCAGCCGCTTGAAGATTCCGATGTTCTTTGCCTACGACACCGTGCATGGCGAACGCACCATCTTTCCTATCGGCCTGGGCATGGCCGCCACCTGGGACATGGATGCCGTTGCCAAGGTCGGCCGCACCGCGGCCACCGAAGCGGCCGCCGACGCCCTGGACATGACCTTCGCGCCGATGGTCGATATTGCTCGGGACCCGCGCTGGGGCCGCACCAGCGAGGGCTTTGGCGAAGACACCTACCTGACGGCAAGGATCGGCCAGGTGATGGTGCGCTCGTTCCAGGGCAGCAGCCCGGCCAACGCCGACAGCATCATGGCTATCGTCAAGCACTTTGCCCTGTACGGCGCAGTGGAAGGCGGGCGCGACTACAACACGGTCGATATGAGCCTGCCCAAGATGTACAACGACTACCTGCCGCCCTACCGTGCCGCAATCGATGCCGGCGCTGGCGGGGTGATGGTTGCACTCAACTCGATAAACGGTGTGCCGGCCACCTCCAACACCTGGCTGATGAACGACGTATTGCGCAAGGAGTGGGGCTTCAAGGGCGTCACCATCAGCGACCATGGCGCCATCCAGGAGCTGATTCGTCACGGCGTGGCCCGCGACGGCCGCGAGGCTGCCAAGCTGGCGATCAAGGCTGGCATCGACATGAGCATGAACGACACCTTGTACGGCGAAGAGCTGCCAGGGCTGCTCAAGACAGGCGAAGTCACCCAGGCAGAACTGAATCAGGCCGTACGCGAAGTGCTGGGCGCCAAGTACGACATGGGCCTGTTCAAGAACCCCTACGTACGCATCGGCGCAGCGCAGAACGACCTCAAGGACTACTACGGCGAGGATCGCCTGCACCGCGAAGCCGCGCGGGACGTGGCACGCCGCAGCCTGGTGCTGCTGGAGAACCGCAAGCAGACGCTGCCACTCAAGAAAGACGCCACCATCGCCCTCGTCGGCCCCCTTGCCGACGCACCCATCGACATGATGGGCAGCTGGGCGGCCGACGGTCGGCCCGCACACTCGGTCACGGTGCGCGAAGGGCTGCGCCGCGCCATCGAGGGCAAGGGCAACCTGGTCTATGCCAAGGGTTCCAACGTAACCGCTGACAAAGCCATCCTGGACTACCTGAACTTCCTCAACTTCGACGCACCGGAAATCGTCGATGACCCTCGTCCAGCTGCCGTGCTCATCGATGAAGCGGTCAAGGCGGCGCAGCAGGCGGACGTGGTGGTGGCGGTGATCGGCGAGTCGCGCGGCATGTCCCATGAATCATCCAGCCGCACGACGCTGGAGGTGCCGGCCAACCAGCGCGCGCTGGTCAAGGCCTTGAAGGCCACCGGCAAGCCGCTGGTGCTGGTCTTGATGAACGGCCGGCCGCTGTCGATCGGTTGGGAGCGCGAGCAAGCCGATGCCTTGCTCGAAACCTGGTTCGCCGGCACCGAAGGCGGCAACGCGATTGCCGATGTACTGTTCGGTGACTACAACCCCTCGGGCAAGCTGCCGATCACGTTCCCACGCTCGGTCGGGCAGATCCCGATGTATTACAACCATACGCGTATCGGTCGCCCGTACACCCCTGGCAAACCCGGTAACTACACCTCGCAGTACTTCGAAGAACCCAATGGGCCGCTGTACCCATTCGGCTACGGCCTGAGCTACAGCACGTTCGAACTGTCGGGCCTTGCGCTTTCAGGCAACAAGCTCAAGCGCGGTGACACGCTGCAGGCCAGCGTCGTGGTGCGCAACACCGGCAAAGTGGCCGGCGAGACCGTGGTGCAACTGTACGTGCAGGATGTATCAGCCTCCATGAGCCGCCCGGTCAAGGAGCTGAAGAACTTTCAGAAGCTCATGCTTCAGCCGGGTGAGACACGTACCGTGACCTTCAGCATCAACGAAGAGGATCTGAAGTTCTACAATGCCCAACTGCAGCGGGTGGCCGAGCCGGGTGACTTCAACGTCCAGGTGGGCCTGGACTCCGAGGCGGTGCAGCAACAGGGCTTCGAGCTGCTGCTTTGACCGATTGACCCTAGACGGCCTTTTCGCGGACAAACCGGAGCGGCGGTGCAGCGCTCCGGTCTCGCCAAAGCAGGCCCCCACCCTACCCATGCGGATCTGCCCCATGCCTTTTTCCTTTCGCGCCCTGCGGCTGGGGCTGATCACCCTGGTGATCGTGCTGGGTACGGTCCTCAGCGCCAGCTGGGCCATGCATCAAGCCAAACGTCAGGCCATGGAAGCGGACGCGCGCCGAGCCAGCCAACAGCTGGGGCTGTACGCCAATGCCCTGCATACCCTCATCGACCGCTATCGCGCCCTGCCGGCGGTGCTGGCGCTGGACCCGGAGCTGATCGACGCCTTGCGCGGCCCGGTCGACGAGCCAACCCAGGACGCCCTCAACCGCAAGCTCGAGCGCATCAACGGCGCGGCCAACTCCTCAACCCTCGAACTGCTGGACCGCAACGGGCTAGCGGTAGCCGCCAGCAACTGGCGGCTGCCGACCAGCTATGTCGGGTCCAATTACGGCTTCAGGCCCTATTTCAAGCAAACCCGCAACGTGGGTAATGGCCGCTTCTATGCGGTCGGCGTGACCAGCGGAGTACCTGGCTATTTTCTCTCCAGCGCAGTAAACGACGAACAGGGTCAATTCCTCGGCGCGATGGTGGTCAAGCTCGAATTCCCCGAGCTTGAGCGCGAGTGGCGCCAGGGCAGCGACATATTGCTGGTGAGCGATGCCCGCGGCATAACCTTCATTGCCAACCAGGACGGCTGGCGCTACCGGGAACTGCGCCCGCTGGACGGCGCCGACCGAGCCGAACTTGCGCAAACCCGCCAGTACGACAAGCACCCGCTGATACCGCTGATGCACCAGGTGCTGACGCGCTTTGCGCAAAACAGCACCCTCAGCCGTGTGCAAGCCCCCCAAGGCGAGACCGAGTTCCTGTGGGAAAGCCTGCCGCTGGACAGTGAACAATGGACCTTGCACCTGCTGCGAAAACCTCAGGTGGGAACCGACGCGCGCAACGCTGGCCTGGGCGCTGCGGCGGTATGGCTGAGTCTGGTATTCGCGGCCTTGCTGGTCAGCCAGGGTATCCGCTTGGCGCGGGGGCGCCCGCGCTGCGGCGACGAGCTCAAGCAGCAGGTCGAAGAACGCACCCGTGAGCTGCGCATGGCCCAGGAGGGGCTGGTGCAAACGGCCAAGCTGGCTGCCCTGGGGCAGATGTCCGCCGCCATGGCTCACGAGATCAACCAACCCCTCACGACCCAGCGCATGCAGCTGGAAACCCTGAAACTGCTGCTCGACCACGGGCGTTATGACGAGGCTCGCCAGGCCCTGGAACCGCTCGAGCAGATGTTGACGCGCATGGCCTCACTGACCGGGCACCTCAAGACCTTCGCCCGCAACAGCCCAGGCGGCTTGCGCGAGCGCCTGGACCTGGCCGGCGTGGTCGATCAGGCGCTGGAGCTATTGCAAGCACGCCTGCATGCCCAGGACGTGCAACTGGCCCTGTACCTGGCTCGTCCGGCGTGGGTGCGCGGCGACGCCATCCGCCTGGAGCAGGTGCTGATCAACCTGTTGAGCAACGCACTCGATGCCATGGCCGGCAAACGTTACCGCCGCCTTGAGATCCGTATCGAACCCGATGCGCAGCACTGGCGCCTGAGCGTGCTCGATTCCGGGGGTGGTATCGCGCCTGCGGACCTGCCCAGGGTCTTCGACCCTTTCTTCACCACCAAACCCGTTGGCGATGGCCTGGGCTTGGGCCTGGCGATTTCCTATGGCATCGTGCACGACGCCGGCGGGCAACTGCTGGCCGAAAACGTACCCGGTGGCGCGCGCCTTAGCCTCACGTTGCCTCGCGATCAGGAGCCTGCATGTTGAACTCTGTGATGGTCATCGACGATGAAGCCAGCATTCGTACGGCGGTCGAGCAATGGCTGAGCTTGTCCGGCTTCCAGGTCCAGCTCTTTGCCCGTGCCGATGACAGCCTGGCGCACATCACCCGGGATTATCCAGGCGTGGTCATCAGCGACGTGCGCATGCCCGGCATGGACGGCCTGCAACTGCTCGAACGGCTGCAGGCCAACGATCCAGACCTGCCCGTGATTCTGCTGACGGGCCATGGCGATGTACCGATGGCGGTCGAGGCCATGCGCAGTGGTGCCTATGACTTCCTGGAAAAGCCCTTTACCCCGCAACACCTGCTCGGCAGCATTCGTCGCGCGCTGGAAAAGCGCCAGTTGGTGTTGGAAAACAGACACCTGCATCAACAGGCAGACCTCAAGACGCGGCTTGAGGCCACACTGCTCGGCGTATCACCGGGCATGCAGCAGCTGCGCCGCCAGGTGCTGGAGCTGGCAGCCTTGCCGGTAAACGTGCTGATACGCGGCGAGACCGGTAGCGGCAAGGAACAGGTTGCCCGCTGCCTGCACGAATTCGGACCACGCGCCGGTAAACCCTTCGTCGCGCTCAACTGCGCCGCAATTCCCGAAGCCTTGTTCGAGGCCGAGCTGTTCGGGCATGAGAGCGGCGCCTTTACCGGCGCCCAAGGCAAACGGATCGGCCGGCTGGAATACGCCGACGGCGGCACGGTATTTCTCGATGAAATCGAAAGCATGCCCTTGGCGCAGCAGGCCAAGCTGCTACGCGTGATCCAGGATCAGAAGATCGAGCGTCTGGGGGCAAACCAGAGCATCAGCGTGGACCTGCGCATCATCGCCGCCACCAAGCCCGATCTGTTCGATGAAGCCCGCGCCGGACGCTTTCGCGAGGACCTGGCCTATCGCCTCAACGTTGCCGAATTGCGCCTGCCCCCCTTGCGCGAGCGCCGTGAAGATATCGTCGTGCTGTTCGAACATTTCGTTCAGGCTGCCGCGCACAGGATCGGCCGCGCGGCTGCGGCCCCCTCCGGGCCGCAGCTGGCGCAGTTAATGACCCATGACTGGCCAGGCAATGTGCGGGAACTGGCCAACGCAGCGGAGCGCCATGCACTGGGGCTCGGCGCCCCGACGCCCGACCAGGCGCCTGTAGGGCAGTCGCTGGCTGAGCGGGTAGAGGCGTTCGAGGCGCAGTGCTTGCGTACGTCGCTGCGCCACCATGCCGGAGACATCAAGGCGGTCATGGAAGACCTGCAGATGCCTCGGCGCACGTTGAACGAGAAAATGCAGCGCCACGGGCTGACACGGGATCAGTTCATCAGCCTGCCATAGGCGGAAACTCGCTTATGCTTGAGCCTTGATAGGCGAAATCTTGCCTATGCATCGAGGCGTCGGTTCCTTCGGCCCCCTTCACGAGCCTGTTCGTTCATCTCACGAAACCAGCACTGACGCGGGCTTGAACGTGAGCGCGCACCCAAACGGCGCATAGCGCATCCATTTGGCACACCTTCTGCAACAGCCCCTGCAAGCTGCGCCCTGCGCGCTTTCACAAAAACAATGAGAAGGTATCCCTGATGGATAACGCCACCTCCCTGCCTACCGGGGCGGCCGCAGTGCCTGCCGCGGAAAAAACCACTGCCAGCCGGCTCAAGTCGATCTTCAGCGGTTCGATCGGCAACATGGTCGAATGGTACGACTGGTACGTCTATGCAGCATTCTCGCTGTATTTCGCCAAAGCCTTCTTCCCGGCGGGTGACTCCACGGCCCAACTGCTCAATACCGCTGCCATCTTCGCCGTGGGCTTCCTCATGCGGCCAATCGGTGGCTGGCTGATGGGCATGTACGCCGACCGCAAAGGCCGCAAGGCCGCGCTGATGGCCTCGGTACTGCTGATGTGCGCCGGCTCGCTGGTGATCGCCCTGACGCCGGGCTATGAAACCATCGGCGTTGCAGCGCCTGTGCTGCTGGTGATCGCACGCCTGATGCAAGGGCTTTCGGTGGGCGGCGAATACGGCACCTCGGCCACCTACCTCAGTGAAATGGCGAGCAAGGACCGTCGAGGCTTCTTCTCCAGCTTCCAGTACGTGACCCTGATTTCGGGCCAGCTCATTGCCCTGGCGGTATTGATCGTGCTGCAGCAGACGCTGACTACCGAGCAGCTCTACGCCTGGGGCTGGCGCGTGCCCTTCGTGATCGGCGCCCTGTGTGCCGTAGTGGCCCTCTACCTGCGACGGGGCATGGAAGAAACCGCCTCGTTCACCAAGCAGGAAAAGCCCAAGGAAAGCCTGATGCGCACCTTGATGCGCCACCCCAAGGAACTGCTGACCGTGGTCGGCCTGACCATGGGTGGCACCCTGGCGTTCTACACCTACACCACGTATATGCAGAAGTACCTGGTCAATACGGTGGGGATGAGCATCAGCGATTCGACTACCATTTCGGCCGCCACCCTGTTCCTGTTCATGTGTTTGCAGCCATTGGTGGGCGGCTTGTCGGACAAGATCGGCCGGCGCCCGATCCTGATTGCCTTTGGCGTTCTCGGTACGCTGTTCACGGTGCCGATCCTCAGCACCTTGCACACCATCCAGACCTGGTGGGGCGCATTCTTCCTGATCATGGCGGCGCTGATCATCGTCAGCGGCTACACCTCGATCAACGCCGTGGTGAAAGCTGAGCTCTTCCCGACCGAAATCCGCGCCCTGGGCGTTGGCCTGCCCTATGCCTTGACCGTTTCCATCTTCGGCGGCACCGCTGAATACGTGGCCCTGTGGTTCAAGAGCGCCGGCATGGAGAGTGGCTTCTACTGGTACGTCACAGGTTGTATCGCCTGCTCGCTGTTGGTGTACGCCACCATGAAGGACACCAAGCAGCACTCGCGTATCACCACCGACTAAGCACTGCACCACCGTTGTACCGCTTCGGGCGCCTTGAGGGCGCCCGTTTTCGTTTGTGCGCATTGTTGCTGGTCAGGCTGCTGGTATATCGAAGGCACGAGCGCTCAAGTGGGCAGTAGACCGCGCCTCACACCTTGGTACATCTCCCCTGACGGTCGCCTGAGCGTTTCGCTTAATAGCCCTTTAATCACGCGCTTGCACAGTGAACACATAAGCGCTCTGCACCTGCTTTAGCGACTGCCGGGCACTGCCTCATTGACCCGGCCCGTCAGCTTAGCGAACGCCAGAATATATCGAATAAGGCGATCTTTTAGCGCGATTATTTGCGCTTTTTAATCAAAAGAATCGGCGTAAGCTTTTACTTACCGAAACAACTAAATCCCACTCTGGAGGCTTCCCATGAAAAGCAAACTGATTCTGACCCTGGCCCTTTCCGCATTCGCTGCAGGCGCATTCGCCGAGGACGGCTTCGATCGCACCCAAGCGCATACCTTCGCGACAACTCAATCTCAAGCTGTCGGCTATGCCGAAGATGGCTTCGACCGTACCGGTGGCCAGCGTTTCGCTGAAGACGGGTTTGACCGCACCGGTGGCCAGCGTTTCGCCGAAGATGGCTTCGACCGCACCAATGCGCATCGCGTCAGCTGATGCGGCAATGGGTGCCCAGCCCGGCTTTTGCCGGGCTCCAGCATTCCCAGTTGGTCTCAGGCTTGGCACACTGGGCCTCTCTCAAATCAGGAGGTGGGCCGGCAAGCCCAGCGCAGATGTACTACTACGAACCCGCCAAAGGCCATGGCCTGCCCCATGATCCGTTCAACGCCATCGTCGGCCCCCGCCCGATTGGCTGGATATCCTCGCAGGATCAACAAGGCCGCCTCAATCTTGCGCCTTACAGCTTCTTCAATGCCTTCAACTACATCCCACCGATCATCGGTTTCTGCAGTGTCGGGCGCAAAGACAGCCTGAACAATATCGAGCAGACCGGGGAGTTCGTCTGGAACCTGGCCACCCGTCCCTTGGCCGAGCAGATGAACCAGAGCTGTGCGGCGGTATCGCCTGAGGTGAACGAGTTCGAACTCAGCGGCCTGACGGCCACCCCGTCCAGCGTGGTGAACGTGCCACGGGTAGGGGAAACCCCCGTGGCTTTCGAATGCAAGGTAACCCAGATCGTGCAACTCAAGCGTGCCGATCAGGTGTTGGTACCCAGCTGGTTGATCCTGGGCGAAGTGGTGGCGGTGCACATTGCCGAGCACCTGCTCAAGGACGGCATCTACGACACCGCTGCGGCCGAGCCCATTTTGCGTGGTGGCGGGCCGGCGGACTACTTCGAACTGGGCCCTGTATTCAAGATGCCAAGGCCCCAGGCCTGATCACCAGAGCAGGTCACCCGCCTCGTCGACACCTTGCAGGCGTTGCAACTCGCCCGTGGCCGCTTCGTCCGCAGCCACGGCGCCTGTGAACACCTGCCCATCGAGCACTTTGTGAAAGCGCGGCGCCCCACCCATGCCCAAGGCCTTCACGGCAATGGCTGCGTGATAGCCACCGCCTTCGGCCGGCACCATTGCCGACACGGCTTCGAACCGGGGAAACTCTCTACGTGCCATTTTGCCTTACGCCTCGTTGATAAAACCCGCATGTTACGCATGGGCCCAATGACGCGGCAATCACTGCGCCCTGGCCTGTTGCCATGCCCCAGAATCAAGCGAACGTATGCAGATCCAGGCTGCTCACCACTTGGGACCGCACCAGCTCCCCAAACACATTCAAGCTCGGTGACGCGAAGAAGCTGTTCATCGCCTGCTGGTCCTGCCAACGCCCGCTCAGCAACCAGAGATCGTCGTCGGTCTGCGAACGCTGCACAGAAAAATCCAGGCAACCTGGGGTGTCCAACGAGGGCGTCAACAGGTCGCGCAAGCGCGTCCCCAGTTCGGCCGAGCGCCCGCTGCAGGCGCGGATCAAGGCAAGGTGAGTGACCGGTTGTCGTAGCGTCATTGCACAATCTCCTTGAAGCAGCAGTTCCAAAACCTGGCTGCAAGGCTAAGCGCTCGGGGCATCGGCGCGTTAGGCCATTACTGCACACCGATTGCCTGATTCTGCAAAGCCGCAGGATCAGGCAATCGATCTGCAGTATTCGACTAGCTTCAAGGGTTGCCCAAACCTATGCTGCGTCGGTCAGCAGAGGAAAGTCCCATGTCCATCGTCCCGTCTCTCGATCCGCACCTGGAGGTCCAGCGCCAGGAGCTGGCCGATTTGATCGCTCGTCACGCAGGCGACCCCTACGGGCCGGCGTCGGCCATCGACAACCTGTTCCTGGTGCGCTACACCGAGAACATCCGCTCGGTACCGACCCTGGCGCAACCTGCGCTGTGCATCCTGGCGCAGGGTAGCAAGAGCTTGTTCCTCGGGGATGAACAGTACGCCTACGACCCGCTGCACTACATGGTGGTTTCGGTGACCCTCCCCCTGAGCGCGGTCAAGCTCGACGCCAGCGCGCAAAACCCAAGCCTGGGTTTGCGCATGGACCTGGACCCCGCCGAAATCAGCCAGCTGATCGCCGACAGCGGGCCGATGCTGGTGCCCAATCGCCCCTACGGCCGCGGGCTGTACGTGGAGAAAACCGATGGCGCCCTGCTCGATGCCTTGCTGCGCCTGTTACGCCTGCTCGATACGCCGCGCGACATCGCGATGCTGGCCCCGCTTTTTCGCAGGGAGATTCTGTACCGCCTGCTGCGCGGCCCCCAGGGCTACCGGCTTTACGAAATCGCCCTGGCCAATAGCCAGACCCATCGCGTGTGCCAGGCCATCAGCTGGCTCAACGAGCATTATCAGCGGCCGCTGCGCATCGAGGACCTGGCCCGCGAGGTCAATCTCAGCGTCTCTACCTTGCATCATCGCTTCAAGGCGGTCACTTCGATGAGCCCGCTGCAATACCAGAAACAACTGCGCTTGCAGGAAGCCCGGCGGCTGATGCTCAACGATGGCCTGGAGGCTGCCGTGGCGGCCTACCGGGTGGGCTACGAAAGCCCATCGCAATTTAGCCGCGAATACAGCCGGCTCTACGGTGCGCCGCCTATCCGGGACATGGCGCGGCTACGGTCGAGCGCGGGCTAGCTCGACCACGGCCACCAGGACGCATAGCGTCTGCTACTCCTCGACGCTCATGTACTCCTTGGCCCAGCGGATGTAGTCCTCAGGCTGGGTATAGGTGTGCGAGAGCTCGGTGGCACTGAGGTTTTCGGATTTGTTCTGCTGGCCCCGCTGCAGCCGCAGGCAGTCATACGTCGCTTTTATGGCCGCGAAGTAGGCCGCGTGACCGTCGACGGCAATGCGCACACCCAGGCTCGCCAAGCGCTCGTCGTCGTGCAGGTTGGGGTTGCCGTACGTCACCAGCATCAGCGGTACGGTCAAGTGGCTGGCGATCTGCTCAAGTTGGTCGAAGTCCTTCACCCCCACCATGCAGATGCCGTCGGCGCCGGCCTTCTGGTAGCTCTGGGCACGGACGACCACCTCTTCGGTGCTCAGCGCGCCGGCGTTGGTGCGGGCGATGATCGACAGGGAGGAATCCACACGCGCTTCGAGCGCCGCACTGATCTTGCCCGCGCCTTCTTCCACCGATATCAGGTCCGTGGACTTGCGCCCGAACTGGGCCGGCAGCAGCGTATCTTCGATCGTCAGCGCGGCCACGCCCGCTCGTTCCAGTTCGGTGACCGTGCGCATCACATTGAGCGCATTGCCATAGCCATGATCGGCGTCTGCCAGCACTGGCAGCTGGGCCACGCGGCCGATCCGAGTGGCCTGCTCAACGAATTCGCTGAGCGTGATCAGGGCAAAATCCGGCGCCGCCAGGACCTGCAACGAGGCCACCGACCCACCGAGGATGCCGACCTCGAAGCCAAGGTCCGCGGCGATGCGTGCCGACATGGGGTCGAACACCGAGGCGGTGTGGTAGCAGGCACCTGAAGCGAGCAGCTCGCGGAAGGCAATACGCAGATCTTGGTGGGAAGCCTTGGGCATGATCACTCCGCAATTGTAGAAAATTCGAACGGTAACTACCGACCTCTGGATCGGGCGTGCCTGCATGGCTCATGGACCACTCAAGGCGGGGTCATGCTCCACATGCAGGCAGAGGAATAAAAGGTGCAGGAGCCAGAAGAAGCCGCCTAACGCCTATGAAGTCGCACCAAGCTGGTGCAAACAGGGGCTTTGAGCGGGATTGGCATACCAAAGATATCACGAGGCCAGCCCCTTCTGGATGAATGCGCTGATGCCGATCTTGCATAGGCGATGCTCAGAGTACATAGGAAGCTACGCAACTCAGGTTACACTGCGGTGATTCCACGGTGGATTTGCTTTCTTGCCGTGCCCGTGATGCCCGGCTCCCCCCAGACGGATCAATCGATCAAGCTGACCGATGAACAAGGAACTCTCGTGACCCCAGCCCTGCCCCCGGTTGCCCTGCGCCAGATCCTGACCGCCTTGATGCTGGCCATCTTTCTGGGCGCACTGGACCAGACGATCGTGGCGGTGTCGCTGCCTGCGATTTCAGCGCAATTCAACGATGTGGGCCTACTGGCCTGGGTGATTTCCGGCTACATGGTGGCCATGACCGTAGCCGTGCCGATCTACGGCAAGCTGGGCGATCTCTATGGACGACGACGCATGATCCTGACCGGAATCGGCGTGTTCACCGTGGCCTCGATCGCCTGTGCGCTGGCGCAGGACATGCCGCAGCTGGTGTTGGCCAGAGTGCTGCAGGGTATCGGCGCTGGCGGCATGGTGTCGGTGAGCCAGGCGATCATCGGCGATTTCGTCCCCCCACGCGAGCGTGGGCGCTATCAGGGCTATTTCAGCAGCATGTACGCACTGGCCAGCGTGGCCGGGCCGGTGCTGGGCGGCTGGCTTACCGAGTACCTGTCATGGCGTTGGGTGTTCTGGATCAACCTGCCGCTGGGCATCGCGGCGCTGTGGGCCATCCATCGAGCCCTGGCCGGGCTGCCCGTGAAGCACCGCCCCGCACAAGTGGATTACCTTGGCGCACTGTTGCTGATTCTGGGATTGGGTAGCCTGCTGCTGGGCATCACCCTGGTCGGCCAGGGGCATGCATGGACAGCGCCCAGCGTACTGGGCCTGTTCACGTGCGCCATGGTCGCCTCGGCCGTGTTCATCATCCAGGAGCGCCGTTGTGCCGAGCCCCTGCTGCCGTTGAATCTGTTCGGCAATCGAGCGGCAGTGCTGTGCTGGGGCGTCATCTTCTTTGCCAGCTTCCAGGCCATCTCTCTGACCATGATGATGCCCCTGCGCTACCAGGGCCTCACAGGGGCCGGTGCCGACAGCGCCGCCTTGCACTTGCTGCCGTTGGCCATGGGGCTACCCATCGGCGCCTTCACCGGCGGGCGATTGACGACGCGGCTTGGCCGCTACAAGCCGCAGATTCTGGCTGGCGCACTGCTGTTGCCGGTGTCCATCTTCGCCTTGGCGATCACCCCACCGCAGGCCGGGCTGGCCAGTGCACTGTTCATGCTGTTGACAGGCATCGCTTGCGGCTTGCAGTTCCCCACGTCGCTGGTGGGGACGCAGAATGCCGTGGAGATACGGGACATGGGCGTCGCCACCAGCACCACCAACCTGTTCCGCTCCCTGGGCGGCGCCATGGGCGTGGCCTGCTTGTCGAGCCTGCTGTTGGCGTTGTTGCAGCAAGGCGGTTTCGAATTGCTGAACAATCCGCTGCTGGGGACATTCAAGGCCGACCCAGCCAGCCCCCAGGTTCAGGAACACCTGGCGGTCACATTCCGCCATTTGTTGATGGCCAGCGCGGCAGTCGGTGTTCTCGCCCTAGCGGTAGCGGCATTCCTGCCAGACAGGCAATTGCGCGGGCATTGAGAGGGCGTGGGGTCAAGCCTGGTTGACCGAGGCGGCCTTCGTCCGCCTCGGAAACGAATCCTCACAAACCTTCACAAAGTCTCATTTGCGCATGGCCGGGCTCAAGCGCAGCATATCCAGCCCGGCGTCGATCCATTTCTCGGCATCGCCCAGCAGGTCCACGCTGTCGGGCAGTAGCAGCCAGCGTCGGATCAGCCCGTCGACGTAGGAAAACATGGCCACCGCTGCCCGCTCGACATCCAGCTCCACCGGTAGCTGGCCCCGGCGTACCGCATTGGCCAAGGCCAAGGTGATGCCCGTATGGCAGTCCACTACCGCCACTTGGCGCTGCTGACGAATTTCGCACATGTCATCGGTGAACTCGCACTTGTGATGCAGAATCTCATTGATACGGCGCGTTCTGGCGTCGACTACCAAGTCGTTGAACACTTGCAGCAGCAATTTGCGCATACAGTCGAGCGGGTCGAGTTCGTCCTCGCTTTCGCTGGCACGCGCAAGATGGTCATGGGTTTCGTGCAGGCTGTCGAGCAGTGCCTGCACCAGTTCGGCCTTGTTGTTGAAATGCCAGTAGATTGCACCTCGCGTGACGCCCGCCAATTCGGCGATGTCGGCGAGAGTGGTTCGCGCAACCCCGCGCTTGTAGAAAGCCCTTTCCGCTGCCTGAATGATCTGGGCACGGGTTTCCTGGGCTTCCTCTTTGGTTCGACGGACCATGGCAGTACAACCTCATCTGGCCCGAACGCGGCGACGCGTGCGGGAAGGTTCCGGGGGCCTCTTGAGGGCACCTCGCGGATCAAGCTAATCAGGGGTTGTGGCGGTAGCCATGTACAACCCAGCGGTATTTACAAACAACCATGAATGTAAGTATATTCCTTAGCAAGCTATTTATCCACCGGATAGCCATTATCCAGATCAAGACATTCCATTACTCTTGAGCGTCTCCCTGCTCCTGCGATCCGAGGATTCTCATGCAATTCAAGCCAGCCGTTACCGCCCTGGTTTCAGCCGTAGCCCTCGCAACCCTGCTCAGTGGCTGCAAGAAAGAAGACCAAGCCGCGCAGCAGCAGCAGCAGGCGCCTCAAGTCGGCGTAGTGACCCTACAGCCGCAGTCCTTCACCTTGACCACCGAGTTGCCCGGCCGCACCAACGCCTACCGGATCGCTGAAGTTCGCCCGCAGGTCAACGGCATCATCCTCAAGCGCCTGTTCAAGGAAGGCAGTGAGGTCAAACAAGGCCAGCAGCTGTACCAGATCGACCCGGCCGTCTACGAAGCCAACCTGAGCAAGGCCCAAGCTGACTTGCAGGCCACCCGCTCCTTGGCAGATCGCTACAAGCAGTTGATCGAGGAGCAGGCGGTTTCCAGGCAGGAGTACGACGACGCCAATGCCAAGCGCCTGCAAGCCGAGGCTTCGCTCAAGAGTGCGCAGATCGACCTGCGCTACACCAAGGTCCTGGCCCCTATCAGCGGCCGCATCGGCCGCTCGGCGGTGACCGAAGGCGCCCTGGTCAACAGCGGGCAGACCAATGCCATGGCCACGATCCAGCAACTGGACCCGATCTACGTGGATGTCACCCAGTCCACCGCCGAGCTGCTCAAGCTGCGCCGCGAACTAGAAAGCGGCCAGCTGCAGCGCGCCGGCGACAACGCAGCTTCGGTGCAACTGATGCTTGAGGACGGCAGCCTGTACAAGCAGGAAGGCCGTCTGGAATTCTCCGAAGTGGCCGTGGACGAAACCACAGGCTCGGTAACGCTGCGTGCCATCTTCCCCAACCCTGATCACACCCTGCTGCCCGGCATGTTCGTGCACGCACGGCTCAAGGCCGGGGTGAACGCCAACGCCATCCTCGCACCGCAACAGGGTGTGACACGCGACCTCAAGGGCGCCCCCACCGCGCTGGTCGTGAACAAGGACAACAAGGTCGAACTGCGCCAACTCAAGGCCAGCCGTACCGTGGGCAGCGACTGGCTGATCGAGGAAGGCCTCAATCCAGGCGACCGCCTGATCACCGAAGGCTTGCAGTACGTGCGTCCAGGCGCCGAGGTCAAGGTCAGCGAAGCCACCAACGTCAAGAAGCCGGACAGCCCAACCCAGGGCAACGCAGCGAAAGCAGACGCCAAAGCGGAGTAAACCATGTCGAAGTTCTTTATTGATCGCCCGATCTTCGCCTGGGTGATCGCCTTGGTGATCATGCTGGTCGGCGCGCTGTCGATCCTGAAGTTGCCGATCAACCAGTACCCCAGTATCGCCCCGCCGGCCATCGCCATCGCCGTGACCTACCCGGGCGCTTCGGCGCAAACCGTGCAGGACACCGTGGTCCAGGTGATCGAGCAGCAGCTCAACGGTATCGACAACCTGCGCTATGTGTCGTCGGAAAGTAACTCCGACGGCAGCATGACCATCACAGCGACCTTCGAGCAGGGCACCAACCCCGACACGGCCCAGGTGCAGGTGCAGAACAAGCTCAACCTGGCCACTCCGTTGCTGCCGCAGGAAGTGCAGCAGCAGGGTATCCGCGTCACCAAGGCTGTGAAGAACTTCCTGATGGTGATCGGTCTGGTGTCCGAAGACGGCAGCATGACCAAGGACGACCTGGCCAACTACATCGTTTCCAACATGCAGGACCCGATCTCGCGGACCGCCGGTGTGGGTGACTTCCAGGTCTTCGGCGCCCAGTACGCCATGCGCATCTGGCTCGATCCGGCCAAGCTGAACAAGTTCCAGCTGACCCCGGTGGACGTCAAGACCGCCGTGGCTGCCCAGAACGTGCAGGTTTCCTCCGGCCAGCTCGGCGGCCTGCCGGCCATGCCAGGTACCCAGCTCAACGCCACCATCATCGGCAAGACGCGTCTGCAAACCGCCGAGCAGTTCGAAAAGATCCTGCTCAAGGTCAACAACGACGGCTCCCAGGTACGCCTGGGCGATGTGGCCCAGGTAAGCCTGGGCGGCGAGAACTACGCGGTCAGCGCCCAGTTCAACGGCAAGCCTGCCTCGGGCCTTGCCGTTAAGCTGGCCACCGGCGCCAACGCACTGGACACGGCCAAGGCCCTGCGCCAGACCATCGCCGACCTGGAGCCGTTCTTCCCGCCAGGGGTCAAGGCGGTGTTCCCGTATGACACCACGCCCGTGGTCACCGAATCGATCAGCGGAGTTATCCATACGCTGATCGAAGCGGTCGTGCTGGTGTTCCTGGTGATGTACCTGTTCCTGCAGAACTTCCGCGCCACCATCATCACCACCATGACCGTACCGGTGGTATTGCTGGGCACGTTCGGCATCCTTGCCGCGGCAGGCTTCAGCATCAATACCCTGACCATGTTCGCCATGGTGCTGGCCATCGGCCTGTTGGTGGACGATGCCATCGTGGTGGTGGAAAACGTCGAGCGGGTGATGTCCGAGGAGGGGCTGCCGCCCAAGGAGGCCACCAAGCGCTCCATGGAGCAGATCCAGGGGGCCCTGGTCGGTATCGCCCTCGTGCTCTCGGCGGTACTGCTGCCGATGGCGTTCTTCGGCGGCTCCACGGGTGTGATCTACCGTCAGTTCTCCATCACCATCGTCTCGGCCATGGGCCTCTCGGTGCTGGTGGCGCTGGTCTTCACCCCGGCGCTGTGCGCCACCATGCTCAAACCCTTGAAAAAGGGCCAGCACCATGAGGCCAAGGGCGGCTTCTTCGGCTGGTTCAACCGCAGCTTCGATCGCAGCGTCAACGGCTACGAACGCAGCGTGGGGACCATCCTGCGCAACAAGATCCCGTTCCTGCTGGCCTATGCCTTGATCGTGGCGGGCATGATTTTCCTGTTCACCCGCATCCCGACGGCGTTCCTGCCCGAAGAAGACCAGGGTGTGCTGTTCGCCCAGGTACAGACGCCGGCCGGCTCCAGCGCCGAACGGACCCAGGCGGTCGTCGACCAGATGCGCGAGTACCTGCTCAAGGACGAAGCCGACACGGTGTCCTCGGTGTTCACCGTCAACGGCTTCAACTTCGCCGGTCGCGGCCAGAGTTCGGGCATGGCGTTCATCATGCTCAAGCCCTGGGGTGAGCGTACGGCAGAAAACAGCGTGTTCGGCCTGGCCCAGCGGGCGCAGCAGCACTTCTTCAGCTTCCGCGACGCGATGGTGTTCGCTTTCGCCCCGCCGGCAGTGCTCGAACTGGGTAACGCCACAGGTTTCGACGTGTTCCTGCAGGACCGCGGCGGCGTTGGCCATGCCAAGCTCATGGAGGCGCGCAACCAGTTCCTGGCCAAGGCATCGCAAAGCAAGATTCTCAGCGGCGTGCGCCCCAACGGCCTGAACGATGAACCGCAGTACCAGCTGACCATCGATGACGAACGTGCCAGCGCCCTGGGCGTGACCATCTCGGACATCAACAACACCTTGTCGATTGCCTTCGGTGCCAGTTACGTCAACGACTTCATCGACCGCGGCCGGGTCAAGAAGGTCTATATCCAGGGCGAAGCCAACGCCCGGATGAGCCCGGAAGACCTGCAGAAGTGGTACGTGCGCAACGCCGATGGCGAAATGGTGCCGTTCTCTTCCTTCGCCAAGGGCGAATGGACCTACGGCTCGCCCAAGCTTTCGCGCTACAACGGCGTGGAAGCCATGGAGATCCTCGGTGCACCAGCCCCCGGCTACAGTACCGGTGAAGCCATGGCCGAGGTCGAACGCATTGCCGGTGAATTGCCAAGCGGCGTCGGTTTCTCCTGGACGGGCATGTCCTACGAGGAAAAACTGTCCGGCTCGCAGATGCCAGCGCTGTTCGCCCTGTCGCTGCTGTTCGTGTTCCTGTGCCTGGCAGCGCTGTATGAAAGCTGGTCTATCCCGATTGCCGTCGTGCTGGTGGTACCGCTGGGCATCATCGGCGCGTTGATCGCGACCAGCCTGCGCGGGCTGTCCAATGACGTGTACTTCCTGGTCGGCCTGCTGACTACCATTGGCCTGGCGGCCAAGAACGCTATTCTGATCGTCGAGTTTGCCAAGGAGCTTCACGAACAAGGCCGCAGCCTGTACGACGCGGCGATCGAGGCGTGCCGCATGCGTCTGCGCCCGATCATCATGACCTCGCTGGCGTTCATCCTCGGCGTGGTACCGTTGACCATCGCCAGCGGCGCAGGCGCCGGCAGCCAGCACGCCATTGGTACCGGCGTGATCGGCGGCATGATCAGTGCGACCGTGCTGGCCATCTTCTGGGTACCGTTGTTCTTCGTCGCAGTGTCGTCGCTTTTCGGCAGCAAAGAGCCGAAAAAAGATGACACCCCTGAAACTCCACGTTATGAGGCTGGGCAATGACCAAGTCTTTGCTGTCCCTGGCGGTAACCGCTTTCATCCTCGGCGGCTGCTCGCTGATTCCCGACTACCAGACCCCGGAAGCACCGGTGGCGGCCCAGTGGCCGCAAGGTCCGGCCTACTCGCCTACCCAGTCGGCGGACGTCGCTGCCGCCGAACAAGGCTGGCGGCAGTTCTTCAACGACCCGGCCCTGCAGCAGTTGATCCAGACTGCACTGGTCAACAACCGCGACCTGCGCGTCGCGGCGCTGAACATCGACGCCTACCGCGCCCAGTACCGCATCCAGCGTGCGGACCTGTTCCCGGCGGTGTCGGCCAATGGCAGTGGCAGCCGCCAGCGCATCCCGGCGAACATGTCGCAAACGGGTCAATCGGGCATCACCAGCCAGTACTCGGCTACCTTGGGCGTCAGTGCCTACGAGCTCGACCTGTTTGGCCGCGTGCGCAGCCTTTCCGAACAAGCGCTGGAAACCTACTTGTCCAGCGAGCAGGCGCGCCGCTCCACGCAGATCAGCCTGGTCGCCAGCGTGGCGAACGCCTATTACACCTGGCAGGCCGATCAGGCGCTGTTCAAGCTGACTGAGGAAACCCTGAAGAACTACCAGGAAAGCTACAACCTCACCCGTCGCAGCAACGAGGTGGGCGTAGCGTCGGCGCTGGACCTGAGCCAGGCCCGTACGGCTGTCGAGGGTGCCCGGGTCAAGTATTCGCAGTATCAACGCCTGGTTGCCCAGGACGTGAACAGCCTAACCGTCCTGCTGGGCACCGGTATCCCGAACAACCTGCCTGAGCCGTTGCGCCTGGACGCCGATCAGCTGGCCGAGGTACCGGCTGGCCTGCCTTCGGACCTGCTGCAGCGGCGCCCGGACATCCAGGAGGCCGAGCACCTGCTCAAGGCCGCCAACGCCAACATCGGCGCTGCCCGCGCCGCCTTCTTCCCCAGCATCAGCCTGACGGCCAATGCGGGCACCCTGAGCACCGACATGGGTGGGCTGTTCAAGGGTGGGTCGGGCACCTGGCTGTTCCAGCCGCAGATCAACCTGCCGATCTTCACTGCCGGTAGCCTGAAAGCGAGCCTGGACTACGCCAAGATCCAGAAGGACATCAACGTCGCCAGGTACGAGAAATCCATCCAGACCGCCTTCCAGGAAGTCTCCGATGGGCTGGCTGCGCGCAAGACCTTCGAAGAACAGTTGCAGGCCCAGCAGGACTTGGTACAGGCCAACCAGGACTACTACCGCCTGGCTGAGCGTCGTTATCGTATCGGCATCGACAGCAACCTGACCTTCCTCGACGCCCAGCGCAACCTGTTCAGCGCGCAGCAGGCGCTGATCGGCGACCGCCTCTCGCAGCTGACCAGCGAGGTCAACCTGTACAAGGCCCTAGGTGGCGGCTGGTACGAGCGCACCGGCCAGGCCAACCAGCAGGCTTCGGTACAGACGCCGCGCGGCTGATCGCCCCCCACCTGCGCATCACCCGCCAGGCCATGACAGGCACGGCGGGTGATGCGCAGGCGCGGCCCCTGGCATTCGCCGCGCTGATGATGATGGTGACCACAGGCTATCCTGAGCTATATCGGGCACAACCCGGTCCGCCCTCCAGGAGGCAGCACCATGAGCACCCTCGCCGAGCACCTGATTCGCTACGCGGGCTATCACCGCGACCCACGCAATATCGTCACCCACTTCATCGGCATCCCCATGATCGTCCTGTCCGTGGCCATTCTATTGTCTCGGCCAGGCTGGCCGTTCGGTGGGATATGGCTGTCCCCTGCCCTGCTCGTTTCGGCAGCGGCCACCGGGTTCTACCTGCGCCTGGATCTACGCTTTGGCTTGGTGATGGGCGCGTTACTGGGCCTGTGCCTGTGGGCGGGCTACCTGCTCGCGGTGCAGGCCACCGCGCTATGGCTGTCAGTGGGCGTGGGAGCGTTCGTGCTGGGCTGGATCATCCAGTTCGTCGGCCATCATTACGAGGGCCGCAAGCCAGCGTTCGTCGACGATGTCAGCGGCTTGATCATCGGGCCGCTGTTCGTCGTGGCCGAGGCGGCCTTCATGCTGGGTCTGTGCCCTGCCCTCAAGCACACGGTAGAGAAGGCCGCTGGCCCTGTGGCAGTGCGTGGGGCCCTGCGACACTGACACGCCCAGGCCGGCCAGATACAGCGCACGGCCCAAGGGCGTTGGGTGCTTGAGCCAGGCCTGTCAATGATCGTGGTGCAGGTACTTTGCCTGTTTCGGCAAGCGCAGGCTGAAAAGGAAAGCGATGGCCATCATTGCGGTCACATACCAATAGAACGTGTTTTCCATGCCCAGGGTCTTCAGACCCAAAGCCACGTATTCCGCCGACCCACCAAACATGGCGTTGGCCACCGCATACGCAAGCCCTACACCCAATGCCCTTACCTGGGGCGGGAACATCTCGGCCTTCACCAGCCCGCTGATGGAGGTGTAGAAGCTGACGATGCACAGGGCCAGACTGACCAGCACGAACGCCATGAATGGGCTGCTCACCGTCTTGAGCGCCATGAGCAACGGCACGGTGAACACCGTACCCAACGCGCCGAACAGCAGCATGGAATTACGCCGGCCGATCCGGTCAGAGAGCATGCCGAAGAATGGCTGCATCACCATGAACAGGAACAGGGCTCCGGTCATCACGTAGCTGGCGTGCTTGGCGGTCATGCCGGCGGTGTTGACCAGGTATTTCTGCATGTAGGTGGTGAAGGTATAGAAGATCAGCGAGCCGCCGGCGGTGTAACCCAGCACCGTGATAAAGGCCGCCAGGTGATTGCCGAACAGACCACGGATACTCCCGGCATCCTTGTCCTGGCGTGTCTGCGCGTTGCTGGTTTCATGCAGCGACCGGCGCAGCATCAGCGAAATGACCGCAGCGATTGCGCCGACCACGAAGGGAATGCGCCAGCCCCAGGCACGCAGTTCGTCTTCGGTCAGCAACTGCTGCAGAATCACCACCACCAATACTGCCAGCAACTGCCCGCCAATCAGGGTCACATACTGAAACGACGCAAAGAAGCCGCGCTGTCCGCGCAGGGCCACTTCGCTCATGTAGGTTGCCGTAGTGCCATACTCCCCGCCGACCGACAGGCCTTGAATCAATCGCGCCAGCAGCAGCAACGCCGGGGCCCAGGTGCCGATGCTGGCATAGGTGGGCAGGCATGCGATGGCCAAGGACCCGAAGCACATCATCAGCACCGAGATCATCAGCGAGTTCTTCCGCCCGTGACGATCAGCCAGGCGTCCGAAGATCCAGCCACCGATCGGACGCATCAAGAAGCCTGCTGCAAACACTCCAGCGGTGTTGAGCAGCTGTACGGTCGGGTCGTCGGAGGGAAAGAACGCTGGGGCAAAATAGATGGCGCAGAAGGCGTAGACATAGAAGTCGAACCATTCCACCAGGTTGCCTGAAGAGGCGCCGACGATGGCGAAGATGCGTTTGCTACGCTCCTCGCCGGTGTAATGAGGGGTGGTCATGTCAGTCGAGCTCCTGGAGGATACAAGGTAAGTCTAGACATACCTGGTTACACAGTCGTTCCACCGACTGTGCAATCAGTCCTACAGGTGAGCCAGAGCGTGCATCCCATGCGCCAAGTGGCTACCCGACGGGTACTCAGAGCCGTTCGATCGCCAGCGCCAGCCCTTGGCCGACGCCCACGCACATCGTGGCCAAGCCTTTGCGCCCGCCCGTGCGTTCAAGTTGATGTAGCGCGGTCAGCACCAGCCGTGTACCGCTCATGCCCAACGGGTGCCCCAAGGCAATGGCCCCGCCATTGGGGTTGACCTGCGCAGCATCGTCCGCCATACCCAGCTCGCGCAGCACAGCCAGGCCCTGACTGGCGAAGGCTTCGTTAAGCTCGATGACATCGAAGTCGCTGAGGGCGATGTTCAGGCGTTCGGTCAGCTTGCGCACCGCAGGTACCGGCCCGATGCCCATGACCCGAGGGGCGACCCCAGCACTTGCCATGCCCAGCACCTTGGCGCGGGCAGTGAGGCCGTGCTTGTGCACCGCCTCGGCAGACGCCAGGATCATTGCCGCCGCACCGTCGTTGACGCCAGACGCATTGCCCGCCGTGACCGTCTTTTCAACCCCATTGACGGGTTTGAGCTTGGCCAAGGCTTCAAGGGTGGTGTCTGGGCGCAGGTGCTCGTCGTGTTCGACCAGCGTTTCGCCTTTCTTGTGCGCGATGCGCACCGGCACGATTTCCTCGGCAAAGAACCCAGCGGCCTGGGCTGCAGCGGCCTTGTGCTGACTGCGCAAGGCGAACGCATCCTGATCTGCGCGGGAAATGCCATGGTCTTCTGCCACGTTGTCAGCCGTTTGCGGCATGGCATCCACGCCGTACTGCGTTTTCATCAGCGGGTTGATGAAACGCCAGCCGATGGTGGTGTCTTCGAGTTTCATGGTGCGCGAATAAGCGCCTTCGGCCTTGCCCATCACCAACGGCGCACGCGACATCGACTCCACGCCGCCCGCAATGGCCAGCTCCATTTCACCGCAGGCGATGGCGCGAAACGCGGCACCGATGGCCTCCATACCGGAGGCGCACAAGCGGTTGACGGTAACGCCTGGCACGCATTCGGGCAGCCCAGCCAGCAGCAGTGCCATGCGCGCCACGTTGCGGTTGTCTTCACCGGCCTGGTTGGCACAGCCGAAGAACACCTCGTCCAGTTGCGCCCAATTCACCGCAGGGTTGCGTTCGATCAGGGCCTTGAGGGGTACGGCCGCCAAGTCGTCGGCCCGTACGGCGGCCAAGGCGCCGCCATAACGGCCAATGGGTGTACGAACGGCATCGCAGATATAGACCTCGCGCATCATTTTTCTCCAGCTGTGACCACGGGCGGCAGCGCTACGGGCACGCGGGGCACTGCGACCTGTACGCTGGGTGGGCATCAGGTTAGGGACAAATGCACGTCCGCCACAATTGGGTCAGCGCTGAAGCGGGCGATTACCGAACACTTTGTCAGCCAGTGTTGCAAAGGTCCAAAGCCCGATAGCGTCAGCCGAACAGTTGATGACTCAGTTCCTGACTGGCCTCCAACAAAACGGGGAGAAAACGCTGCTCGAGTTCGCTACGCGGTACACGGCCCACGTGAGTGCTGACATTCAATGCCGCCAGCACCTGACCAGAGGCGTCGTAGACAGGCACGGCAATGGAGCGCAGGCCTTGTTCAAGCTCCTGGTCGACCACACACCACCCCTGGGCACGCACCTGTTCGATACAGGCAAAAAGCGCTGGGGCGTCGTGCAGCGTGCGGCTGGTGCGCGCCTTGAGGTCGGCGCGTTCGAAGTATTCGTGCAAGCTGGTGTCGTCCATCGCTGCCAGGAGAATGCGGCCCATGGACGTGCAATAGGCCGGAAGACGCCCGCCCACCGACAAATCAACCGAGATCAGGCGCTCTACTGTCGCGGAGCGGGCGATGTACAGAATGTCGTCCCCCTCCAGCGTCGCCATGTTGGCCGCTTCGTGCAACCGATCACTGATACGGTCCAGGTACGGCTGCGCTGAAATGGCCAAGGGCGTGGATGACAGATACGCATGGCCAAGCGTCAGCACCTTGGGCAGCAAGGAATAGGTCCGTCCGTCGGTGGTGGCATAGCCAAGCTTCATCAGCGTATGCAGACACCGACGTACGGCCGCCCTGGGTATCTCGGTGCGATGGCTGATCTGCGCGATGGTGAGGTGCCGCTTGCGCTCCTGAAACGCTTGTATGACGGCCAGGCCCCGCGCCAGGGAGGTCATGAAATCTGGATCGCCGGTGAATGCCTGGATACGTTTGGCCGGTGAGGCCACGATCGGCGGTGCAAGGCCTGCCGTAGGACTGGGTATCGTTACAAGCTGAGCGCTATCACCGGCTTTTTTTTCGTCACTCATCGCACACCTCAAAAAACACCAACTTGTGCGATTATCGAACAACCGGCCGATAATCGCAATTGACCCGCGACACGTTTGCTTATACCTTTCCTGTGCCACTTGTGGCTTCTTTGGAGAGACTGGTCAGGTACCCACCGTAGAAGTCCCAGGCAACGGCCCCGCCATCTGGTGGGGCCGTTTTGTTCCTACGCTCCGCCAATGGGGCAATATCGAACTTTCAACGGCAGTGCTTTTCAAACATTGACGAGTCATTCATTACTCGTAATGCCATCCCTATCACACCGCCCCTATTGTCCGTTGATATACTGCGCAACTCCCTCATGGGATGAACCGTTGTAGCGCTGTTCGGGAAGACACACTGTCCAGACCCCAGCACGATTGGCGTCGACATGACGGGTCGTTATAAATTTCAGATCAGGTACTGCATGTGACAAAAGAAGAACTGCGCGCAGAACTCGAGCGCCAAGCCGAGCGCTTCAAAGAGGTATATGGCGGCGAAGTGACCACTTACGCTGCGCAGCCAGAACCCGAGCGTAAACCGTGGCGCAAACGTGCCAATTTCCGCGACCAGGCGTTCAGCCAGGAACTGGAGCGCATGGAGAAGGAGTTGCACGGCGCCAATCCGTGAGCCCTGCGCCATGGCTCGGACTCGAGCAGGCGGCGCCAGGAATGCTTCGCAGCACTGTGGCAATGGTTGTAACGGAATCACACAAATTTCATACGACCGTTTGAAACGCTGACACGCTTGCTGCTGTACGAAATTTGGTGTCTTTTCGCTGACGTTGACGACATTTACCGTGACCAACGTTTCAGGACCGGTGCTTTGAAAGGGTCTATCCCGATCCCCGCGAGTTGATCAGCGGCTGCTACGGGTGCATCGATTGCCAATGTTTTCTGGCATAATCCGGCCCCCCTACGACCGCCAGACAACCTTCATGATCGATTTATTCAGCGGACTGGATGCCTGGGTGTTGGTGAGCCTGCTGCTCGCCTTGACCTTCGTGCTCGCCTTCGAGTTCATCAATGGCTTTCATGACACCGCCAATGCGGTAGCCACCGTCATCTACACCAAAGCCATGCCGCCACACCTCGCCGTGTTCTTCTCCGGCGTGTTCAACTTCCTTGGCGTTCTGCTGGGTGGGGTCGGGGTGGCATATGCCATCGTGCACCTGCTGCCGGTGGAACTGCTGATCAATGTGAACACTGGGCACGGCCTGGCCATGGTCTTCTCGTTGCTGGCTGCAGCCATCACCTGGAACCTGGGCACCTGGTACTTCGGTATCCCCGCGTCCAGCTCGCACACCCTGATCGGTTCGATCCTGGGCGTGGGCCTGGCCAACGCGCTCATCAACGACATTCCGCTGGCTGACGGCGTCAATTGGCAGAAGGCCATCGATATCGCCATGTCCTTGGTGGTGTCGCCCATTGCCGGGTTCGCGGTAGCCGCGCTGGTGCTCATCGGTCTGAAATGGTGGCGCCCGCTGTCCAAGATGCACAAGACGCCAGAACAGCGCCGCAAACTGGACGACAAGAAGCATCCGCCTTTCTGGAACCGCCTGGTCCTGGTGATCTCGGCGATGGGCGTGAGCTTCGTGCACGGCTCCAATGACGGCCAGAAAGGTATCGGCCTGATCATGCTTGTACTGATCGGCATCGTGCCGGCCAAGTTCGTGCTCGACCTGAACAGCACCACCTATCAGATCGAACGCACGCGCGATGCCACCCTGCACATGAGCCAGTTCTACGAACGCAACGCCGCTACCCTGGGTGAGTTCCTGGCGCTGGGCAAGGCCAAGCCCAGTGACCTGCCAGAGCAGTTCAGCTGCAACCCGCAGCAGACCGAACCGACCATCGCTGCATTGCAGTCTTCCTTGCAGGGCGTGACCGACTACCGGGCCCTGGATGCCGACAAGCGCGTGGAAGTGCGCCGCTACTTGCTGTGCCTCGACGATACGGCAAAAAAGGTTGGCAAGCTGCCGGGCCTGGATGCGCGTGAAAAGTCCGACCTCGAGAAGCTGCGCAAGGACCTTACCGCCACCACTGAATATGCCCCGTTCTGGGTGATCGTGGCCGTCGCCCTGGCGTTGGGCCTGGGGACCATGGTTGGCTGGCGTCGCGTGGTGTTGACCGTGGGTGAAAAGATCGGCAAGCAGGGCATGACCTATGCTCAGGGTATGTCGGCGCAGATCACCGCCGCCTGCGCCATCGGCATGGCCAACGTGTTCGCACTTCCGGTGTCCACCACTCACGTGTTGTCGTCCGGCGTCGCCGGCACCATGGTTGCGAACAAAAGCGGCCTGCAAGGCGGCACGGTGAAAACCATCCTGATGGCCTGGGTACTGACCTTGCCTGCATCGATGGGCTTGGCGGCAGGCCTGTTCTGGTTGGCGTCCAAGGCGCTGGGCTGACAGCCTGAGCCTGGAAAGGCGCCGGCAGGTTAGTCCTGCCAGTCAGCTGTTTGGGGCCGCTTCGCGGCCCCAATTGCATCCAGCGCCCATACCCGAAAGCGCGCTGACTGCGCGGTTTTGGTAGAACCGCGCCTCTATTTCTTTTTCCCGCCCAATAACGAACCCATCAGCCCGCGCATCAACTGCCGGCCTAGTTGATTGGCTGCCTGACGCATCGCCGACTTGATCGCCTGCCCGGCTGCGCCTTGCAGGAACTCGCCCGCCTTCTCGGCAAAACTGCTGTCCTGGGCCTGGGGTTGAGGAACGGGTTCCACCGCATCGCCTTTGCGTTGGTTGAGCCTTTCATAGGCCGACTCCCTGTCGATGGGCTTGTCATACCGGCCGGCCAACGGTGAGCGTGCAATCAACGCGCTGCGCTCAGCCGCGCTCAACGGCCCGATGCGTGACTGCGGCGGCGCGATCAGCACCCGCTGCACCATGGCAGCTGTCCCTTTGTTCTCCAGCGTGCCCACCAACGCCTCACCGATACCCAGTTCGGTAAGCGCTGACAGGGCATCGAACGAAGGATTGGGGCGAAACCCCTGCGCCACGGCGCGCAGTGCCTTTTGCTCCTTGGCCGTGTAAGCCCGCAGGCCGTGCTGGATTCGCAAGCCTAACTGGGCCAGTACCGCATCGGGCAAGTCGGCGGGGGACTGGGTGACGAAATACACCCCTACCCCTTTGGAGCGTATCAGTCGCACCACCTGCTCCAGGCGGTCCTGCAAGGCCTTAGGTGTGTCCTTGAACAGCAGATGCGCCTCATCGAAGAACAACGCGAGCACCGGTTTCTCGGCATCACCGCGCTCGGGCAACTGTTCGAACAGTTCGGCCAGCAGCCACAGCAAAAACGTGGCGTAGACCTTGGGCGCCTCATGCACCAGGCGGCTGGCGTCGAGCAAATGGATACGCCCTCGCCCATCCGGGTCGGGCCGCAGGACGTCTT
This sequence comes from uncultured Pseudomonas sp., assembly GCA_963529135.1. GTDB lineage: Bacteria > Pseudomonadota > Gammaproteobacteria > Pseudomonadales > Pseudomonadaceae > Aquipseudomonas. The sequence continues at coordinate 13,589 of CAURYQ010000011.1, read as the reverse complement.
CGAGTTGCAACGCCGGTTCACCGAACAACGCCTCGGCGCCTTGCTGTTCCAGGGTGGCAAGCCTGCGCAGCAACGCCTGGACGGAGGCACCGGTGACCAACGCACTGTCCTCGCCCAGCACCTGCGGGTTGTCCTTCAAGTGGCCGAGCAGCGCCTTGAGGTCCTTGAGGTCCAGCAACAACAGGCCTTCGCGATCAGCCACCTTGAAACTGGCGTACAGCGCTGCCTGCTGGCTGTCGGTGAGCTCAAGCAAGTTGCCGAGCAGCAATGGGCCTATTTCGCTGATCGTGGTACGCAAGGGATGGCCCGACTGGCCCGCAATGTCCCACACACTGACCGGGTAGGCCTGCGGCCTGTGCTGCAACCAGGGCATTCCTGCGATACGCTCGGCAACCTTGCCCTCGGGTGACCCTGCGGCGCCGAGCCCGCACAGATCGCCCTTGACGTCAGCCGCGAACACCGCCACACCGGCATCGCTGAAAGCCTCAGCCAGGTGTTGCAGGGTCACGGTCTTGCCGGTTCCCGTGGCCCCCGCTACCAGGCCATGACGGTTGGCAAGCCGCATCGCTTGCCCGACGGGCTGACCATCAAGGCCTGCGCCTACAACAACTAACGAAGATTCCGACATCTCTTTAATCCTCTGCTCAAGCTTTGTCCTATCTCGGCCGATACCTCTGGGTGATATTCGCCTTACTCAGAGAGAACAACCGAAAAAGGACTTTTCGGGATGTTGCACTGGCTGGGCCCTACAGCTGCGAACGCCTGATACAAAACCTTAGCGGACCCGATGATTCCATGAACAAAAGCCTTCGTTTCAGCCACAAGATTCTGCTGGCGGCATCACTGATTGTGATCCTCGCATTCAGCCTGTTCACCCTCTACAACGATTATCTGCAACGCAATGCGATTCGCGAGGACCTTCAGGACTACCTCACTGAAATGGGCGCCTCCACTTCGACCAACATTCGCAGTCTGTTCGAGGGCCGTATCAAGCTGGTGGAAAACCTGGCACAGAACATTGCCCAGCAACCGGCCAATGCCGAAACGCTGATGGGCCAGCAAGCGTTGCTATCAAGCTTTCTCACGGTCTACCTGGGCAGGGTCGATGGCAGTTTCAGCGTACGCCCCGACGCGAAGATGCCTGATGGCTACGACCCACGCACACGTCCTTGGTATAAGGATGGCATGAACGCCAATGGCACCATGCTGACCGAGCCCTACATCGACATGACCACCAACAAGATGGTGATCGGCATCCTCGACAAGGTCGCCGACTCGGTAGGTGTGGTCGGTGGTGACCTGGCGTTGGACGGCCTCGCGCAAATCATCAACTCGCTCAATTTCGGCGGCATGGGCTACGCCTTCCTGGTCAACGACCAAGGCAAGATCCTGGTCCACCCCGATCAAGGGCTGGTGATGAAATCATTGTCCGACCTGTTCCCCGAGCATACCCCCAAGCTCACAGCCGAACTGACCGAGGTGCAAAGCGAGGGGCAGTCCCGCCTGCTCACGTTCACGCCTGTCACCGGCTTGCCATCGGCCAACTGGTACATCGGCCTGTCGGTGGACAAGGACAAGGCTTTCGCCATGCTCAGTACCTTCCGCACTTCTGCCGTGATTGCCACGGTGGTGGCCGTGGTGATCATCATTGCCCTGCTCGGCCTGCTGATTCGGGTGCTGATGCAGCCGTTGCACACCATGACCCGCGCCATGGAGGACATCGCCGAAGGTGAAGGCGACCTCACCAAGCGCCTGCGCATCCACCACATGGATGAGTTCGGGATTCTGGGCAACGCCTTCAACCGCTTCGTCGAGCGTATCCATGGCTCTATCCGAGAAGTGTCCTCGGCCACCGAGCAGGTGAACGAAGTGGCACTGCGGGTCATCAGTGCGTCCAACTCGTCGATGACCAACTCCGACGAGCAGTCCAACCGCACCAACAGCGTGGCTGCCGCCATCAACGAACTGGGCGCCGCTGCCCAGGAAATCGCCGGCAATGCAGCGCAAGCTTCGCAGCATGCAAGCTCTGCACGCCGTCTGGCCGAAGAAGGCCAGGAGGTGGTCGATCGCAACATCGCCGCCATGAACCGCCTCTCCGATCTGATCGTGACCTCCAGCGCCCACATCGAGACGCTAAACAGCAAGACCGTCAACATCGGCCAGATCCTCGAAGTGATCACCAGCATCTCCCAGCAAACCAACCTGCTGGCGCTCAACGCCGCCATCGAGGCGGCTCGCGCAGGTGAAGCTGGTCGTGGCTTCGCCGTGGTGGCCGACGAGGTTCGCAACCTTGCCCACCGCACCCAGGAGTCGGCGCAGCAGGTCCAGGGCATGATCGAAGAGTTGCAGGTAGGCGCCCGCGAGTCGGTCGAGACCATGGATCAGAGCCAACGCCATAGCCTCGACAGCGTGCAGATCGCCAACCAGGCCGGTGAGCGACTGGATAGCGTCACCGTGCGCATCGGCGAAATCGACGGCATGAACCAGTCGGTGGCCACTGCCACCGAAGAGCAGACGGCCGTGGTCGAAGCCATCAACATGGACATCAACGAAATCAACATGCTCAACCAGGAAGGGGTGGAGAACCTGCAGGCAACGCTGCGCGCCTGTTCCGACCTGGAACAGCAAGCCAGCCGCCTGAAACACCTGGTCGGCACCTTCCGCATCTAAGGGGTGACCTACACCACGCCTGGCCCAACCGAGCGCCATTTGAGGGTGCTCGGTCGCCGACTGGCAAACCGCACAAGCTGATCGAACAAACTATCCTTCTGAAAGGTCAACTTCATGGCATGTCAGCGCCGGTTGCGTTACCGGCCGATGACAGACCCGAAAGACGATCCCGGAGGGATGCACATCGTGCACATTGCCGACATCACCATGTTCTACGCCCCGGCCAGCGGCGGCGTACGCACTTATCTTGATGCCAAACACCACCGCCTGGACGCCCTGGAAGGTGTCCGTCACAGCCTGCTGATCCCCGGCGCCAGCGCTCGGCATGAAGGCGGTGTCTACCATGTGCCCGCACTACCCCTGCCATTTGGCAAAGGCTACCGTTTTCCGGTCCGCCTGGCGCCATGGTGCAACACGCTGCGCACGCTCAAGCCAGACCTGATCGAAGTCGGCGACCCGTACCTGACTGCCTGGGCGGCACTGGAGGCTCGTCGCCAGCTGGACGTACCGGTGATTGGTTTCTATCACTCCGACCTGCCACTGCTGGTGAGCAACCGCATGGGCAACTGGTTCACACCCAATGTCGAGGCCTACGTCAGCAAGCTGTATGGCAATTTCGACCGGGTACTGGCGCCGAGCAAGGTCATGGCAGACAAACTCCGCCGCCTGGGGGTGCGCGATGTTCACGTGCAGCCGCTGGGCGTGGACCTGGAAACCTTCAACCCCGGACGCCGCGACCCTCAGGTGCGCGCCGAGCTGGGAATCGCCGACACCTGTCGGCTGCTGATCTATGCAGGCCGCGGCTCGCGGGAGAAGAACCTGCCTGTGCTGCTTGAGTGCATGCGCCAGCTGGGGCGTGGCTATCACCTGCTCTTGGTGGGGTCCAATATGCCCGCCAATGTACCTGACAACGTCAGCGTGATCGGCCAGTTCTGCCCACCTGATGAAGTGGCTCGCCTGATGGCCAGTGCCGACCTGCTGGTCCACGCCGGCGACCAGGAAACCTTCGGACTGGTGATCCTGGAAGCCATGGCCAGTGGCACGCCGGTGGTGGCTGTGCGCGCCGGGGCCTTTGGCGAGATCGTCAACGACCAGTGTGGACGCCTGTGTCAGCCCAATGACGGCCGGGCGATGGCAATGGCCGTGCGGGAGGCCTTCGAAGCCGGCGGGCGCAAGTTGGGGGCACAGGCCAGGCGGCATGTCGAACAACATTATTCGTGGGACAACGTGGTCGACGGCCTGCTGCAGCATTACCACGCCGTACTCGGCCATCCACTGCAGGTGCGCGCACATGCATAGTGCCTCTGCCAGCCCTCGCAGCGTGATGCTGGTGCTGCATGACGTGGCGCCAGAAACCTGGCCGGACTATGAGCCTTTCGTACAGGCCGTCGATGCCCTGGGCAACGTGCCCATGACATGGCTGGTGGTACCCGACTTTCACCGACGCAACCTGCTGACCCAGTCGCCTGGGTTCTGTCGGTTACTGGACCGCCGCCTGGCGGCGGGTGACGAACTTGCCCTGCACGGTTACGCCCACGCCGACGAGGCACCCTCCCCGCGCACACCCGTGGACTACTTCATGCGCCGGATCTATACGCACGAAGGCGAGTTCTACGCGCTGGATGAACAGCAGGCCATTGCCCGGCTGCAGGACGGCCTGGCGCTGTTCGACCGGCAGGGCTGGCCCGTGGCAGGCTTCGTGGCCCCCGCCTGGTTGATGAGCCAAGGTACGCGGCAAGCGTTGCGCCAGCTTCCCCTGAAATACACCAGCACCCCGCAGCACCTCTATCGGCTACCCGACTTCACCGCGATCGATGCGCCAGGCCTGGTCTGGAGCGCGCGCAGTGCTTGGCGTCGCGGCATGTCGCGGGTGCTTAGCGACTGGCAGTGTCGACGCTGGCAAGGCGCTAGCACCCTGCGCCTGGGGCTGCATCCTGTGGACATGCGCCATCGGTACTCCCGCGATTACTGGCTGCGCACCCTCGAGAAGCTGATCGAAGACGGCCGTGAACCCCTGACCAAGTCAGCGTGGCTGGAGCGGCAGGTGGCCGCGTGAACCGCTGGCTGTTGCTGGGGCTGGCCCTGCTGGGCGCGGCATTGGTGCCAGCGCTGCTGGGCGGCACCGAACTGCTGCCCAAGCTGAGCCGATTCGATCCGCAACTGTTGATGACACTCGTCGGCATGATCCTGCTGTGCTGGGTGATCAATGCCTGTCGGATGCGTCTACTTCTGGGCGACCAGGCAGTGCGCGTGTCCCGGGTACGTACCCTGGGGGTGGTCATGGCCACCGAATTCGCCATATGCACCACGCCGGGAGGTGGCGGCGGCCCGCTTACCCTGATGGCCCTGCTGGCGCGCGAAGGCATCAGCGCAGCCCGCAGCGGCGCGGTGTTCGCGATGGATCAGCTCAATGACCTGGTGTTCTTCTTTTGCGCCATGCTGGCGATTGCCGGCTATGCGCTGTTCCACAGCCTGGGGCGCAGCCAGGAAAGCATGCTGCTGGGCAGCGCGGCGCTGCTGTGCGCTGCGCTGGCGGGCGTGGTGGTGTTGCTGCGTTACCGGCGCAAGGTCATGCGCTTGAATGGCAGGCTGTTGCAACGCTTGGGCACCAGCGCACCGCGCAAGCGGCGCTGGGCGCGCAAACTGCTTCGCTTCGTGCAGGCGCTGGCACAAACCTGGAGGCTGCCCAAGCGCACGCTGTTCCTGGTCTTCAGCCTGACCTGCGTGCACTGGGGGCTGCGCTTTAGCGTGCTGTACCTGGTGGTCAGAGGCCTGGGGGTGGACCTGGCCTGGATCCCCAGTTTCCTGGTGCAGATGCTCTCGCTCAGTGCCGGTCAATTCAGCATGATGCCCGGCGGCGCAGGGGCGGCCGAGCTGACCTCGGCCAGCCTGCTGACACCCATGGTGGGCAGCTCGACCGCAGCCGCAGCCATCCTGATTTGGCGCGCCGTCACTTACTACCTGTATCTGCTCGCTGGCGGCCCGGTGTTCGTCTACCTGCTGGCGCGTCCGCTTCTGGAGCGCTGGCGGCGCCAGATGGGTTGAGCGTTTGCCAAAGCGCCGCTGCACCGGGGAAGTCGGTGCCGTCGGTGTCCTGCAAGGCTTCAGGGTCGTAGCGGGCCAGGCAACCCTGACCCACGACGGGTGGGGGTGAAGCGGTGGGGGTACCGCGCCTGGCCATGATCGATCCTCACGTTCTCGCCTGGGCTCAGTGGCAGCCCGGCGGTCAGTCGAACACCACAGTCTTGTTGCCGTGCACGAGCACGCGGTCTTCCAGGTGGTAGCGCAGGCCGCGTGCCAGGACCATTTTTTCCACGTCGCGCCCGAAGCGCACCATGTCCTCGATGCTGTCGGCGTGGGTCACGCGCACGACGTCCTGCTCGATGATGGGGCCGGCATCGAGCTCTTCGGTCACATAATGGCAGGTGGCGCCAATCAGCTTCACACCGCGCAATGCAGCCTGATGATAAGGCTTGGCGCCGACGAACGAGGGCAGGAAGCTGTGGTGGATGTTGATCACCTTCTCGGCATAGTCCTGGCAGAGCTGCGGCGGCAGAATCTGCATGTAGCGCGCCAGCACGACCACATCGGCCGCATGCTCCTGGACCAGACGCGAAACCTCGGCGAAGGCCGGGGCCTTGTCCTTGGGGTCTACGGGCACATGGAAGAACGGAATGCCATGCCACTCGACCATGCTGCGCAGGTCATTGTGGTTGGAAATAACGCACGGAATATCGCAATCGAGTTCATCGCTGTGCCAACGGTGCAGCAAGTCGGCCAGGCAATGGGATTCCCGGCTGGCCATCAACACGACCCGCTTTTTCTGCGCAGAATCGGTTACCCGCCAGGTCATGGAGAACTCTTCGGCGATGGGCGCGAACGCTTCACGGAAGGCTTCGATACCGAACGGCAACGACTCGGCGCGGATTTCATGACGCATGAAGAACCAGCCGGTCTGCGCATCGGAGTGATGACTGGCTTCGGTGATCCAGCCGTTGTACAAGGCCAGGAAATTACTGACTTTCGCCACGATGCCGACACGGTCGGGGCAAGCGATCACCAGACGATAGGTGCGCATGAATAAGACTCCAGAACTCGCAAAGGCGCTCATTCTAGCGGCACACCGAGAAAAACGCAGTAATGATTGCGCCCCGTTGCACATGCCCGTCGTGGCTACCGACCTGGAATTTTCTGACACGGCTTATGGATGAAACGACAAGCGTATGTAAATTTTTGTTCACTTGGAGAAATACTGTCACAGCTTATTTGACAGTTAATACATCAATAACATGTTTACTTGCGGGAACTGCCTGTTTACTATTGTTCCACACATTCCGCACACGCATTAAGGAACACTCCATGTCCCTGATCAACGAGTACCGTGCCACCGAAGAAGCCATCAAGGAACTTCAGGCCCGCCTGGCCAACCTGTCTCAGGATGACAAGCTGAAAAAAGAACTGGAGTTCGAAGGTAAACTGCGCACCCTGATGGGCGAATATTCAAAGTCGCTGCGTGACATCATTGCCCTGCTCGATCCCGATGCCAAAATGAGCAAAATGCCGCGTGGCGCCGTGAAAACCACTGGCACCAAACGCGCACGCAAGGTCAAGCAATACAAAAACCCGCACAACGGTGAAGTCATCGAAACCAAAGGTGGCAACCACAAAACCCTGAAAGAGTGGAAAGCTCAATGGGGCGGTGACGAGGTAGAAAGCTGGGCTACCCTGCTGGACTGATTGTCCGTTGCCCGCTACTTGATATACCCAAAGAAAACGCCGGTTAATAACCGGCGTTTTTTTATGGGCTTTCAACTGATGGCGAACCGTGCCTGCAATTGCTGGGCATGCACTTGCCAGGCCGTCAGTACCTGCCGCCCTGCTTCATCCGCGCTCGGCCAGGCAGCAGCAAGGGCGTGCGTAAAATCGCCCAAGGTAGTGGGTGCCCCCCATCGCGGATCCGTCAGACGCTGCCCACAGAAGCCTTGCCAGCGCGTATGTTCTTCTTCGCTCAAGGTTTCCGGGTGATTACGCGCGCGGTACCGAAACAGCAATTCGGCCAGGCGTGGATCATCGAACATCCAATGCCCGGCGCTCAATTGCGCAGGCGCCAGGGAACGTACTTGTTCGCACAACCGTCGGTCACGGTCACCAAGAAAACGGTCATACAGTTGTTGCTCAGGGTCTTCGCTGGCGACGAACGCATCCTGAGTGTAAATAGACGCCAGTTTCTCCTGCCAGCGATCCTGTTCACTGATCAACGCTTCTGCGCGTCGCTTTAACAAGTCCAGATCGATGCCCAGGCGCACTTGATCAGCTGGCCGCAATACAGAAAGGGGCGCCACGACCGGGCACCGGTTGATCTGTATGAGTTTCAGCGGCACTGACAGTTCGTCTTCACCCAGTGCTTCTCGGCGGGTATAAAGCCGCTGGCGTAAAGTTTCAGCGTTCTCCTGGAGCAGTGGCAGGGTTTCCTGATGCAAATCGCAAACAATCAGCGCATTGCGGTTCTTGGGGTGCCAGGCCAGTGGCAACACCACGCCCAAGTAATGGCGCGCGGCACTGAAACGGCCGGAAATATGCACCATCGGTTGCAGCAACCTTATTTGCTCCATGACCTTGTGCTTGCTGCGGAGCTGGAACAACCAGTCGTATAACTTGGGGTGCTTCTGGCGTATCAGCCGGGCAAGGGCAATGGTTGCCCGCACATCGGAGAGCGCCTCGTGTGCATGGCCATGTTCGATGCCATTGGCCTTGCTCAGCAACTCCAGGCGCAAACTGACTCGCCCGTCCTGTTGGGGCCATTGAATGCCGTCAGGTCGCAAGGCAAAGGCGGTGCGCACGATATCGATCAAATCCCAACGACTGTTCCCGCCCTGCCACTCGCGGGCGTAGGGGTCGAAGAAGTTACGGTAGAGGCTGTAGCGGGTGACTTCATCGTCAAAGCGCAGCGTGTTGTAACCGGCGCCGCACGTTCCAGGCTGGGCCAATTGGGCATGCACACGCGACATGAACTCAGCCTCGCCGAGCCCCTGCGCGGCCAGCTGCTGCGGGGTGATGCCCGTCACGAGGCAGGCCGCAGGGTGGGGCAGGATGTCGTCCGACAGGCGGCAATACAGGTTGACCGGCTCGTCGATTTCGTTCAAGTCGAGGTCGGTACGCACCCCTGCCATCTGCACGGGCCGATCGCAGCGCGGGTTGATGCCAGTGGTTTCGTAGTCATGCCAGAAAATGCTTGAGGTCACAGCGCCGTCCTGTTGCAAGGTCGAGCTGATTCTAACGCGTTATGGCACTGACGTCGGGCAAGCCTGCAGGATCAAACAGAGGTGGATGACGCCCGAAAGCTGAAGTATTCCTGCAAGGAGCGCACGAACTCATCGTATTCGCGAGGCGCCTGCAGCAGCATGAAGCCTGAGTCGTAGTACCCAGGCGTCTGATCCTCGCGGCACCACAGGCAACTGGCTGTCAGATTGACGAACTGATGCCCGCCGCCGGCCAACGGCAGACGCAACTGCAACTCGTAATCAGGCCCTACCATGACCGGCAGTTCGCTGATCAGCATCATGCCGTTCTCCGAGGCGTTGCCCAACTGGCCCATCTCCTGGCCGGTGAAGCGATTGAACACCTTCAGGACAAAGGGCAGCTGGTGGCGATCGATGTGTCGTTTGTTGAATAGGGTCAAGGTCTGTCCGTGCGCGAGGCCAGCAATGCCTGGTAATAGCGGTTGTTGTAACACGTGAGTTACAGGTTAGCTCAAGGTGCGGCAAATCTCGCCTCCAATACAACACACCTTGGCATTAGCGCCAAGGTGCGGTCGTCGCCGGCCTGGTCACCGCAGGTTCGCCGCCGCGGTAGTGGCCCAGTTTCTCCAGGGTCTGCAGGCGCGCCTGTGCGCGATAGGCGTATTCATTGCCCGGGTAACGCTGAATCAGGTACTGGTACGTCTGCGCGGCATCCACGTACAACGCTTGCCGCTCCAGGCACTGCCCGCGCAGCAGCGCGACTTCCGGATGAATGAACGGCCGGGCGCGACTGGTGCGGTCGACCTGGGACAGCTCCAGCATCACCCGCTGGCAGTCACCGCGATCATAGGCACGGTAGGCATTGTTCAGGTGGTGGTCCATGGACCAGCGGGTGCACCCGACGGCACTGGCCGCCAGGGCTAAAACGATCAGCATGCGCATGGGAGTCTCCTTTGCTGAACAGCGTATCGGCCGCCACGCGAGATTCTTCAGCGATCAGCCGCGGCGCGTGCATCTGTGCGACCAATGCCCGCTCGACTGTCACCTGCACAGTTTTCCAAAGTCACGTAGTGCAACCTAACGATGACTACAGCCCGATTCAGGAGTAGCCTTTCGCTGCGCTTCACTATAGGAGTCTGTGCATGACCATCCGCCGTACCAAAATCGTCGCCACCCTGGGCCCGGCCAGCAACTCGCCGGACGTGATCGAACAGCTGATTCTGTCGGGCCTGGACGTCGCACGCCTGAACTTCTCCCATGGCACTCCGGACGAGCACAAGGCCCGTGCCCGGCTGATCCGTGACATCGCCGCCAAGCTCGGTCGTCATGTCGCGCTGCTGGGCGACTTGCAGGGTCCGAAGATCCGTATCGCCAAGTTCGCCAACAAGCGCATCGAGCTCAAGGCCGGTGACCGCTTCACGTTCTCCACGGCCCACTCGTTGACCGAAGGCACCCAGGAGGTGGTCGGGATCGACTACCCGGACCTGGTCAAGGACTGTGGCGTGGGTGACGAACTGCTGCTCGACGACGGTCGGGTGGTCATGCGCGTCGAAACCGCGACCGCCGATGCCCTGCACTGCGTGGTACTGATCGGTGGCCCGCTGTCGGACCACAAAGGCATCAACCGCCGTGGCGGCGGCCTGACCGCGCCGGCCCTGACCGAAAAGGACAAGGCCGACATCAAGCTCGCGGCGCAAATGGACCTGGACTACCTGGCCGTGTCCTTCCCACGCGACGCCAAGGACATGGAATACGCCCGTCAGCTGCGTGACGAAGCCGGTGGCAGCGCCTGGCTGGTGGCCAAGATCGAACGCGCCGAGGCCGTGGCCGACGACGAGACTCTCGATGGCCTGATCGCCGCTTCCGACGCCGTGATGGTGGCCCGTGGCGACCTGGGCGTGGAAATCGGCGATGCCGAGCTGATCGCGATCCAGAAGAAGATCATCCAGCACGCCCGCCGCAACAACAAGGCGGTGATCGTCGCGACCCAGATGATGGAGTCGATGATCCAGAACCCGATGCCGACCCGCGCCGAAGTGTCCGACGTGGCCAACGCCGTGCTCGACAACACCGATGCCGTGATGCTGTCGGCCGAAAGCGCGGCAGGGTCTTACCCGATCGAAGCGGTCCAGGCCATGGCGCGCATCTGCCTGGGTGCCGAAAAGCATCCGACCAGCCAGCGTTCCAGCCACCGGCTGCACACCACGTTCGAGCGGTGCGACGAGAGCATCGCCCTGGCCGCGATGTACACTGCCAACCACTTCCCGGGTGTGAAGGCGATCATCGCCCTGACCGAGAGCGGTTATACCCCGCTGATCATGTCGCGCCTGCGCTCGCACGTACCGATCTTCGCCCTGTCTCCGCACCGCGCCACCCAGGCCCGTGCCTCGATGTTCCGGGGCGTGTACCCGATCGACTTCGACCCGGCATCGCTGCCGGCCGACAAGGTCAGCCAGGCCGCCGTGGACGAGCTGCTCAAGCGTGGCCTGGTGGAGCAAGGCGACTGGGTGATCCTCACCAAAGGCGACAGCTACCACACCATCGGCGGGACCAACGGCATGAAGATCCTGCATGTCGGTGACCCTCTGGTCGGCTGATCGGCTGATCAACCAGGGCCGTTTCAGGCACGCTCCGGCGTGCTGAAGCGGCCTTGTCACGACCCTGGCCAGCCAGCGGGCAGGCCTGCTCAAGCATGCTCGGCAAAGCTGTCTGCGAACACCTGACCGCGCGGCACGCCGGCGATGAATAGACGCCGGGCAAACCGCTCGACGCTGGCAGGTGCGCCACACAGCAGAGCGACCGTCTGCCGTGATGACGGCCGCCATGCCGCCAGCGCCTCATCGAGCTGCGCTGCCACCACCAGTTCCACGTCCACCCCCGGCAGCTGCTGCAAAGGCGTCGACAAGTAATGCCCCGTAGGGTCGCGCGCCACATGCAACAACCTGATCGCCCCCCGATGCCCTTGGCGCAGGGCCTCGCGCACGATGCCCCACAGGGGTGCAAGCCCGGTACCGGCCGCCAGTAGCCATAAGGGCCGGTCCTGCCAGTCAAGGTCGTAATGCAATGCCCCGCCCCTGACCTCGCCCAGGCGTAACTCATCGCCCACCTCCAGCCCACGCACCTGGTCGCAGAACGCGCCCGGCCGGTGGCAGTCGATGTGAAACTCCAGGTCATCGTCCTCACCCGGCAAACTGGCTAGCGAATACGGACGCGCCACCCCACCCAACCAGAGCACCGCATGCTGGCCCGACTGGTAGCGCACGCTGCGTTCAGGCCGCAGCCGCAACCGCAGTACATCGCCGAACCAATCCAGCGTGCTGACGGCGCACGCCACGCCATCGTGCAAAGGATCGAACACGTCCACACGCAGGTCCTCGACCACGCGACACTGGCACGCCAGCCGCCAGCCCAGCGCATGCCGGTCCAGCGCCAAGGCTTGCGGCAGGGCGTCGAGCGGCACCCCGTCCTGGCAGCGCACCAGGCAGGCGTGGCAGCTGCCAGCCCGGCAGCTGTAGGGCACATTGAGCCCCGCCTCGTTCAAGGCGTCGAGCAAGTTGGCGCCGGTCGGTACCGTCCAACAACGCTTGCCCACGCTAAGTTCGGGCATGTTCAACCACCTCTTCAAACCTTCCTGTGCCATTGGACGCAACCGTGCGCCCGTCGATTCTAAGCCCTGCACCATGGGTAAGCAGCAAAAAGGATGCCGGCCGCAGGCCAGACCATGGTCCTGACCACTCGCAGGTGTTTCACGGGGGCAGGCGCGCTATACTGCCGCGCCTTTTTGCGTCGGCAGGCTGTCGGCGCGCCTTTGCAAGGCGTTTCGACAGGCTGGTCGGCTCCGTCGAGCGTCTCAATGAATGTTCCCGTCTTTAAGAGGAGCGCGCTGCATGACCGTGATCAAGCAAGACGACCTGATTCAGAGCGTTGCCGACGCCCTGCAATTCATCTCGTACTACCACCCCGTCGATTTCATCCAGGCCATGCACGAGGCCTACCTGCGCGAAGAGTCGCCGGCTGCGCGCGACTCCATCGCCCAGATCCTGATCAACTCGCGCATGTGCGCCACCGGTCACCGGCCAATCTGCCAGGACACAGGCATCGTCACCGTGTTCGTGCGCGTGGGCATGGATGTGCGCTGGGACGGCGCCACCCTGAGCGTCGACGACATGATCAACGAAGGTGTGCGCCGCGCCTACAACCTGCCTGAAAACGTGCTGCGCGCCTCGATCCTGGCCGACCCGGCCGGGGCCCGCAAGAACACCAAGGACAACACCCCGGCCGTCATTCACTACTCGATCGTCCCTGGCGACAAGGTCGAGGTGGATGTCGCAGCCAAAGGCGGTGGTTCGGAAAACAAGTCCAAGATGGCCATGCTCAACCCGTCCGACTCCATCGTCGACTGGGTGCTCAAGACCGTTCCGACCATGGGCGCTGGCTGGTGCCCACCTGGCATGTTGGGCATCGGCATCGGTGGCACCGCCGAGAAAGCCGCGGTCATGGCCAAGGAAGTGCTGATGGAGTCCATCGACATCCATGAGCTCAAGGCGCGCGGTCCACAGAACCGCCTGGAAGAAATCCGCCTGGAGCTGTTCGAGAAGGTCAACCAGCTGGGGATCGGCGCCCAAGGCCTGGGTGGCCTGACCACCGTGCTCGACGTCAAGATCATGGACTACCCGACCC
>CAURYQ010000010.1:0-61590 GCA_963529135.1 uncultured Pseudomonas sp. | reverse complement strand
CGCACTTGAAGGCTACCGATTCCGGGAGGCAACTGTCTTGGACTGCACCTGCAGGCTACCGATTCCGGGAGGCAATTGCCTTGCTCCGCACTTGAAGGCTACCGATTCCGGGAGGCAACTGTCTTGGACTGCACCTGCAGGGTACCAATTTCCGGGTGGGAGCGGCCTTGTGCCGCGATGGGCCGCATGGCGGCCCCGACACTACGAGCTGCGAAGCTGAAATCCTGGGGGCCGCTGCGTGACTCTTCGCGGCCAGTGCGGCGCCTCACAGCGAAATGGGTCGCCTGCCTGCAAAGGCATGGGCCAGCGTGCCGCCATCCACCAGCTCCAGCTCACCGCCCAAAGGTACGCCATGGGCGATCCGCGAGGCGACAAGGCCCTTTTCGGCCAGCAACTGTGCAATGTAGTGAGCCGTGGCTTCGCCTTCCACCGTAGGGTTGGTCGCGAGGATGACTTCGGTGAACGTCCCCTGCTCCTGAATGCGAGCCATCAGCTGCGGAATGCCGATGGCCTCCGGGCCAAGCCCGTCGAGCGGTGACAGATGCCCCTTGAGCACGAAATAACGCCCGCGGTAACCCGCCTGCTCGACTGCATAGACATCCGTCGGCCCTTCCACCACGCACAATTGGGTGTCGTCACGCCGTGGATCGGCGCACTGTGGGCACAGATCCTGCTCGGTCAAAGTACGGCACTGACGGCAGTGCCCTACCCCTTCTATGGCCTGAGTCAACGCCTGGGCCAGCCGAAGGCCGCCGCTACGGTCACGCTCGAGCAGTTGCAGGGCCATGCGCTGCGCGGTTTTCTGGCCAACGCCGGGCAAGATGCGCAAGCCGTCGATCAGCTGGCGGATGAGAGGGCTGAAGCTCATGGGAAACGCCTGACAAGTCATTAAGAGGCGGTTTATACCCACCATGGGGTGTGACGTCAAATCGGCACGGCGAGCATAAAAAAACCGCCGCTGTTACCAGCGACGGTTTCAGGAAGCCTTGAAGCTTAGAATGGCATCTTGAAGCCCGGAGGCAGCTGCATGCCGGCAGTCATGCCGCCCATCTTTTCCTGGCTGCTCTGTTCGATCTTGCGAACCGCATCGTTCAGGGCCGCAGCGATCAGGTCTTCGAGCACTTCCTTGTCGTCTTCTTCAGTCGACATCAGGCTCTGGTCGATGCTCACGCGCTTGACGTCATGGCGACCGGTCATCACCACGCTGACCAAACCGCCGCCGGACTGGCCGGTGACTTCCGCGTTGGCCAGTTCTTCCTGCATTTTCTGCATCTTTTCCTGCATCTGCTGGGCCTGCTTCATCAGGCCGGCCATGCCACCTTTCATCATGGGGAGATACCTCGATTGGGTCATGTGATGCGGCCTGGCACGGGGCTGGCCGCATGGTTATCCGTTACTGGCCCTGGCTGGCCAGGGCCTCTACAGGCTCAATAGTATCGTGCCGCACCTTGGCGCCAAACAGCTTGATCATCTGCTGGATCAGCGGGTCACCCTCGATCGATGCCTCGGCTTCGTGCTGGCGCTCGAGGCGCTTGCGGGCCGCTGCCTGGGCGGGGGTCTCCTGCTCGGGACGGATCAGCTCGATGCGCAGGTTCAGGGTTCGCCCGAGGTGCTGGTTGAGCGCCTCGTTCAGGCGCCTCTGCTGGGTGGCGTTGAACAGCGCACCCTGCCCCGGATCCAGATGCAGGAGCCAGTCATCACCCTCGGCAGCGATCAACGTACAGTTCGCGGCGATGTTGCCTGTCATACCAGAGACAGGCAACTGCGGGAACAATTCCAGCCATTGCAGGGCAAGCCCCGTCGCCGGCTGGGCAGCCGGCAGCGGTTCGGCAGTGGCCTGGGGTTGCTCCTGAACGTGTTCAGCCAACTCGTCGAGGTAGCTGAAGCCGACCGGATCGCTCTCGCCGGCATAGTAGTCTTCATCGAGCGGTGGCTCATCGTCGCGGTCCATGCCCACCGAGATGTAGGCGCCGGGATCGAACGGCGGGACCTCTTCGTGGGCAACAGCGGCTGGCTGCACAGGCGCAGGCCGTGCAGGAGCGGGCGCAGGGGCTGGCTGTGGCTGCTGCTCTGGCATGGCCGGTGCGGCAGGCTCCTCCCAAGGCAAGTCTACGACCGGCGCGACCGGCTCGGGCACTGAAATGGCCGTGATCTCTGCCTCGAGTTCACGGTCGCGCTCGGCTTCGGGCTCATGGTCGGCCGTTGCCGGCGGTGGAACCTCGATAGCTGGGGCTGGCGTTTGCAGCGCTGGCGAAACCGTCTCGGCCACCGTTTGGGCAGCCGCTGCCGAGCATGCCACCGGTTCGGCGGAATCAGCTGTGGCCTGGCTGATCCCCACTGGCTTTAGCACAGGCCTGGGAGCGTCGTCGGCGTCGGCCGGGCGGAACGCCAGCATGCGCAGCAGCACCATCTCAAAACCGCCGCGCGGGTCCGGCGCCAAGGGCAGGTCACGCCGCCCGATCAGGCCCATCTGATAATAGAACTGCACGTCTTCGGCCGGTAACGCCGCGGCCAGGGCCAGGACACGCTCTCGATCGCCCTGCCCGTTGTCCACCGCCTCGGGCAGCGCCTGGGCGATGGCCACACGGTGCAGCACATTGAGCATTTCGGCCAGCACGCCGGCCCAGTCGGGCCCCTGCTCGGCCAGGTTGCGCACCGCCTCGAGCAACGCGCGCGCATCGCCTTCGAGCAACGCCTGCAGCACCCCGTACACCTGGCCATGGTCCAGGGTACCGAGCATGGCGCGTACATCGGCGGCTAGCACTTTGCCCTCACCGAAGGCGATGGCCTGGTCGGTCAGGCTCATGGCATCACGCATCGAGCCATCGGCAGCCCGGCCGAGCAACCACAATGCATCGGGCTCGAACGGCACGCTCTCGGCTTCCAGCACGTGGCTCAAGTGCTCCACCACCCGCTCCGGGCTCATGTTCTTCAAGGAGAACTGAAGACAGCGCGAGAGAATGGTGGCCGGCAGTTTCTGCGGGTCGGTGGTGGCGAGGATGAACTTGACGTAGGGCGGCGGCTCTTCCAACGTTTTAAGCAGGGCGTTGAAGGAGTGAGTCGAGAGCATGTGCACTTCGTCGATCAGGTAGACCTTGAAGCGCCCACGGCTCGGCGCGTATTGCACGTTGTCCAGCAACTCGCGGGTATCCTCTACCTTGGTGCGGCTGGCAGCGTCGATCTCGATCAGGTCGACGAAGCGCCCTTCGTCGATTTCCCGGCAGACCGAGCAGGTACCGCAGGGTGTCGAGGTGATCCCGGTTTCGCAGTTCAGGCATTTGGCGATGATGCGCGCAATGGTAGTCTTGCCTACGCCGCGCGTACCGGTGAACAGGTAGGCATGGTGCAGGCGCTGGTTGTCCAGCGCGTTGATCAAGGCCTTGAGCACATGGGCCTGGCCGACCATTTCGCGAAACGAGCGCGGACGCCATTTACGTGCAAGAACCTGATAACTCATCGAAAAACCATCGTAGCCTGATCGAGCGGAAGATCGCTAATGCTAGCGGAGCGGGGGCAAAATTGCACTGCCTGACTGGCCTGGGCGCAACGATGGACAGCGGCTCACGGAGGACCTGCGTTGCGAACCCTGCTGGCTTTGTTTCTTTTCTGGTCGGCTCACACCCTGGCCGAGCAGCCAATACTGCGCTTTTCGGTAGCCGAAAGCTGGAGCATGCCGCTGATACGCATTGAAAATGGCCAGCCGGTGGAGGGTTTGCTTTTCGATGTGATGGAGGCCGCCGCCAAGGCCGCCGGTGCGCGCGCCGAATATCATGTAATGGCGCGGCTGCGCCTGGAAGAAGCCATGAATCAGGGCGATATCGATGTGCGCTGCTACGTCAGCGGCCAGTGGTTGATGGAGCGACCGAAGGACTTTATCTGGAGCGTGCCACTGATACACCAGCGCGACGTGCTGGTAGGCCGAGTCGGCGAAGGCGGCCCCATTTCGCCACAACGGTTGCCGCCCCAGCCCATCGGCACTGTACTGGGCTATACCTACACCACCTTGGAGCCCCTGCTAACGGCCCACCGGCTCTATCGGGAAGACAGCCGCAGCCAGGAGCTGGCACTGCAAAAGCTGCAGGCGGGTCGATACCGGTATGCCATTAGCAACCAGCTGTCACTGCAGTGGTTCAATCGCCAAACCAATGCGCAGCTGCAAGCACTGGCGGTACTGGACGAGCAGGACCTGGGCTGCCTGGTGCGCAATGCCCCTGAGATTCCCGCACAGGCATTCTTGCGAGCCTTGGTGCGCATCAAGCAGAGCGGGGAAATGGAGCGATTGCTGCAACGGTATGGCAGCACCGAACCGTCCCAACCGACCGCGACGGGTGCCTGATACGTGCTCGGACACTACAGCACCAAGGCTGTCAGGTACAACCCAGCACCAAATACCACATGGTTCATCAAGCTCTTGAAGCGTGCTCGCCACGGCCGAGGCGTGCGAGAGGCGAAGAAACCCATGCCCATGGCTGGCTGCATCACGCACAGGGGGGCCAGAACCGTACCTGCGCCCACGGCCAATGCCGGCCACAGGGTCGGCGCGCCCAGCCAATCGTCCCCAGCGCCCATGATCAGCAACCACGCGAACGCCACGCCAATGGCGTAATGAAGCGCCCAGCCCCATGCCCGCTCGCCCCTGACGGGCGCGGCCTGGCGGATCGCCTGGTGCCACCCGCGACCCCGCAGTGCATGCCCAGCCCAGCGCCCGACCAGGGCGTAATCGAGTGTGGTAGCGCCAAGCCGCCTCGACAGAGCAGACCAGCCGTCCAGTATCAGTGTCGCGCCGACGCCGATGAATAGTGCTGCAAGCCCATTTGCACTCACGACCATGACGCTCCCCTCTCATTTGACGTTGGTGACCATGCCAGGCAGCATGCAAGTTGAAGTCGACTTCAAGTCAAGGGGTTCGCATGGACATTGCGGATGTCGCCAGGCGCACGGGGGTGCCGTCTTCCACGCTGCGTTATTACCAGAAGAAGGGTTTGCTCAAGGCCCATGGCGAACACGGCCAACGTCGCCAGTTTTCAGCCGATGTGGCCAACAGGCTCGCATTGATAGCGTTGGGTCAGGCTGCCCGTTTCTCGCTGGATGAGATAAGCACCATGCTCGTGGATTTTCAGGTCGACCGGCAGCAACTGGTGGCCAAGGCCGATGAGCTCGATCGCCGGATCAAGCGATTGCAGGCGATGAGCAAAGGCCTTCGGCATGCAGCACAGTGCCCTGCTGAGGATCATCTGGCATGCCCGACGTTTCGCCGATGGATGGCAGTGGCTGCGGCGAGGTCCGCACATGGCGCCGAGTCGAACACCCTGATGGCCGCAACCGGTGCAAGGCGCAAACGTAGGCAATGAGTCCAGCGCTTACTCACCGCCTGTGACGGCTCGATGTACACCATCGTGACATGTCATAATGATATCAATGATGCAGCGACAAGCTGATCATTCACTATTCATTATCGACAAGGAAATCACGATGCTGTCACGCATCAAGCTGTTCGCGGCTGCCATCAGTGTGGCCATTCTGACCGGCTGCGCTTCCGTACCCATGGAGAGCCCGGAAGCTGACGCTGCACTCAAGACATTTGCTGCACCGCCTGCCGATCAGGCCGGGCTTTATATCTACCGTGACAATTTTGTCGGCAAGGCCTTGCGAAAAGTCGTCACTGTCGATGGGAAGATCGTGGGACAAACCGCCAACCGGGTCTACTTCTATCGTCTGATCACGCCAGGGCTGCACAAGATCGGTACCGAATCGGAATTCAGTGACAATGTCATCGACTTGATGGCGGTCGGTGGGAAAAATTATTACGTGCGCCAATCAATCAAAGTTGGTGTCTTCGTGGGCGGCGCGAAGTTGGAAGTCGTGCCTGAAAGCGTGGGTAAAGCTCACCTGCAAAAGTGCAGACTGGCTAAATCGCAGTAAACCCATGGTCTGATGCTGCGCACCCATCGTTCGTGTGCGCAGCGTTACCATGCCCTGCGCGCAGATCCGTGACGCCAACAAGCCCTGAATTACAACGGGTCATGTGCCGATCAAGCAGTCGGAGAAAGCGCCGTATGGCAAAAGCATGCTGACCCAGATCCAGACGACTGGAATAGGCTGACGTTGCGAATGACTGATGAGGATCTCTTGCAGTTCAGGGCCCTGTAGATTCTGGGCCTGAAATGGAGGCGGCCCCGCCAGCCACACCCCGGCACTCGATGTTCCCGCTATGGCTGCTCCCTTCCGGGCCTGACCAGGTTAACGGGTAATCAATGCGGGAGGACCGACAGGGCCACCACTACATGTCTCGCTGAACAGCGAGTGGCGCCATTGTACCGGTCCTGGGGCCAGATACAACCTCTGCGGCAGAAAAAGTCATCATTTCTCAATGACTTGTCTGGCCAGGCGGGGCGCCACGAAGTGAAACACCGCTGCCCCGCCACCGGTCCAGGGCCTGCAACTGGGCAGGTAGCCTATGCCGGCAATGGCCCGGCGGGCCAAAACGCGCTCGGCTTATCAGATGGCGATGCCCTGTTTGGCCAGGAACGCCACGAAGGCCTCCTCATCGAGCACCTTCACGCCCAACTCGCTGGCCTTGGCCAACTTGGACCCTGCCCCTGGGCCTGCCACCACGCAATGGGTCTTGCCAGAAACGGACCCCGCCACCTTCGCCCCCAGGCTTTCGAGTTTTTCCTTGGCGATGTCCCGGCTCATGCCTTCCAGCGAACCGGTCAGCACCCACGTCTGGCCGGCCAGCGGCAGCCCTTCGGAGACTTTCTTCTCGCTGCGCCAATGCATGCCGAAGGCCAGCAATTGCGCCTCGATGGCATGCGCCAGTCGCTGATTGGCTTCATTTCGGAAGAACTCGCGCACAGCCTCTGCCTGGCGGGTGTTCAACGCTTGACGCAGATCGATGCCATCGGCGGCGATGATCTTGTCCAGGCTGTCTAGGCGCGTTACCAGTTTCTGCGCGCCGGTCGGCCCTACCGAAGGGATATCCAGCTTAGCGAGCATGTCGGCCAAGGTAGTACTGGCGGCAAACTCGGCCGCCAGCTCGCCTTCGTCCTGCAGCTGCATGCCGCTGTCGAGCAATTGCCGAATGACGTTCTGGTTGTGTTCGTCTTCGAAGAAGTTGTGGATCTCATGGGCCACTTCCAGCCCGATGTCCGGCAGGTAGGTAAGGACCTGCGGCAGAGCCTGTTGCACACGCGCCAGGCTGCCCAACGAACGGGCCAGCACCTTGGCGGTTTCTTCGCCGACATCTGGAATGCCCAAGGCATAGATGAAGCGAGCCAAGGTGGGTTGCTTGCTGGCGGCGATCGCTTCCAGCAGCTTGCGGCTGGACACCTCGGCAAAGCCTTCAAGCCCGACGACCTGGTCGAATTCGAGCGTGTACAGATCGGCGGGCGAGGCAATCAAGCCCTCATCCACCAGTTGCTCCACGCTTTTCTCACCCAGCCCGTCGATGTCCATGGCTCGGCGCGACACATAATGGATGATCGCCTGCTTGAGCTGGGCCCCGCACGCCAGGCGGCCGACGCAGCGGTACACCGCACCCTCGCTGGTGACTTCCCTGCCCTTGCTGCGTTTGACCAGCTGCGTACGCTCGACGTGCGAGCCGCATACCGGGCACTCGCTGGGCACCTGCACTTCGCGCGCACCCTCGGGACGGCGCTCTAGCACTACCTGCATCACCTGCGGAATCACATCCCCGGCGCGACGGATGATGACCGTATCGCCGATGCGCAGGCCAAGGCGTGCGATTTCGTCCATGTTGTGCAAGGTGGCGTTGGACACCGTGACACCAGCGACCTTCACCGGTTTGAGCCGCGCAACCGGCGTCACCGCACCGGTGCGCCCTACCTGGAACTCGACATCCAGCACCTCGGTGAGCTCTTCCATCGCCGGGAATTTATGGGCAATTGCCCAACGCGGCTCGCGGGCACGGAAGCCCAATTCGCGCTGCGCGGCGAGGCTGTTGACCTTGAACACCACACCGTCGATCTCGTAAGGCAGGCTGTTGCGCCGCTCACCGATGTCGCGGTAGTACTCAAGGCACTCTTCTATCCCGGCCGCATGCCTGAGCTCACGGCTGATCGGCAAGCCCCACACCTTGAGCTGCTCCAGGGTGCCGATGTGGCTGTCGGCCACAGGTGCGGACACTTGGCCGACACCATAGCAGCAGAACTCCAGCGGGCGACTTGCAGTGATCTTGGAATCCAGCTGACGCAGGCTGCCTGCCGCGGCATTGCGCGGGTTGGCGAAGGTCTTGCCTCCGCTGTCGGCCTGGGACGCATTGAGCCGGTCGAAGCCGGCCTTGCTCATGAATACCTCACCGCGCACTTCCAGCACCGCCGGCCAGCCTTCGCCATGCAGCTTCAGGGGAATATTGCGCACGGTACGCACGTTGGCGCTGATGTCCTCGCCGGTGGTGCCGTCGCCTCGCGTGGCGCCCTGCACAAGGTGACCCTCCCGGTAGACCAGGCTGACCGCCAGGCCGTCGAGCTTGGGCTCGCAGCTAAAATCCACTGCCCCTGGCTGATCGAGCCCATCGGTCACGCGACGACCGAACTCGCGCAAGTCGGCCTCTTCGAAGGCGTTGCCCAGGCTGAGCATGGGCACTTCATGGCGAATCTGGCTGAACGCGGCGAGTGCCGTGCCGCCTACACGCTGAGTGGGTGAGTCAGGGGTAACCAGATGAGGATGCTCGGCTTCGAGCGCCTTGAGTTCGTTGAACAGGCGGTCGTACTCGGCATCGGGCACGCTGGGCTCGTCCAGCACGTAGTAGCGGTAGTTGTGCTGGTCAAGTTCTGCACGCAGTTCGTGGATGCGGGTTTCAGCGGTCATTTTCAGCTTCTCTTGCAAAACAAAAGAGCAGCCTGGCTGCGCCTGGACATCAAGGTCTCGTCATCGACTTCGGCCTCTGGCAAGCGAGCCCGCTTCACGGCTGCACCCAGGACCAGAAAGGTCATGGTGCAACTGCGAAGCGGGCTCGCTTGCCGGAAGCCTGTTCGGTGACGAGAACGCCTGAACCGACCAGCACGCCCCGAGGCTGCTCTTTCGTCTGGGTTTATCAGCGCTTCTGGGTCAAGGCGCGGCGCTCGAATTCAACGATGCGCTGGCGGTAGTGTTCGATGGTCTGAGCCGTCAGCACGCTACGTTGGTCATCCTTGAGTTCACCATTGAGTTCATGGGCCAGCTTGCGAGCTGCCGCCACCATCACGTCGAAGGCCTGCTTCGGATGGCGCGGGCCTGGCAAACCGAGGAAGAAGCTCACTGCACGCGTGCTGAAATGGTCGATGTCATCGAGGTCGAAGATGCCTGGCTTGACGGCATTGGCCATGGAGAAGAGCACTTCGCCGTGACCGGCCATGCTTTCGTGGCGATGGAAAATGTCCATCTCGCCGAAGCGCAGGCCACTCTCCAAAATGTTCTGCAGCAACGCCGGACCCTTGAACCCACCTTCGTCCCGGGAAATGACGCTGATCACCAACACTTCTTCGGCGGGCGGCAGCTCCTTGACGCTGCTACTGGCCGAGGCAGGCGTTGGGCTGCGGCCATTGTCTGCTGCAAAATGGTCATCATCATCGATCACGATGTCCGCTTCGCGGGAGGGAGCGCTCAGGCCGGCATCGGCGCGCGGCGCTTCTGCAGGAGCCGCCCGTTTTGGCCACTTGCTGACCTTGGCAGGCTTGGGCTCGCGTTCGCGGTCGCGATCCGAGGCGCTGAGCGACGGAAGATCGGTTTCGTCCAGCTCAGGTTCCCGGTGTGTGTCGAGCACGCGGGGTGGGCCGAGCACTTCGGCACCGCCGCCTTCCTCGTCCGCCGCATTGGCATAACTGCGGTCCAGACGGAATTTCAACTTACCCTTGCCGCCGCGCATACGGCGCCAGCCATCGAAAAGAATGCCGGCAATGACAATGATGCCGATCAGGATCAGCCACTCGCGCAGACCGATTTCCATGTAATCCCGTGCCTCTAATAAATATGCTGAAAACAAAGGCTTCAAAGGCCTTTAACACGTGGCGCCAAGCCTATGTTCTGACAGGCGTTTTACCCACGCAAAAAACGAGTGACATTAAGCTAGCACGACCAAAGACAACTTTACACCGTCTGTCTCACATGACAGGGGCATTTCAATGAAGAATGTGTCGTCTACTACAGGTTTCACGCATCGACCATCGCCATGGCCGCTTCCACATCAACGGCTACAAGCCGAGAACAGCCCGGCTCATGCATGGTGACCCCCATCAACTGGTCGGCCATTTCCATGGCGATCTTGTTGTGGGTGATGTAGATGAACTGCACGCTTTCACTCATTTCCTTCACCAGCCGGGCATACCGCCCCACGTTGGCATCGTCCAGCGGCGCGTCGACTTCATCGAGCATGCAGAACGGTGCGGGGTTCAACTTGAAAATGGCAAACACCAGCGCCAGGGCGGTCAGTGCTTTTTCGCCACCGGACAGCAGATGGATGGTGCTGTTCTTCTTGCCCGGTGGTCGCGCCATGATCGTCACCCCTGTATCGAGTAAATCTTCGCCCGTCAGTTCCAGATAAGCGCTGCCGCCACCGAAAACTTTTGGGAAAAGTGCCTGCAATCCGGCATTTATCTGATCAAAGGTATCCTTGAAGCGGTGGCGCGTTTCCTTGTCGATCTTGCGAATGACGTTTTCGAGCGTTTCCAGCGCCTCGACCAGGTCTGCATCCTGGGCGTCGAGGTAGCGCTTGCGCTCGGACTGCTGTTCGTACTCTTCGATGGCGGCCAGGTTGATGGCGCCCAGGCGCTGAATACGGGCGTCGAGCTGCTCCAGCGCCTGTTCGGTACTGGTCTCGGTGGCTTCAGGCTCGACGGTGGCCAGCACGCCTTGCAGGTCATAACCGTCGGCGAGCAACTGCTCCTGCAACGTGGTGCGCCGTACTTCGAGGCCCTGGCATTCCAGGCGCAGTTGTTCGAGCTGACCGCGCAGCAGTTGGGCCTGCTGCTCGGCCTGGGTGCGGCGCTTTTCGGCATCGCGCAGTTCGCGATCCGCCTCGTCCATCTGCACGCGTGCCTGACGCATTTCCTCGTCGACCCCCATGCGCCGCTCCAACAGCTCTTCGAGCTTGAGCCGCAGTTCCTCCAACGGCGCTTCGCCCTCCTCCAGGTTCAGGCTCAACTGCTCTTGTCGCTCGCTCAGACGCGCCGCCTGCAATTCCAGACGTTCCAGCGCCTGGCGGGTGGAGTCATGCTGGGCGCGCAACGACCCCAGGCGCACGGCCAACTGATGGGCATGGTCCTTGTGCTGTCTGGCTTGCTGGCGAATACGATCGAGGCCTTCACGCAGCCTGTCGCGCTGGGCCAGCAGCACCTCCCGCTGATCGGTGTCCTGGGCCATGAGTTCAAGGGCATCCTGCAGCAGCAGCCGGGCCTCGCCCAACTGCTCGTGCTCCAGGGCACGCTGCTCATCGAGCTCGGCCAGTTCCTCTTCAAGGCGGCGACGGCGCAGGGCGATCTGTTCGGCGCGGGCACGGTTCGCCGACAGGCTGGCCTTGAGCTCGCCTTGCAGGCGGCTTTCTTCCTGAGCGCGACGGCGTACCTGCTCGCGCTGCGCTTCCAGCTGCTGTTGCTGCTCACGCAGCGCCTGCAATTGCTGGTCAAGCTGCTGCAGGGCGGCCTGCTGTTCGTGTTGGCGGTGCTCGAGCTGTTCGATCTCCTGGCCGCGCGCCAGCACGCCACTGTCACCGCCAGCGCCGCGACGCACGCGAAGGTAGTGCCGGCCGATCCAGTAGCCATCGCGGCTTACCAGGCTCTGCCCATCAGCTAGGGATGCGCGTAACGCCAAGGCTTGGGCCAGGTCCTCCACGGGCCTGACCTGGCCCAGCCATGGCGCCAGGTCGACACGGCCTTCTACCTTGGCCAACAGGCTATCGGGCAGCGGCGCCTGACTGGCGGGAGCAGCGAGCAGCAGGCTCACATCGCCTTGCTGCAGGCCCGCCAGGTCCAGCGGCGCAAAATCGTCCACCAGAACAGCGTGCAAATCGGCGCCCAGCACGGTTTCCACCGCCAGCTCCCAACCCGGCTCCACGCGCAACCCCTCTGCCAGGCGGGGTCGGTCTGCCAGCCCCTGCGCTTGCAACCACTCACCCACACCGGCACCTGGGTCCAGCGCTGCCTGCTGCAACGCTTCCAAGGATGCCAGGCGCCCGCCTAGACGCTGGGCATCACCCTGGGCCTGCTGCTGGGCCAGCCCGGCCTCTTGCAGCGCCTGGCGCGCCGCTTCCAGGCGCTCGACGATCGCTTGCTCTTCCAACTGCAGCGCTTCGAGCGACAACTCGCTGCAGGCCAACTGCTCTACCTGCTCCACAATGGCTGCTTCTTGCGGGTCTTCGCCCAACTGCGCGCGTTCCTCGCCGAGCTTGCGCTGGCGCTCGGCCAGGCGTTCCAGGCCGGCTTCCAACTGCTGCAAACGTGCCTGCTGCACTTCGGCCTGACGGCGCGGTTCGGCCGAGCGACTGTTGAAACTGTCCCACTGCTCCTGCCAGCCGTGCATGCCTGACTCGGCCTCCTCCAGCACCGCAGCGCTCTGTTCGGCGGCAGCTAGGATCATCTCCTGCTCAGGCTCGAGCATGGCCAGCTCTTCGCCTAGGGTCGCCAGCAGCGTGCGGTCGTGGCCCAGGTGCGATTCGGTCTCCTGGCGGGTGCGTTCGGCTTCCTTGAAGTCGTCCTGCAACTGACGCAGGCGTTGCTGGCCGTGCTGGATACTCTGCTCGACCCGGGCAATGTCGCCAGCCACCGAGTAGAACCGGGCCTGCACCTGATTGAACCGCTCGGACAGATCATGATGGCCGTCGCGCAACCGCTCGATGCTGGCATCGGCATTGCGCTGCTCGGCCACGAGCGCTTCGAAGGACACGTCCTGGTTACCGATCACCGCCTGGCGCTGGCGTACCCGTTCGTCCAGCTCACGCCAGCGCAGGGCCGCCAGACGCGCCTTGAGCTGACGCTCCTGCGCTTTGTATTCACGGTACTTTTCGGCGGCCTGGGCCTGGCGATGCAAGCGTTCGAGCTGGCGCTCCAACTCTTCGCGCAGGTCGGTCAGGCGCGCCAGGTTTTCCTGGGTCCGGCGAATACGATTTTCGGTTTCGCGGCGCCGCTCCTTGTACTTGGAGATGCCGGCTGCCTCTTCGATGAAGTTGCGCAGCTCCTCGGGCTTGGCCTCGATCAGCTTGGAGATCATGCCCTGCTCAATGATCGAATAGCTGCGTGGCCCGAGCCCCGTGCCGAGGAAAATATCGGTGATATCCCGGCGCCGGCATTTGGTGCCGTTGAGGTAGTAGCTGTTCTGGCTGTCGCGGGTCACCTTGCGGCGAATGGATATTTCGGCATAGGCGGCGTACTCACCGACCAGGGTGGTTTCGCTGTTGTCGAACACCAGTTCGATGCTGGCCTGGCTGACCGGCTTACGGCCGCTGGAGCCGTTGAAGATGACGTCGGTCATCGACTCGCCGCGCAGGTTCTTGGCCGAACTTTCGCCCATCACCCAGCGCACGGCGTCGATGATGTTGGATTTGCCACACCCGTTGGGCCCCACGACGGCGGCCATGTTGCTCGGAAAGTTCACGGTGGTGGGGTCGACGAAGGACTTGAACCCCGCCAGGCGAATGCACTTCAGGCGCATCGGTCAGTGCCGGGCCAGCGCCGCCAGCACCAGTTCGCAACTGCGCTGGCCATAGGCGGTAAGTACGTCGCGAATGCGCGGCAAGTCGCGCAGCACCACCGCCTCGAGCAGGTGGGTGAACAGCCCCAGGTAATCGACCATGTTGGCCTGACGCTGGTCCAGAGACAGGTAGTAGGCACGGCTCATGGCTGGCTGCAGGTTCTCTACGGTTTCCTGCAGGAAGGGGTTGTCGGCAAACGGGTAAGCGGCGCGCATCACCTCGAAGCTTTCGGCAACGAAAGCCTCGATGTCACGCGCTGCGTGAGCCAGGTTCAGGCGCTGCTGAATGTCCAGAAAAGGGCGCAGTTCGTCTTCACTGCGCCAGCGCTGTGCAACCGCATTGCCCAGCAGGATGTAGAACTCGCTCATGAGCGCGCACAGGCTGCGCACGCTGCGCTCGTCCAGTTCCGTGACGTGGGCGCCACGGCGCGGCAGTATCGCTACCAGGTGACGGCGTTCGAGGATGAGCAGCGCTTCACGTACCGAACCGCGGCTGACGTTGAGCGCCTGGGTCACCTTCTGTTCCTGGATCCGCTCTGCGGGCGCCAGTTCGCCGCGGATGATGCGCTCGGCCAGGTAATCGGCAATCTGCTCGGCGAGGCTGTCCGGGGCCTTGAACGTCATGGTTTTCCTTCAAATCACTGAACGGGGCACAAGGGGGCCGATTGTAGCCTACTTGTCCCTGCGAAGCGCAGCGGCGTATGGGGGTTTATTTGACCGCCCGGACAGCTGCCGAGTCGGCGCGATCTATGCTTGTATCAAGCGTCACTGACAAGAGTGGGCCAACCGTCGCGCAATTTCCTGACCTTTGAGTCAGAAAACCATTGACCGGCGCGGCAGGTGTTGCTTAGAGTCGGCCCAACAACAATAAAACCATTGCGAGGCCATCCCCGTGATCCAGTTTCTCGTCAACCAGGAGCTGCGCAGCGAGCACGCCCTGGACCCGAACATGACCGTGCTGCAGTACTTGCGCGAGCAGTTGGGCAAACCCGGCACCAAAGAGGGTTGCGCCAGCGGTGACTGCGGTGCCTGCACCGTGGTGATCGGTGAACTGACCCAGGACGCCGCCGGCAACGATGGCCTGCGTTATCGCAGCCTCAATTCTTGCCTGACCTTCGTCTCCAGCCTGCATGGCAAACAACTGATCAGTGTCGAGGGCCTCAAGCACCAAGGCCAGCTGCACAGCGTGCAACAGGCCATGGCGGACTGCCATGGGTCGCAATGCGGCTTTTGCACGCCGGGCTTTGTCATGTCGTTGTTCGCCTTGCAGAAAAACAGCAAGGGCGCCGACCTGCACCAAGCCCAGGAAGCGCTGGCAGGCAACTTGTGCCGCTGTACAGGCTACCGGCCCATCCTCGACGCTGCGCAGCAGAGCTGCCGCCAGCCCTGCCGCGACCAATTCGACGCCCAGCAGGCGCAGACCATCGCGCGCCTCAAGGCCATTGCACCGTCGCAGACCGGCGAGCTCAACAGCGGCGACAAGCGCTGCCTGGTGCCGCTGACCGTCGCCGACCTGGCCGACCTTTACAGCTCGCACCCCGAAGCCAGGTTGCTGGCCGGCGGTACTGACCTGGCGCTGGAAGTCACCCAGTTCCACAAGACCCTGCCCGTGATGATCTACGTCGGGCATGTGGCTGAGCTCAAGCGTGTCGACAAGACCCCGACCCACCTGGAAATCGGTGCCGCCACCACGCTTACCGATTGCTACGAGGCATTGAACGAGGAGTACCCGGACTTCGGCGCACTGCTGCATCGCTTCGCTTCCCTGCAGATCCGCAACCAGGGCACCCTGGGCGGCAACATCGGCAACGCATCCCCCATCGGTGACTCCCCGCCCCTGCTGATCGCGCTGGATGCCCAGGTGGTCCTGCGCCAGGGCGAGCGACAGCGCACTCTGGCGCTTGAAAACTATTTCATCGATTACCGCATCACTGCACGCCAGGACAGCGAGTTCATCGAGAAGATCCTGGTGCCGCGCGCCAGGCAGGACTGGGCATTTCGTGCCTACAAGGTTTCCAAGCGCCTGGATGACGATATTTCGGCCGTGTGCGCAGCGTTCAACCTGAGCATCGAGCACGGCGTGGTCAGCGGTGCACGGATCGCCTTTGGCGGCATGGCGGCCATTCCCAAGCGCGCCCGCGCCTGCGAGGCGGCGTTGCTGGGCCAACCCTGGAACAAGGCCAGCGTGGAACGCGCCTGCCAGGCCTTGGCCGAGGACTTCACCCCGCTCAGCGATTTTCGCGCCAGCCAGCAGTACCGCCTGCTGACCGCGCAGAACCTGCTGCGCAAGTACTTCATCGAACAGCAAACGCCGCACATCGAAACCCGGGTGACCGCTTATGTCTAACCATCCTGTAGCCAAGAGCCAGGCCGAAATGGCCGACCTGTTCCGCCAGGAACTGACCACCGGGGTTGGCCGCAGCGTCAAGCACGACAGCGCCGACAAGCACGTATCTGGCGAAGCGACGTACATCGACGACCGCCTGGAGTTTCCCAACCAGTTGCACGTCTACGCGCGCACCGCCGACCGCGCTCATGCCCGCATCCTGCGCATCGACACCACGCCCTGCTATGCCTTCGAAGGGGTGCGCATCGCCATCACCCACGAAGACATCCCTGGGCTCAAGGACATCGGGCCGGTGGTGGCCGGCGACCCGTTGCTGGCCATCGACAAGGTCGAGTTCTTCGGTCAGCCGGTCCTGGCCGTCGCCGCGCGTGACCTGGACACCGCACGCCGTGCGGCCATGGCCGCCATCGTCGAATACGAAGACCTGGAACCGGTTCTCGATGTGGTCGAGGCCCTGCGCAAGCGGCACTTCGTACTCGACAGCCACACCCATCAGCGCGGTGACAGCGCTGCGGCCCTGGCCAGCGCGCCTCATCGACTGCTAGGCACCTTGCACATCGGCGGCCAGGAGCATTTCTACCTGGAAACGCAGATTTCCTCGGTAATGCCCACCGAAGACGGCGGCATGATCGTGTACTGCTCCACTCAGAACCCCACCGAAGTGCAGAAGCTGGTGGCCGAAGTGCTTGATGTCCCCATGAACAAAGTGGTGCTGGACATGCGCCGCATGGGCGGCGGCTTCGGCGGCAAGGAGACCCAGGCAGCGAGCCCGGCCTGCCTGTGCGCCGTCATCGCCCGCCTGACCGGGCAGCCAACGAAGATGCGCTTGCCACGGGTCGAAGACATGACCATGACCGGCAAGCGACACCCTTTCTACGTCGAGTACGACGTGGGCTTCGACGATCAGGGTCGTCTGCACGGCATCAATCTCGACCTGGCGGGTAACTGCGGCTACTCCCCCGACCTGTCCGGCTCGATCGTCGACCGCGCCATGTTCCATTCCGACAACGCCTACTACCTGGGCGACGCGACCGTGCACGGGCACCGTTGCAAGACCAACACCGCGTCGAACACCGCCTACCGCGGCTTTGGCGGCCCGCAGGGCATGGTCGCCATCGAACAGGTGATGGACCACATCGCCCGTCACCTGGGACGCGATCCCCTGGCAGTGCGCAAGGCCAACTACTACGGCAAGGACGAGCGCAACGTCACCCACTACTATCAGACCGTCGAGCACAACATGCTCGAGGAAATGACTGCCGAACTGGAGGCCAGCAGCGACTACGCCGAACGGCGGGCGGCCATCCGCCGCTTCAATGAAACCAGCCCGATCCTGAAAAAGGGCCTGGCGCTGACCCCCGTGAAGTTCGGTATCTCGTTCACCGCCACCTTCCTCAACCAGGCAGGCGCGCTGATCCACATCTACACCGATGGCAGCATCCACCTGAATCACGGCGGCACCGAAATGGGCCAGGGCCTGAACACCAAGGTCGCGCAGGTGGTGGCCCAGGTGTTCGAGGTGGACATAGGTCGCATCCAGATCACCGCCACCAACACCGACAAGGTGCCCAACACCTCGCCCACCGCCGCCTCCAGCGGGGCCGACCTGAACGGCAAGGCCGCCCAGAATGCAGCCGAGATCCTCAAGAAGCGCCTGACCGAATTCGCGGCAAGGCATTACCAGGTCACCGAAGAGGACGTCGAATTCCGCAATGGCCACGTGCGCGTGCGTGATCAGGTCGTCAGCTTCGAGCAGCTGGTGCAGCAGGCCTATTTCGGTCAGGTGTCGCTGTCGAGTACCGGGTTCTATCGCACGCCCAAGATCTTCTACGACCGCAGCCAGGCACGTGGCCGCCCCTTCTACTACTACGCCTTCGGCGCGGCCTGCGTGGAAGTGATCGTCGACACCCTGACCGGCGAGTACAAGATGCTGCGCGCCGACATCCTGCACGATGTGGGCGACTCGCTGAACCCGGCCATCGACATCGGCCAGGTCGAGGGCGGCTTCATCCAGGGCATGGGCTGGCTCACCACCGAAGAGCTGGTGTGGAACGCCAAGGGCAAGCTGATGACCAACGGACCCGCCAGCTACAAGATTCCGGCCGTGGCCGACATGCCGCTGGACATGCGGGTCAAGCTGGTGGAGAACCGCAAGAACCCGGAGGACACCGTGTTTCACTCCAAGGCCGTGGGCGAGCCACCGTTCATGCTCGGTATCGCCGCTTGGTGCGCGATCAAGGATGCAGTGGCAAGCCTGGCCGATTACCGCGTGCAGCCAAACATCGATGCCCCTGCCACACCGGAACGGGTGTTGTGGGGCTGCGAGCAGATGCGCAAGGGGGGGGCTGCCGCGCAGCCCGCGGTGCCGGAACTGGACACTGTGAATCACTGAAGGTGGGTGGGTGCTTGGTGCGGCCCTTCTACCGGCAAACCGGCGCCTGCACGTGAAACGCAGGGTTGGTATGTGTTGCTTGCCGGTGACAGGGCCCCACCAGGCCACCAGACATGAGGATCTGCATCATGCATCAATGGATCAACGCCCTTGCCGAGCATCAAGCCCGAGGTGAGGCATGCGTACTGGTGACCATCATCGAGGAACGCGGCTCTACGCCGCGCAACGCCGGCTCGAAGATGGTCGTCAGCGCCACCGGCTCGTACGACACCATCGGCGGCGGCCATCTGGAATACAAGGCGCTGCACATCGCCCGGCAGATGCTCGACGAACACCGCAGCACCCCGCACCTTGAACGCTTCAGCCTCGGCGCCAGCCTGGGCCAGTGCTGTGGCGGGGTGACGGTGCTGCTGTTCGAACCCATGGCCGCCGTACAGGCGCAGATCGCCGTGTTCGGCGCAGGCCATGTGGGTCGGGCTCTGGTACCCTTGCTGGCTGCGCTGCCCTGTCGGGTGCGCTGGATCGATTCGCGTGAGCAGGAATTCCCTGTCCTGATACCTGCCGGGGTCACACGCGTGGTAAGCGACGAACCGGTCGACGAGGTGGCGGACCTGCCGCCTGGTAGCTACTGCATCGTGATGACCCACAATCATCAGCTCGACCTGGAGCTGACCGCTGCCATCCTCAAGCGCAACGAATTCAACTGGTTCGGCCTGATCGGCTCGAAGACCAAGCGGGCCAAGTTCGAACATCGCCTGCGCGAGCGCGGGTTCGACGCTGCCGTGGTAGCGCGCATGCGTTGCCCGATGGGCCTGACCGAGGTCAAGGGCAAGTTGCCCATCGAAATCGCCGTGTCCATCGCCGGCGAGATCATCGCCACCTACAACGCCCGCTTCGGCCAGCACGATGCTGCCGCCAACGCCGGCCCCATTGCCCAGTTGCTGCCGCCCTCACGGCGCAGCCAAGCCATTTGACGAGTGAGATATGACCGTAACCCGCAAAGCCTACCGTGCCGCCATCCTGCACAGCATCGCCGACCCGGCCGAAGTGGGCCTGGAAGCTTCCCATGAGTATTTCGAGGACGGCCTGCTGGTGATCGATGGCGGGCGCATCCAGGCCCTGGGCCATGCCAGTGACCTGTTGCCGACCCTGGACGCCGACATCCCCGTAGAGCATTACCAGGATGCGCTGATTACCCCAGGCTTCATCGACACGCATATTCATTTTCCGCAGACCGGCATGATCGGCTCCTACGGAGAGCAACTGCTGGACTGGTTGAACACCTACACCTTCCCATGTGAAAAACAATTCGCCGACAAGGACCATGCCGATCACGTCGCGAAGATCTTCCTTCAGGAGCTGCTGCGCAACGGCACCACCACGGCCCTGGTGTTCGGCAGCGTGCACCCCGAATCGGTCAACGCCCTGTTCGAGCAAGCCGAGCGCCTGGACCTGCGCCTGATCGCCGGCAAGGTGATGATGGACCGCAATGCCCCCGATTACCTGACCGATACCGCCGAGTCTGGTTATGCCCAAAGCAAAGCGCTGATCGAGCGCTGGCATGGCAAGGGTCGCCTGCACTATGCCGTGACCCCGCGCTTTGCGCCGACCAGCACGCCCGAACAACTGGCACGGGCCGGCCAACTGCTCAAGGAGCATCCCGGCGTCTACCTGCATACGCACCTGTCGGAGAACCTCAAGGAAATCGACTGGGTGAAGTCGCTCTTCCCCGAGCAGAAGGGCTACCTGGACGTATACGATCACTTCGAACTGCTGGGCGAGCGTTCGGTATTTGCCCATGGCGTGCACCTGTGCGACGAAGAATGCCAGCGCCTGGCAGAAACCGGCTCGGCTGTCGCGTTCTGCCCCACCTCCAACCTGTTCCTGGGCAGCGGGCTGTTCAACTTGCCGCAAGCGGAGCGTTTCAAGGTCAACGTCGGCCTGGGCACCGATGTAGGCGCCGGTACCAGCTTCTCGCTTCTCAACACGCTCAATGAAGCGTACAAGGTGATGCAACTGCAAGGTGCGCGTCTGCACCCTTACAAGTCACTGTACCTGGCCACCTTGGGCGGTGCGCGGGCGTTGCGGCTGGACGATCGCATCGGCAGCCTGCGGCCGGGCAACGATGCGGACTTCGTGGTGCTCGACTACAAGTCCACGCCCCTGCAGGACTACCGCATTCAGCAGTCCAGAAGCATCGAGGAGACGCTGTTCGTGCTGACCACGCTGGGCGACGACCGCACGGTTCGTGAAACCTACGCGGCCGGTCGTTGCGTGCATCAGCGCGAAGGCTGAGGGT
Organism: uncultured Pseudomonas sp.; assembly: GCA_963529135.1. Lineage (GTDB taxonomy): Bacteria > Pseudomonadota > Gammaproteobacteria > Pseudomonadales > Pseudomonadaceae > Aquipseudomonas. The sequence goes on along the minus strand of CAURYQ010000010.1, from coordinate 40,872 downwards.
CGCGTTTTCGGGCGAGCCCGGGGGTGGTCAGTTCTTGACCGCCACCTTGGGCTTTTTCAGCAGGTGAGAGAACACCGCATGCAGGTCGTCCGAGGCACTTTCCTCATCCAGGTTCAGCTTGCTGTCGATGTGATCCATGTGATGCATCATCAAACTTACTGCCTGGGTGGCATCACGCGCCTCGATGGCATCGATCAGTTGCATGTGCTCGTCGTAGGAGCAGTGGGAACGGTTGCCGCTTTCGTACTGGGCAATGATCAGCGAGGTCTGCGACACCAGGCTGCGCTGGAAGCTTACCAGCGGCGCGTTGCCTGCAGCCTCGGCAAGCTTGAGGTGGAACTCGCCGGACAACCGGATGCCTGCGCCGCGATCACCCCGGGAAAAACTGTCGCGCTCTTCGCGGACCATCTGCCGAAGCTCGGCAAGTTGCTCGGCCGTGGCGTGCTCCACCGCAAGCTCGGTGATGGCCCGCTCGACCATGCGGCGCGAGAAGAACACCTGGCGCGCTTCCTCGACCGTAGGACTGGCCACGACGGCCCCGCGATTGGGCCGCAACAGCACCACGCTTTCATGGGCCAACCGTGACAAGGCGCGACGGATGATGGTGCGGCTGACGCCAAAGATCTCGCCCAGCGCCTCTTCGCTCAGCTTGGTGCCCGGCGCAAGACGTTGCTCAAGGATGGCCTCGAAGATGTGCGCATAGACAATGTCGTCCTGGGTACCACTGCGGCCAGCCTTGCCGGCACGCGCGGGTTTTTTCAGGGGTTGCAGCTGTTCGTTCATGGGCTCTCGAGGCACGAAGGAAAGTATGCGGTCATTGTACACAGGCTGAGCCGTTTCTGCAGGCGGGCTTTAAGGCATATAGCGATTGTTCTGCACGCTTGGCATACAAAACATAAAACAGTATTTGCATTCTTTGTACACAAAAGCATAATCGCTCAGGCAACTTCCTGACCTTACGGTCAACAATGCATCATGCAACCCTGTGCCATTGGATAGTTGTCACCCTCGCGGAGCCGCCAAGTGCATTGCTCAGGACCACGGGCTCCATAACAACAAGAAAGATTTGAGGAGTACTCGCTGTGGAAAGCCGCAAAACCGAAGTCCCTACGCTGGACATCGCTTCACCGCCTTCAACGGGCTGGCTGGAGCGTCTTTTCAAACTCAGGCAACACGGCAGTACCGTCAAGACCGAGCTGATCGCCGGGGTGACCACCTTCATCACCATGGCCTACATCATTTTCGTCAACCCCAACATCATGGCCGATGCCGGGATCGATCACGGTGCAGCCTTCGTCGCCACTTGCATCGCCGCCGCCCTTGGCTGCCTGCTCATGGGGCTGTACGCCAACTGGCCAGTGGGCCTTGCGCCTGGCATGGGGCTCAACGCGTTCTTCACCTATACCGTGGTCGGCACCATGGGCTACAACTGGGAAACGGCGCTGGGCGCGGTGTTCATTTCAGGCGTGCTGTTCATGTTCCTGACGCTGTCCAAGGTGCGCGAGTGGCTGCTCAACAGTATTCCTGTGAGCCTGCGCCATGCCATGGGCGCCGGGGTGGGGCTGTTCCTCGGGCTAATCGGCCTGAAAACCGCCGGCATCATCGTCGACAGCCCCGCCACCCTGATCAAGCTGGGCTCGCTGCACGAGCCAGGCCCGCTGTTGGCGGCCGTATGTTTCCTGATGATCGCCATCCTCAGCTACAAACGGGTGTTCGGTGCGATCTTGATCAGCATCATCGGCGTCACCCTGGCGGGTTGGGGGCTGGGCCTGGTCAAATTCGGCGGCGTGGTATCGATGCCACCCAGCCTGGCGCCGACCTGGATGGCCATGGACGTGGCAGGCGTGTTCAACGTGAGCATGATCAGCGTGGTGCTGGCGTTTCTTTTCGTGCACATGTTCGACACGGCCGGCACGCTGATGGGGGTGGCACAGCGAGCGAACCTGGTGGCACCGGACGGGCGGATCGAAAACCTCTCTAGGGCACTGAAAGCCGACAGTGCCTCGAGCGTGTTCGGGGCGGTGGTTGGCGTACCGCCGGTCACCAGCTACGTGGAAAGTGCTGCGGGCGTGGCTGCCGGGGGCCGTACCGGCCTGACGGCAGTGGTGGTGGGCATCTTGTTCATCGCCGCCATGTTCTTCGCCCCACTGGCCGGCATGATCCCCGCCTACGCCACCGCAGGCGCGTTGATCTACGTTGCCATGCTGATGATGGGCAGCATGGCGCATATCAACTGGGACGAAGCGACCGACAGCATCCCGGCGATCGTCACGGTGATCATGATGCCGTTGACCTTCTCGGTGGCCGATGGCATTGCGCTGGGTTTCATCAGCTATGTGGCGCTAAAGGCAGGCACTGGCAAGTACAAGGAAATCTCCGCCAGCCTATGGGTGCTGTGTGCGATTTTCATTGCCAAGTTTATGTTTCTCTAATCCGATCCTTTGCAGTAACGGGCGCTTCGGCGCCCTGACTTATTGAGCGTTGTGTGATCTCTTTTCTAGCGAAAATGCCCGTGAGGGGAAGGCTGACATGCGTCGCGCCTGCTGGAACTTGCTGGACCATCTTGATTACGTCATAGGCGGCCGGTCTGATCAGTATCACTCCGCCCGGATCAGCTTTGTAGCCCACATTCGGGACCAGGCTGACATCATCCCTCAACATGCCTTTGAGAATCGCACCATCAATCGCTTGGCGTTGGTACGGTAAAACCTTCTCCAAGGTATTTCCGAAATAAGTCCCCTCACCCAAAGATTGCCGGCCTGCTCGTGAATGGCCAGCCTTGAGTCCGCTTTGCAACGAAGAAACATTCCAACGCTCCGTCGCGTGAAATCCAACAACTCTATTATATCTAGGCTCTATGGAAGCCATCGGTTTTCGCCCCTGCAGCCTGCCAAAGACACGCATCAGCAGGCCGTCCCAAACACCGTGGCCGCTTGGATCTTGTTGGTTCACAGGATCACCTAGACAGTAAGCGTAAGCATTCAAGCCGCCGTGGTGGAATGGGCTCACGCTGTCTGCACTTAGGAAACGCATCAAAGCTGGATCGTAGGATCTATAGCCATTGCCTAATACGTAATGACCGGTGAGCGCATCCAAATGGGCACCATTGAAACCGGTAGCTTCTTGACTGGTGAGAACATAACCGTAAGGTGAATACGTTCTGTGGGCGCTCATTGAGATCACTCCAAATTCGCGTCTGCGGTCACGATTATTGTTGCAGCGTTAAACAGACGGCGATACTGACAAAAGTATCAGTAGCTAGCGTAAAAGCATCATTACATCTGAGCACACAATATTCCGGATAAAAAAAGCCCGCCAGTGTGAGGGCGGGCAAGGACCTACGAAGATTCATCTAGCGACCAACTAGCTTCCACGGTAGGTCGAGTAACTGTAGGGCGAGATCAGCAGTGGCACATGGTAGTGCTCCTGCTGCGCATCGATGCCAAAACGCAATACCACCACATCCAGGAACGGCTGCTCAGGCAGTGCCACGCCACGGCCCCGGTAATAATCACCTGCGTTGAACTGCAGCTGGTAAACACCCGAACGGTAGTCATCGCCTTGCAGCAAAGGCGAATCGACGCGGCCATCGTGGTTGGTCTGGGCCGTAGTCACCAGCGTCAACTGATTGCCGTCGACGCGGTACAGGTCCACTTTGATCGAACTGCCTGGGCAGCCATGCGCTGCGTCCAGTACGTGCGTGGTCAAACGTCCCATCTGCTTCTCGCCTCTTGTTCGCCTGGTGCAAACACGCATGTCGATGCCCTGAACAGGGGCGATGCGCGCCTTGGATTGGGGCAATTAAGACATTTCGACGAAAGATTGTACACAATTTTTTTGATCCCACAGCTGATGCATTCCCACGCTGGGCGTCCAACCGGCAAAAGGCAAGGTGCAGCCAGTCCATCCTACATATCTGACCAAACGGGCAGGTTTCTTGCAGGGTATTCAAACACGACACCCAGTCAGAAATACGGAAATTCAGGCTTACAAAAGAATTCATAAGTTGTATACAATCAGGGCATCTGGTGGTGCGACACAGCGACGCGGCCCGCCACCCTGCCCACACGTACAAGAAGGAAGACTGCAGTGAGCGCTGACTACCCTCGCGACATGATCGGTTACGGCAATAACCCTCCTCACCCGCAATGGCCAGGTAACGCCCGCATTGCGCTGTCGTTCGTGCTCAACTACGAAGAAGGCGGCGAGCGCAACATCCTGCACGGGGACAAGGAATCGGAAGCCTTCCTGTCCGAGATGGTCGCTGCCCAGCCCTTGCAAGGCGTGCGCAACCAGAGCATGGAATCACTCTATGAATACGGCAGCCGCGCAGGCGTTTGGCGCTTGTTGAAACTGTTCAAGGACAGCGGTATTCCGTTGACGATCTTTGCCGTTGCCATGGCAGCCCAGCGTCACCCGGATGTGATCCGCGCCATGGTCGAGGCCGGTCATGAAATCTGCAGCCATGGTTATCGCTGGATCGACTACCAATACATGGACGAGGCCCAGGAGCGCGAGCACATGCTCGAGGCCATCCGCATCCTGACCGAGATCACCGGCGAACGCCCGCTGGGCTGGTACACCGGCCGCACCGGCCCCAACACCCGTCGCCTGGTCATGGAAGAAGGCGGCTTTCTTTATGACAGCGACACCTACGACGACGACCTGCCCTACTGGGAGCCGAACAACCCGACGGGCAAGCCACACCTGGTTATCCCTTACACCCTGGATACCAATGACATGCGTTTCACCCAGGTCCAGGGCTTCAACTGCGGCGAGCAGTTCTACCAGTACCTCAAGGACGCGTTCGACGTCCTGTACGCCGAGGGCGCCGAGGCGCCGAAGATGCTTTCCATCGGCCTGCACTGCCGCCTGGTGGGCCGGCCGGCGCGCCTGGCGGCGCTCAAGCGCTTCGTCGACTACGCCAAGAGCCACGAACAGGTATGGTTCGCCCGTCGCGTCGACATCGCACGCCACTGGCAGGCCACCCATCCGTATCAGAAAGAGACTCTGTGATGACCGCCTTCAACACGCTTAAGCCTTCCACCCTCGACCGCGACGCGTTCATCGAAGCCTTTGCCGACATCTACGAGCACTCGCCGTGGGTAGCGGAAAAAGCCTACGACCTCGGTCAACTGGACGAACTGGATCAGGTGGAAACGCTGCACCAACGCATGAGCGACATCCTGCTGAGCGCGCCACATGCCGACCAGTTGGCCTTGATCAACGCCCACCCGGACCTGGCCGGCAAAGCCGCCGTTCAGGGCGAACTGACCGCCTCGAGCACCAACGAGCAGGCCGGCGCCGGTATTCATCAGTGCACCGCCGAGGAATTCGCTCGCTTCACCTCGCTCAACGAGGCGTACAAAGCCAAGTTCCAGTTCCCGTTCATCATGGCCGTCAAGGGCAGTGACAGGCATCAGATTCTGGCCTCGTTCGAGCAGCGCATTCACAACGATGCTCAGGCCGAGTTCGCCGAGGCACTCAAGCAGATCAACCAGATCGCCCTGTTCCGCCTGCAACAGCTGTAAGCGACCGACGATTCTTTAAAGAACAACGAACAATAGAAGAGATAACCGCATGCGCACCCTGATGATCGAGCCCCTGACCAAAGAAGCCTTCGCCCCTTTCGGTGACGTAATCGAAACCGACGGCAGCGACCACTTCATGATCAACAACGGCTCGACCATGCGCTTTCACAAGCTCGCCACGGTCGAGACCGCCGAGCCTGAAGACAAGGCGATCATCAGCATCTTCCGCGCCGACGCGCTGGAGATGCCGCTGACCGTGCGTATGCTCGAACGCCATCCGCTGGGCAGCCAGGCTTTCATTCCGCTGCTCGGCAACCCCTTTCTGATCGTGGTCGCGCCACTTGGCGATGCACCTGTATCAGGCTTGGTCCGCGCCTTCCGCAGTAACGGCAGGCAGGGCGTCAATTACCATCGCGGCGTCTGGCACCACCCGGTGCTGACGATCGAAAAGCGGGATGACTTCCTGGTGGTTGATCGCAGTGGTTCTGGCAACAACTGCGATGAGCATTACTTCAGCGAGGAACAGATGCTGATCCTCAACCCCCACCAATAAGAAAAGGTCGGTCATGCCAGGGCACTGCCCGCGCCTGTGACCGGCAAGAGGTACATACTGTGGAAGCACACCTTCACGAGTGGCTGAACCTGAGCATTCGCTGGGTTCACATGATCACCGGCGTGGCCTGGATCGGTGCATCGTTCTACTTTGTCTGGCTAGAGAACCACCTGAATCGAAGCAACCCGCGCGATGGGTTGTCAGGTGACCTCTGGGCCATCCATGGCGGTGGTATCTACCACCTGGAAAAATACAAGCTCGCCCCACCTAAAATGCCCGAGAACCTGCACTGGTTCAAATGGGAAGCCTACTTCACCTGGATGTCCGGCATTGCCTTGCTGTGCGTGGTGTTCTACTGGAACCCGACCCTGTACCTGCTGGCACCGGGCAGCACCCTTAGTGGTGCCGAGGGCGTGGCGATCGGTATCGGGTCACTGGTCGTCGGCTGGTTCGTCTACGACTTCCTCTGCGACTCGCCACTGGGCAAGCGCCCTGCCCTGCTCGGTGCGGTGCTGTTCGTGCTGATCATCGCCGCCTGCTGGGGCTTCAGCCTGGTGTTCAGCGGCCGCGGTGCCTACCTGCATACCGGCGCGATCATCGGCACCATCATGGTCGGCAACGTGTTCCGTATCATCATGCCTGCCCAGCGCCAGCTGGTAGCGGCCATCGAGAACAACCAGACACCGGACCCGGTACTGCCGGCCAAGGGCTTGTTGCGCTCACGTCATAACAACTACTTCACGCTGCCGGTGCTGTTCATCATGATCAGCAACCACTTCCCCAGCACCTATGGTAGCCAGTACAACTGGCTGATCCTGGCAGGGATCGCGGTGGCTGCGGTGTTGATCCGCCACTATTTCAACACCCGCCACGACAGCAACAAGTACGCTTGGACGCTCCCGGTCGGCGCCTTGGCCATGATCTGCCTGGCCTACGTCACTGGCCCCAAGCCGATGCCGGTCAGCCCTGAACAGGCCGCTGCAAAGATCGAGTATCAGCCTTTGCCAGCCACGGCGGTGGGCGGCAAGACAGCAGCCGAGCGGCGCGCCGAGGAGGCAGCCAAGCCAGCCGAGCCCGCAGTGCCCGCTGCGGCGCAGGCCAGCGGCGACAGCTTCGAGAAGATCCATCACGTGATCCAGGAACGCTGCACCGTGTGCCATTCGTCGAAACCGACCAGCCCTTTGTTCAGCGCTGCGCCAGGTGGCGTGATGTTCGACACCCCACAGCAGATCCAGGCCCAGGCAGCGCGCATTCAGGCACAAGCGGTTGCCAGCCAGATCATGCCGTTGGGCAACATCACGCAGATGACCACCGAAGAGCGCAAGCTGGTTGGCGACTGGATCGCAAAGGGCGCGCCGGTCAACTGACTGTACTGGCTACACACCCATAACGTCGTACGCAAGCATCGAGCGCAGGCTCAAGCACAGGCTTCCAACAAGGCACGCTTCCAGACGAAGCCTGCCCTTGGAGCCTAGGCTTGCCCGCCGCTTGGATCCGAGAATAAAAACAAAACTCGAGGTGCTGCATGTCCGAGTCATCCAAGGCGTCTATCCCGGTAGCGCCGCCGCGACAGACCCTGCCCCTGTTTCAACTCTTTCTGGTTGGCCTGCAGCATGTGTTGCTGATGTACGGTGGCGCCATTGCGGTACCACTGATCATCGGCCAGGCCGCCGGTTTGTCCCGCGAAGAAGTCGCCTTCCTGATCAACGCTGACCTGCTGGTAGCCGGTGTCGCCACCTTGGTGCAATCGCTGGGCATCGGCCCGGTGGGCATTCGCATGCCCGTGATGATGGGGGCAAGCTTTGCAGCGGTCGGCAGCATGGTGGCCATGGCCGGCATGCCCGGCGTGGGCCTGCAGGGCATATTCGGGGCCACCATTGCCGCCGGCTTCTTCGGCATGCTGGTGGCGCCGTTCATGTCCAAGGTGGTGAGGTTCTTTCCGCCGTTGGTCACCGGTACGGTGATCACCTCCATCGGCCTGTCGCTGTTCCCCGTGGCGGTGAACTGGGCTGGGGGCGGCCAGCAAGCGACTACCTTCGGCTCACCGATCTACCTGTTGGTCGCCGGCCTGGTGCTGGCGGTGATTCTGTTGATCAACCGCTTCATGCGGGGCTTCTGGGTCAACGTGTCGGTACTGGTGGGGATGGGCCTGGGCTACCTGCTGGCCGGGTTGATCGGCATGGTCGACCTCTCGGGCCTGGGAGCCACCCCCTGGGTGCAGGTGGTCACTCCGCTACACTTTGGCATGCCCACCTTCAGCCTGGCACCGATCCTGTCCATGTGCCTGGTGGTGGTGATCATCTTCGTCGAGTCCACAGGCATGTTCCTGGCCCTGGGCAAGGTCACCGACCGCGAAGTCACCCCTGGCATGCTGCGCCGCGGCTTGCTGTGCGATGCCGGTGCGTCCTTCATCGCAGGGTTCTTCAACACCTTCACCCACTCCTCGTTCGCCCAGAACATCGGCCTGGTGCAAATGACCGGGGTGCGCTGCCGTTTCGTCACGGTGGTCGCCGGTGGCTTGCTGGTGGTGCTCAGCTTGCTGCCCAAGGCGGCCTACCTGATCGCCTCGATACCGCCCGCGGTGCTCGGCGGCGCGTCCATCGCCATGTTCGGCATGGTCACGGCCACGGGTATCAAGATTCTTCAGGAAGCGGACATCGGTGATCGGCGCAATCAACTGCTGGTCGCGGTCAGTGTCGGTTTCGGGCTGATCCCGGTGGTGCGGCCGGAGTTCTTCGCCCAGATGCCTCAATGGATGGAGCCCATCACCCACAGCGGCATCGCCATGGCCACGGTCAGTGCGCTGGTGCTGAACGTGTTGTTCAACATCCTCGGTGGTGCGGATCGGGCGGCGCACAACGCGCCTTGCCACCCCCATTGAGTCAGCAGGCAGCTGCACCGCCGCCCGTGCTTCACGCTTGAAACGATGCTGTGCCGTCGGCCTGCCCTGTGCAGGCCGCCCGGGGCGCGCCTGCGCCTGACAACCCACAATAACAACATCCGGGAGCTGTCACATGAACCACATCCCCTGCGCCCTGTTGCTGGGCACCAGCCTGCTGACCAGCTTTTCGAGCCACGCCGGTCAATGGCTGCAATGGCATGGCGAAAGCCTGACCTACCTGTATGGCAAGGATTTCAAGGTCAACCCTGGCATTCAGCAGACGCTCACCTTCGAGCACGCCAACAAATGGAAGTACGGCGACACCTTCCTTTTCATCGACAAGATTTTCTACAACGGCAAAGCTGACCCCGGCAAAGGCGTGACCACCTACTACGGTGAGTTCAGCCCGCGCTTTTCGCTGGGCAAGATACTCGACCGCAAGCTCACCTTCGGACCGATCAAGGACGTGCTGCTGGCCATGACCTACGAGCGCGGCGAAGGCGATAACGAGGCCTACCTGATAGGCCCAGGCTTCGACCTCGACGTGCCGGGCTTCAACTATTTCGTGCTCAACTTCTACGTACGCAATACCGAGGGCAGCCGGCCAGGTGACAACGTCTGGCAGATCACCCCGGCCTGGTCCTACACCGTGCCGGTTGGCAAATCCGACATTCTGATAGACGGCTACATGGATTGGGTGACCGACAACGACCGGAACCGACGGGGCACTTACCACGCCAATCTGCACTTCAACCCGCAGATCAAGTATGACCTGGGCAAGGCATTGAGCCTGGGGGACAAGCAGCTGTACGTGGGCTTTGAGTACAGCTACTGGAAGGACAAATACGGCATCGACAGCCGGGGCAGCCTGGACAGCAATCAGAGCGTAGCCAGTGCCCTGATCAAGGTACACTTCTGACAACCTGACCGAATGCACAGGTTTGCTTCACCGTGCTCCAGGACGGAGCACTTGAGGCCAGGCGCGCAAGCCAGTAATCTGCGCGCCCCCTCGATCAGGGCAGGACGGATTCTGCCTGCGTTTACTGACCGCTCAGTCAATGAATTCGGGCGGTTGGCCAACGTGTTGCCAGCCTGAAAGACCCATTTTCATCCGTTCAGAACGACGTCGAGCAGGATGGTTTTTGCCAACCGGGAAGAAGTTGGCTCAACCCTTGCCAGACAGCTGTGGCCCATCGAAAAAAGCTGACTAAAAAGACAGAAAAAGCGCCAACACCGAGCGCTGACAACAGATCAACCAAGGGAGCGACATCCGCAATGCGTACCATCAACAGCCTGATCCTCGCCGGCGGCCTGCTGGCCTGCGGCACCACTTACGCCGGCGACCTGCTGCAGTGGCAGAGCAATAGCCTGACCTACCTGTGGGGCAAGAACTTCAAGGTCAACCCGCCAACCCAGCAGACGCTGACGTTCGAGCACGCCGACGGCTGGAAATACGGCGACAACTTCCTGTTCGTCGACAAGATCTTCTACCAAGGCCAGAAGGACGCCGGCAACGGCCCCAACACCTACTACGGCGAGATCAGCCCGCGCCTGTCGTTCAACAAGATCTTCGACCAGAAGCTGTCCTTCGGCCCCGTCAAGGACGTGCTGTTGGCCATGACCTACGAGTTTGGCGAGGGCGACACCGAGGCCTACCTGATCGGCCCTGGCTTCGACCTGGACATTCCAGGCTTCGACTACTTCCAGCTGAACTTCTACCAGCGCACCACCGACGGCAGCCGCCCTGGTGACAACGTCTGGCAGATCACACCGGTGTGGGCCTACACCATCCCGGTGGGCTCGTCCGATGTACTGATCGACGGCTTCATGGACTGGGTGGTGGACAACGACGAAAACCGTCGGGGCACCTACCATGCCAACCTGCACTTCAACCCGCAGATCAAGTATGACCTGGGCAAGGCCATGCACCTGGGCGAGAAGCAACTGTACGTGGGTGTGGAATACGACTACTGGAAGAACAAGTACGGCATCAAGGATTCCGGCGCCTTCACCACAGACCAGAACACCATGAGCTTCCTGGTCAAGGTACTGTTCTGATCACGGCCTGATGACGGGGCCGCCAGCCGGCCCCATCGTTGCAGCGTTGCCGAACGGTGCTTTAGCGTGACGCGCCCTGCTCGAACGGTCACTCACTCGCTTCAGGCCTCGTCGATCAGTGCGTTGCACGTGTGCGAACCCAGGAAACGCCGCTGACCGCCAGGGCCGCCAGGAAGCCAGCAAAGGCCCCGACCACCCCGTACAACCCCACTTTGGCGACTGCGCCCCAGCCATCACTGTGCGCGACCAGGCCTTCGATGGCGTGCTCGAGTGGAGGTATGCCTTCGGCAATGAACGTTCCGCCGACCAGGAACATCGCTACCGTTCCGATCCACGACAGGGCCTTCATCAGCCAGGGCGCGGCCGACACCAGCACCTCACCACACTTTCTGACTGCGCGCCCCCACATGCCTTGAGCCTTGGATTTGGCAAGCGCGAACCCTGCGTCATCGAGTCGAACGATCCCTGCAACAAGGCCATAGACGCCCATCGTCATCACCAGGGCGATCACGACCAAGGTCAGAATTTGCTGATACAGCGGCGCTTGGGCCACCACATTGAGGGTGATGACGATGATTTCCGCGCTCAAGATGAAGTCGGTCTTGATCGCTCCTTTGATCTTGCGTTTTTCGTACGCGGCCAGCTCCTCGGGGGTTTTGGGAAGGGCCTTTTTTCCCTGCACGTTCGTGTCATGCCCTTGGCGGGAAAACTTGTCCTTGATCGCCTCATAGCCCTCATAGCAGAGGTACAGGCCACCGGCCATGAGCAGCCATTTCACAGCGGCCGGCAGTACCGCACTGAGGATAAGCGCACAAGGCACCAAGATCGCCTTGTTCTTCAGGGAGCCTTTGAACACGGCCCAGACCACAGGCAGTTCACGGTCGGCCTTCATGCCGGTCACTTGTTCAGCATTGACGGCCAAGTCATCGCTTAGCACGCTGGCCGACTTCTTGGCCGCGACCTTGGTCATCAGGGAGATGTCATCCAGTAGGGCCGCGATATCATCCAACAACGCAAAAAAACTGCTGCCAGCCATTCCATTCACCCTTAGTGGACGCTTTCACTGTCGTCATCCTGAAGCGCCTGACTTCCCAGACATGCTCGCAGGGCAATCACGATGGCATTCAGACCGGCGGTTGGACTGACAGTTCTGCCGAGCCCATGAAGGGCGTTGCCCGGTGCCAGCAGAAGGCTGATGGACACGCGTCTGGGCCTGGCACAAGGCAATGCGCGAGTCATGCCCATGACAATTCGTTCATGCATGCAAACGAACAGCCGCTGCCGTGCGCCTGTCTCTATGCCATCAATCGCTTGCGTCCCTTCGCACCAGGAGTTTTCATGGCAAAGATGAACATGGCCCAGCAGCTGGCCTCCACTCTCGAACAGGCCGGCATCAAACGAATCTGGGGCCTGACCGGCGACAGCCTCAACGGGCTGACCGACGCCCTGCGCAGCATGGACAACGTCGAGTGGATGCACGTTCGCCATGAGGAAGTCGCAGCCTTCGCGGCCGGTGCCGAAGCGGCGGTGACCGGCGAATTGACGGTGTGCGCTGGCAGCTGTGGACCGGGTAACCTGCACTTGATCAACGGCCTGTTCGATTGCCACCGCAACCGAGTGCCCGTGCTGGCCATCGCTGCGCAAATCCCCTCTTCGGAAATTGGCCTGAACTACTTCCAGGAGACACACCCGCAGGATCTGTTCAAGGAATGCAGCCATTTCATCGAGTTGGTGAGCAACCCGGCGCAAATGCCGCAGGTGCTGCACCGGGCCATGCGCTCGGCCATCCTCAATCGCGGCGTGGCGGTGGTGGTGATTCCAGGTGACGTATCGTTGCTGGAGGTCGAGGAAAAGCCGGCGGCCTGGCCTGCATTGGAGCAACCGCGCATCCTGCCTGCTGAAGCCGACCTGCAGCGTCTGACCGACCTGCTGGAAGACAGCCACAAGGTGACCCTGCTCTGCGGCAGCGGCTGCGCCGGTGCTCATGACCAGGTAGTGGCCCTTGCCGATGCGCTGGGCGCTCCCGTGGTCCATGCACTGCGCGGCAAAGAGCACGTGGAGTGGGGCAATCCGTTCGACGTCGGCATGACGGGCTTGATTGGTTTCAGCTCCGGTTACCACGCGATGCTTGGCTGCGACACGCTGCTGATGCTGGGCACCGACTTCCCCTACCGGCAGTTCTTCCCCAGCGACGCCAGGATTGTACAGGTTGACCGTGACCCGCAAGCGCTGGGGCGGCGCGCCACCCTGTCGCTGGGCATTGCTGCCGATGTCGGTGAAACCCTTGGCGCGCTTTTGCCACGCCTGACCCGCAAGACTGATCGTCGCTTCCTGGACAATGCACTGAAGGCCTACGGCAAGGCCCGTCAGGGACTGGACGACCTGGCGGTGCCGTCCAAGGGCGACCGGCCGATCCATCCGCAATACGTCACGCGCCTGCTCAGCGAACTGGCCAGCGAAGACGCGATTTTCACCGCCGACGTCGGTTCGCCCACGGTCTGGGCTGCGCGCTACCTGAAGATGAATGGGCGGCGTCGCCTGGTCGGCTCGTTCAACCATGGCTCGATGGCCAATGCCATGCCACAGGCCATGGGCGCGCAGGCAGCCTTCCCGGAGCGCCAGGTCATCTCGATGAGTGGCGACGGAGGTTTCAGCATGTTGATGGGTGATTTCATCTCGCTCTCGCAGCTGAAATTGCCGGTGAAGGTGGTAGTGTTCAACAACGCCTCGCTGGGTTTCGTCGCCATGGAAATGAAAGCCGCTGGCTACCTCGACACCGGCACCGACTTGCGTAACCCCGACTTCGCCGCCATGTCCAACGCCATGGGTATCCTGGGGATTCGCGTGGAGCGCTCCCAAGACCTTGAAGACGCCCTGCGCCGTGCCCTGGCGCACGACGGCCCAGTGCTGGTCGACGTGGTCACCGCCACTCAGGAGCTGGTCATGCCTCCTGCCATCAAGCTGGAGCAGGCCAAGGGCTTTAGCCTGTACATGCTCAAAGCGGTGATGAGCGGGCGCGGTGACGAGGTGTTGGACTTGGCGAAGACCAACCTGCTGCGCTAGCGGCTCGGCATGCCCGGCGCGCGCATTGCCCATCCAGGCGCCCATGCGGTGCCTGGAGGCATTGCGCCTAGGACGCCATTGACTGGCTTTGCTGCAAGGCCCGAGGCGTCGAGCGATACCGCGCGACCGCGTACTGTCAGCGAACCGGTTTGCGGGTGCTCCAAGTGCGAATGGCCTGCCAAAGCCGCTGCCTTGAGCCCCCATCGGGCGCGGTGCTACCATGCCCGGTGCCTCCTACAGGTGGCCTGACACGAGGAAGATCCCTGACCATGAGCACCATTCGCGAGCGCAACAAGGAATTGATCCTGCGCGCGGCCAGCGAGGAATTCGCCGACAAGGGCTTCGCAGCCACCAAGACCAGCGATATCGCCGCCAAGGCGGGCCTGCCCAAGCCCAACGTCTACTATTACTTCAAGTCCAAGGACAACCTGTACCGCGAGGTGCTCGAAAGCATCATCGCGCCCATCATGCAGGCTTCCACGCCGTTCAATGCCGACGGCGATCCGCGCGAGGTGCTCAGCGCGTACATCCGCTCGAAGATTCGAATTTCTCGCGACCTGCCCCATGCCTCCAAGGTGTTCGCCAGCGAAATCATGCACGGTGCCCCGCACCTGTCGCCCAGCCAGGTCGAACAGCTCAATGAACAGGCGCGGCACAACATCGAGTGCATTCAGCAGTGGATTGACCGCGGCCAGATCGCCCACGTCGATGCTCACCACCTGATGTTCAGCATCTGGGCCGCGACCCAGACGTATGCCGATTTCGACTGGCAGATCTCGGCGGTGACCGGCAAAGCCAAATTGACCGACGGCGATTACGACGCCGCAGCCGAGACCATCATCCGCATGGTGTTGAAAGGCTGTGAGCCTGAGGTGGCCTGAGCGCTGCTGCTGTCCTACTGCGCGGCGCCCCGCGCGTGCCCCACAGACAGTGACTTGGGGCACTGGACATCGCCCAGGTTGACGCGGGTCAGGCCACCGCGCCCGCGTCGGCTCGCAGCCCCACCGTCTCGATGGCACTGATTGCACACTGCTCATCGATATCCGATGTATCCCCGCTGATCCCCACCGCCCCCAGCACCCGGCCGTCCTGATCGCGCACCAGCACGCCGCCTGGCGCGGGCACGACCGCACGCTCGCCCAAGCCGTTGAGCGCCGCGAAAAACGCTGGCCGTTGCTGCGCATCCAGCGCCAGAAGGCGCGAACCCTTGCCCAGCGCTATCGCACCCCAGGCCTTGCCGGTCGCTACCTCAGGACGGATCAGGCTCGCCCCGTCTTCGCGCTGCAAGGCCAGCAAGTGCCCACCGGCATCGAGCACCGCCACTGTCAGGGGCGCCGCCTGGATGGCACGGCCGGCGGCCAGTGCGGCGTTCACCAGGCTCAAGGCCAGGTTCAGATTCAAAGCGTTCATGGGAAGGTCCTCTTTTTATTGTGAGAAGCCCTGAGGGCAGTTGAAAACCGATGGGACAAATAGAACACAACCGAAAATATTTTTGTATACAATATTTAGATCCAATCGTATTCCATTACGCAAACACTTGATTTCATCGTCACAATGAACGGCCCGATCAAAACCCATTGACCTGATCGCCTGACCGTGAATACACTGGATCGCAACGCAGGTTGTATACAATTACAAAATCGATGAGGCACAAATCATGAGCAAAATGAGAGCAATCGATGCAGCCGTACTGGTCATGCGCCGTGAAGGCGTAGTGACCGCGTTCGGCATCCCAGGGGCTGCCATCAACCCGCTGTACTCAGCCCTGAAAAAAGTGGGTGGCATCGATCACGTCCTCGCTCGCCACGTCGAAGGCGCCTCGCACATGGCGGAGGGTTACACCCGCGCCAACCCGGGCAATATCGGCGTCTGCATCGGCACCTCCGGCCCGGCTGGCACTGACATGGTCACCGGCCTGTACAGTGCCAGCGCCGATTCCATCCCGATCCTCTGCATCACCGGCCAGGCGCCCCGTGCTCGTCTGCACAAGGAAGATTTCCAGGCCGTTGACATCACCAGCATCGTCAAGCCGGTTACCAAGTGGGCGACTACCGTCCTTGAGCCCGGTCAGGTGCCCTATGCATTCCAGAAGGCCTTCTTCGAAATGCGCAGCGGTCGGCCGGGCCCGGTACTGATCGACCTGCCGTTCGACGTGCAGATGGCCGAAATCGAGTTCGACATTGACGCCTACGAGCCCTTGCCCGTCCACAAGCCGTCGGCGACGCGCGTACAGGCTGAAAAGGCCCTGGCCATGCTCAATGAGGCCGAGCGCCCGTTGCTGGTGGCAGGCGGCGGCATCATCAACGCCGATGCCAGCGACAAACTGATCGAGTTCGCCGAACTGACCGGCGTGCCGGTCATTCCAACGCTCATGGGCTGGGGTACCATCCCGGATGACCACCCACTGATGGTGGGCATGGTCGGCCTGCAGACGTCTCACCGCTACGGCAACGCCACCTTGCTCAAATCCGACCTGGTGCTGGGCATCGGCAACCGCTGGGCCAACCGCCACACAGGCTCCGTTGACGTCTATACCGAAGGCCGCACCTTCGTTCACGTCGACATCGAGCCGACTCAGATCGGCCGCGTGTTCACCCCGGACCTGGGCATCGTTTCCGATGCTGGAAAGGCACTGGAGGTGTTCCTGGAAGTCGCCAGAGAATGGAAAGCAGCAGGCAAGCTCAAATGCCGCCAGGCCTGGCTCGAAGACTGCCAGCAGCGCAAGGCCAGCCTGCAGCGCAAGACTCACTTCGATAACGTGCCGGTCAAGCCCCAGCGTGTTTACCAAGAGATGAACCAGGTGTTCGGCAAAGACACCTGCTATGTCAGCACCATCGGCCTGTCGCAGATCGCCGGCGCGCAGTTCCTGCACGTGTACAAGCCGCGGCACTGGATCAACTGCGGCCAGGCGGGCCCGCTGGGCTGGACCATCCCCGCTGCACTGGGCGTGGTCAAGGCTGACCCCAAGCGCCAGGTGGTCGCCTTGTCAGGCGACTACGACTTCCAGTTCATGATCGAAGAGCTGGCCGTAGGCGCGCAGTTCAACCTGCCCTACGTCCATGTACTGGTGAACAACGCCTACCTGGGCCTGATTCGCCAGGCTCAGCGTGGTTTCGACATGGACTACTGTGTACAACTGGCGTTCGAGAACATCAACGCCACCGACGCTGCCAGCTACGGCGTCGATCATGTTGCCGTGGTCGAAGGCCTGGGCTGCAAGGCCCTGCGGGTATTCGAGCCCGCTGACATCGCCCCCGCCTTGCTCAAGGCACGGAAAATGGCCGAGGAATTCCGCGTGCCGGTGGTGGTTGAAATCATTCTCGAACGCGTCACCAACATTTCCATGGGCACCGAGATCAACGCGGTCAACGAGTTCGAAGACCTCGCCCTGGTCGGCAACGATGCGCCGACCGCCATCTCGCTGCTGGACTGATCGCCTGACGCCCCGGGCTGGCCTCGGGCTCTCAACGCAAGGAGACAACCATGCCTCGCTTCGCTGCCAACCTGTCCATGCTGTTCACCGAGCAGGACTTCCTGGCCCGCTTCAAGGCCGCCGCCGATGCCGGATTCAGTGGTGTCGAATACCTGTTCCCCTACGATTTCAGCGCTGCCGCAATCCAGGCGCAGCTCAAGGCTCACGGCCTGACCCAGGTGCTGTTCAATCTTCCCGCAGGGGATTGGTCGAAGGGTGAGCGTGGCATCACCTGCCACCCTGACCGCGTCGAAGAATTCCGTGCAGGTGTCGACAAGGCCATCGAGTACGCGAAGGTGCTGGGCAATACCCAGGTCAACGCCCTGGCTGGTATCCGTCCAGACGGACCGGACTGCGCCACCGTGCGCAAGACCTTCGTGGAAAACCTGCGCTATGCCGCCGACAAGCTGCAAGCCGCTGGCATCCGCCTGGTCATGGAAATGATCAATACCCGCGACATCCCCGGCTTCTACCTCAACACCACCGAGCAGGCACTGGCCATCCAGGCCGAAGTGGGCAGCGACAACCTGTTCCTGCAGTACGACATCTACCACATGCAAATCATGGAAGGCGACCTGGCGCGCACTCTCGAAACGAACCTGAAGCTGATCAACCACGTGCAGCTGGCCGACAACCCTGGCCGCCACGAACCGGGCACGGGCGAGATCAACTACCGCTTCCTGTTCGAGCACCTGGACCGCATCGGCTACCAGGGCTGGGTAGGGGCTGAGTACAAACCGCTGACCACCACCGAAGCAGGCCTCGGCTGGCTGAAATCACACAACGCGATCTGAGTCCCACCGGGAACGCGAACAACGATAAAAGAGGTAATTTCTGATGGCTAAAATCGGTTTCATCGGCACCGGCATCATGGGCAAGCCCATGGCCCAGAACCTGCAAAAAGCAGGGCACAGCCTGTTCGTTTCCACCCACCACGATGCGGCGCCGGCCGACCTGATCGCCGACGGCGCGGTGGCCCTGGCCAACCCCAAGGAAGTTGCGCAGGAAGCCGAGTTCATCATCGTCATGGTGCCGGACACCCCACAGGTCGACAGCGTGCTATTCGGTGAAAACGGCGTTGCCGAAGGCGTCGGCCCGAACAAGGTGGTGATCGACATGAGCTCGATCTCCCCGACTGCCACCAAGGCCTTCGCCGAAAAGATCAACGCCACGGGCGCTACCTACCTTGACGCTCCGGTATCCGGTGGTGAAGTCGGCGCCAAGGCAGCGACCTTGAGCATCATGGTCGGCGGCTGCCCGAGCGCCTTCGAACGCGCCCTGCCACTGTTCCAGAGCATGGGCAAGAACATCACCCTGGTGGGCGGCAACGGCGACGGCCAGACCGCCAAGGTGGCCAACCAGATCATCGTCGCCCTGAACATCCAGGCCGTCAGCGAGGCGCTGCTGTTCGCGGCGAAAAACGGGGCTGACCCGGCCAAGGTACGCGAGGCGCTGATGGGAGGGTTCGCATCGTCGAAGATTCTCGAAGTGCACGCCGAGCGCATGATCAAGGGCACTTTCGACCCGGGCTTCCGTATCAGCCTGCACCAGAAGGACCTCAACCTGGCCCTGCAGGGCGCCCGTGAGCTGGGTATCAACCTGCCCAACACCTCCAACGCACAACAAGTGTTCAACACCTGCGCGGCGCTGGGAGGCAGCAACTGGGACCACTCGGCGCTGATCAAGGGCCTGGAGCACATGGCCAACTTCTCGATCCGCGATGAGCGTTGATGTGAGCCCCGGGGCCTGCCTCGCAGGCCTGCGCCGGTAACCCGGCACGCATTGCACCCGCTGGCTGCGACCACGGCCAGGGGTGAACCCGAGCAACACCCGCCCCTGGTTCGGCCTGCACGGAGACCGTTCCGGGGGCGTTCTCGATTTTGCAGAACAACAATAAAGGGAGCCTGCCATGTCGGTCGATCCACAGAAACTGCTGCGCGAGCTGTTCGACACAGCCATCGCCGCCGCCCATCCCAGCCAAGTGCTAGAGCCCTATCTGCCTGCCGACCGTAGCGGCCGGGTGATCGTCATCGGGGCGGGCAAGGCCGCCGCGGCCATGGCTGAGGTGGTCGAGAAGCACTGGCAGGGCGAGGTCAGCGGCCTGGTCGTGACCCGCTATGGGCACGGAGCCAACTGCCAGCACATCGAGGTGGTCGAAGCCGCCCATCCGGTGCCTGATGCGGCCGGCCTGGCCGTGGCCAGGCGGGTCCTGGAGCTGGTCGGCAACCTGAGCGAGCACGATCGGGTGATATTCCTGCTGTCCGGAGGCGGTTCTGCATTGCTGGCATTGCCCGCCGCAGGCTTGACCCTGGCGGACAAGCAACACATCAACAAGGCCCTGCTCAAGTCCGGCGCCACCATCGGCGAGATGAACTGCGTGCGCAAGCACCTCTCGGCGATCAAAGGTGGACGCCTGGCCAAGGCCTGCTGGCCAGCCACGGTCTATACCTACGCAATCTCGGACGTGCCGGGCGATCTGGCCACGGTCATCGCTTCGGGCCCCACCGTGGCCGACCCGAGCACCTCGGCCGAGGCACTGGCCATCCTCAAGCGCTACGCCATCGACGCCCCGCAGGCCGTCATCGACTGGCTCAACGACCCGGCCTCCGAAACCCTCAAGGCCGGCGACCCAGCCCTGGCCCGCAGCCATTTCCAGCTTATCGCCAAACCCCAGCAATCGCTCGAAGCCGCAGCGGTCAAGGCGCGCCAGGCAGGCTTCAGCCCGTTGATCCTGGGTGACCTGGAAGGCGAATCACGGGAAGTGGCCAAGGTGCATGCTGGCATTGCCCGGCAGATCGTCCAGCATGGCCAGCCGCTCAAGGCGCCCTGCGTGATCCTGTCTGGTGGCGAGACCACCGTCACCGTGCGTGGCAATGGCCGCGGCGGGCGCAATGCCGAATTCCTGCTCAGCCTCACCGAAAGCCTCAAGGGCCTGCCAGGCGTTTACGCCCTGGCCGGGGATACCGACGGCATCGACGGCTCGGAAGAAAACGCCGGCGCCTTGATGACGCCAAGCAGCTACGCGCGCGCGCAGGCCCTGGGCCTGTCAGCCAGCGACGAGCTGGACGACAACAACGGCTACGGCTATTTCGCCGCGCTCGATGCGCTGATCGTCACCGAACCGACCCGCACCAACGTCAATGACTTTCGCGCCATCCTGATTCTCGAGACCGACCCCTCATGACGCCTGACAAGAAAGTAAAAATCCTCGCCACTCTGGGCCCTGCCACCCGCGGCATCGACGATGTACGCCGACTGGTCGAAGCTGGCGTGAATATCTTCCGCCTGAACTTCAGCCATGGCGACCATGCTGATCACGCACTGCGCTATCAGTGGATCCGCGAGGTGGAGCAGCAGCTCAATTATCCATTGGGCATCCTCATGGACCTGCAGGGGCCCAAGTTGCGAGTAGGTCGTTTCGCCGAAGGCAAGGTCCAGTTGCAGCGCGGTCAGGCCTTGCGCCTGGACCTGGACACCACGCCAGGCGACAGCAGCAGGGTGAACCTACCGCACCCGGAAATCATCGCCGCCCTCGAGCCGGGCATGGACCTGTTGCTGGACGATGGCAAGCTGCGGCTGCGCGTGACGGCCAAACACAGCGACGCCATCGACACCGAGGTGGTGGCAGGTGGGGAGCTCTCCGACCGCAAGGGTGTGAACGTACCGCAGGCGGTGCTGGACCTCTCCCCACTGACCGAGAAGGACCGCCGAGACCTGGCCTTCGGCCTGGAGCTGGGGGTGGACTGGGTGGCCCTGTCATTTGTACAGCGCCCGGAGGACATCCTTGAAGCGAGACAGCTGATTGGCGAACGCGCCTACCTGATGGCCAAGATCGAGAAACCTTCGGCGGTTGAACAACTGCAAGCCATCGCCGAACTTGCAGACGCGATCATGGTGGCCCGTGGAGACCTGGGCGTGGAAGTACCGGCCGAAAGCGTGCCGCAGATCCAGAAGCGCATCATCGGCACCTGCCGGCAGCTGGGCAAGCCGGTCGTGGTGGCTACCCAGATGCTCGAATCCATGCGCTTCTCCCCCGCCCCCACCCGAGCTGAAGTCACCGACGTGGCCAACGCCGTGGCTGAAGGCGCCGATGCGGTGATGCTGTCGGCCGAGACCGCCTCGGGCGATTACCCGCTCGAAGCGGTGCAGATGATGAGCAAGATCATTCGCCAGGTGGAAAACGGCCCGGATTACCAGGCGCAGCTGGAGGTCGGCCGGCCTAAAGCCGAGGCTACCGTGTCGGATGCGATCAGCTGTGCGATCCGCCGAATCAGCGGCATCCTGCCGGTCGCGGTCCTGGTCAACTACAGCGAGTCAGGGGCCTCGACCCTGCGCGCTGCGCGCGAGCGCCCAGGGGCACCGATCCTCAACCTAACCCCCAATCCGGCCACGGCTCGCCGTCTGAGCGTGGCGTGGGGCGTGCACTCGGTGGTCAATGACCGCTTGCGTCAGGTCGACGAGGTGGTGTCCACCGCACTGGACATTGCCCAGGCCCAGGGTATGGCCAGCCGTGGCGATACGCTGCTGATCACTGCCGGAGTGCCCTTCGGCAAGCCGGGTTCGACCAACAGTTTGCGCATCGAGACATTGATCTAACCGAACACCTTCGTGCGAGGGCGGCCTACCCAAACTCGCACCGAGGTGATGCATTACTCATTGGCGGAAAACCCGAGGCCCGCAGAGGCCCACCGCTTGGCCCTCAACCCTGCTGACTGCCCATGTACACACACAATCACCTCAACCCGTGCCCAGACTGGGCGACGGCGCTGCTGAACGGCTTCAGCCAAGTGCTGTTGCTGCGCAACCCTCTATGCGGGCTGTGCTGCCTGCTGGCCATTCTCTTGACAGCGCCAGCGCTGCTCGGTGGGGCGCTGCTCGGTGCCTTCGCCGGTTTGATGGCCGCCCAGGCGCGCGGCTACGACCGCGCCGACCGCCAGGCTGGGCTGTACAGCTACAATGGCGTGCTGATCGGCGTGCTGATCAGCGCCGTGCTGCCGTGGTCGATCATCCAGCCACCGCTGGTGATCGCTGCTGCGGGTCTGTCAAGCATCATCACTCATCAATGGCGCAAGCGCGGGGGCAAGCTGCTGGTGGCATACACTGCACCGTTCGTGCTACTGGGCTGGTGCGTCTTCGTGTTCGTCACCCCGGCAAGCGCAACCGGCGTGGTCGAAGCCAACCTGACGAACGCCCTGGCCAGAGGCCTGGGGCAGATCTTCCTGCTCGACCAACCGCTGGCCGGGTTGCTGATCATCGTCGGCGTGCTGATCGCCAATCCCTATGCCTGCCTTTGGGCTTTCCTGGGCTCGTTGGCTGGGGTAGGTTTGGCGTTACTCGTGGGTGATGCACAGTCGGCCTGGATGGGGCTTTACGGCTTCAACGCCGCCCTGGCCGCCCTGGCCTTCAGCCGGCAAGGAGAAAAACCCTGGGTCACACTGCTGGCCATCGCCCTGGCGCTGGTGCTGCACCTGCTGTTGAGCAAGCTGCCGGTCCCGGCGCTCACGGCACCCTTCGTCGCCGCCTGCTGGCTCATTCATCTGGGTAGTCATCTGACGCTTGGCAAACGCCAGAGCCCTGGGCGCTTGCATAGCTGAAAGGCACCCCATAGGCTCACCCGATTCCATGATGGACAGAGCCAATGAACACATCTGCAAGCCTGCGCGAGCGGCTATACGTGATCGTCTTCCAAACCGATACCGTGGCCGGACGACGCTTCGACAAAACCCTGTTGCTGATCATCCTGGCCAGCCTGGTCACGGTCATCCTGGACAGCATCGATGAAGTGCACCGCGGTTACGGCGGCCTGCTGGCCGCGATCGAATGGGGCTTTACCGCCATTTTCCTGTGCGAGTACCTCACACGGTTGTACTGCTCCCCCCGCCCCTTGCGCTACGCCTTCAGCTTCTATGGCCTGGTCGACCTGCTGGCGATCGTGCCGGGCATCATCGCGCTCTACTACAGCGACGCTCAGTACCTGCTGATCGTGAGGGTCATCCGCATGCTGCGAATCTTCCGGGTACTCAAGCTCAGCCCCTACCTCAAACAAGCCAATTACCTGCTCGATGCCCTGCGCGGCAGCAAGCAGAAGATCATAGTGTTCCTGGTCAGTGTATCGACGCTGGTCACCGTATTCGGCACGCTCATGTACGTGATCGAAGGCCCGGAACATGGCTTCACGAGCATTCCCAAGGGGGTCTACTGGGCCATCGTCACGCTCACCACCGTAGGTTTCGGCGATATCGTGCCGAGGACGCCGCTGGGTCAGGTCTTGTCATCGATGGTGATGATCATCGGCTACTCGATCATCGCCGTGCCCACCGGCATCTTCACCGCCGAGCTGGCCAACGCGATGCGCGGCGAGCAGCTTCGTCATGAATGCCCGACGTGCCGCAAACCGGTGCATGAACAGGCTGCGGCATTCTGTTCGCGCTGCGGCAGCGCGCTGTTCAGGAAGCAGGCCTGACCAGCGCGGCCAACGCTTTGCGGGTCAATGCCAGCAGCAACTGCTGCCGGGCCGCCTGGCGCTCGCGGTCCACCGCCCCCACGCGCGCCAGGTACTCGGCTTCAGGCACCGACTCGGCAGTATCGAGCAATGCTTGCAAGCGTTCATGAAACGGCTGGTCTGCGACCTCGAACGCTTCGGCCTCGGTGCGCTCCAGGTAGGCCTGCCAGAAATCGCGCTGCACCAGTGATGCCGCCACCGCCTCATCGTTCTCGGCAGCCTCTACGCGCTCACGCGCGCCCGCCAGCCGCGGGGCATCGACCCCCGATACCTGAGCGAACAACATGTCGCCAGGCTGGGCTGGCAGGTCGAGCACATCGCGCAAGCCGATCCGGTAGGCCAGGCCTACCTCGATTTCGTCAGGGTCGGCCCCCGATGCACGGCGCGCCTGGATGTCCTCCAGGACGATCCGCTCGACTTCATCCAGCCGCCACAGCTGGCGCCCCAGGTGCAGCAGCGCCCCTTCCTGCCCACCTGTGCCGGCTTCGA
Source organism: uncultured Pseudomonas sp. (assembly GCA_963529135.1). GTDB lineage: Bacteria > Pseudomonadota > Gammaproteobacteria > Pseudomonadales > Pseudomonadaceae > Aquipseudomonas. Next base: position 16,323 of record CAURYQ010000010.1, on the reverse strand, counting down.
CGCGAGCACGCCAGACCAGCATGCTCAGCTCCAGGTTGCTGAAGCTCAAGGCTGCGCTGTCCTGGCAGGTGAGCTGCCGGGTCACCTGCTCGAAGAGTGTTTCACGCAGGCTGGCGTTGTCATGCATCGCTTGCAGCATCGTGAACACGCGCTCGGCCAGGGCATCAGAGCGCTGAGCGAAGTCCGCCGTGTCCAGCAACCGCGCCAGCAGGCGGAAGAAATCTTCGCTGCCAGATTCAACCTCGACCGCCTCCCAGAACGCCGAGCGCTGGTCGCGGGCCAGTCCTGCCGTTGCATCGAGCCACCGGCGGCGCACCCTGGTGGCTTCGACCGGAGCCTGCAGCTCAGCGCCCAGCGATGGCATACTCGCCCGCAGCATCTGCAGGTCATTGGCAGGCAGCGGGTTACCCCACAACATGATCATGCGCCGGGTCCACATCGGGGAGCGCATGAACCAGGCAGGCAGCCTGTTGATCTGGTTGTCGCGCAAATCGGCCTGGAGCAGGTCCGGGCAACGCAAGATCGACGGCGGCAATTCGGTCTGCCCGGTCCCTCTCAGGTGCAGACGGCGCAGGCGGGCCAGTGACTGCAACGAGAACCCGCGACCCAGGGGGTTGAAGGACAAGTTGAGGTACTCCAGCGAGTCGCACCTGGCCAGCATGTTGGCCTGCGCAGTGTCCAGCACGATACGGTTGCCGAACAGGTCCAGCTCGCGTAACTCGCGTAATTGATCGAGCCCTGAAGGCAACTGGGTCAAGCGGTTGCCATTGAGCTCCAGGATGCGCAGGTTGGGAAACACATGCAGGAACCCTTGCGGGACGGTCTCGAGGTCCATGCCCAGCAGCGCCAGTTCATGCACGTGGGCAAAGCTCACCCGTTCTGGCAACTCAGGTAGCACGCCGGGCTCGGCCGCGAAGATGGCGAGGCGAAAATGCTGCGTGGTCAGCAAGGAGTTGTTGTTGGTCGTGACTCGATGCTGCCAGCAGTCCAGCAGACTTTGCTGAATATAGCGCCGCTCCTCACGCTGAGCCCCCCGCTCGCCCTGCCTCACCCAGCGGCGTAGATGGCGCTCGAGGGTATGGAGCTGGTTTTCGAGCCGAGCAATCTCGGCGTGCGGGTCCACGCCGCTACTGCGTGCTTGTTCGATCCAGGCCACTACCTGGGCGTCGGAGTAGGTGGGAAACAGGCTACGTACCATGGCGAACAATGCCGCTGGGCTGGCACGCTGCGCTTCGCCTGCCAGGCGCCGGCCACTCAACGGGTAGCCAAACCGCCCTTCTGGCAGGCGCTGAGGCGCTCGGAACCAGCCCATCGCGCGGTCAGGCGCCAGCAGACGCATCACCTCGTCGCGCTGCCGGGCGGCCTGTCGCGTGACCAACACCCGCAGGTTATGGGCGAAGGGCTCACCCACTGCGAACGCTGCCCGTTGGCTGTCGTCGTAAGCCCTGGCCAAGGTCTCGAACAGTTCACCGGGCTCGCCCATCGGCATGTCCTGAGCATCCAGCAGGCTAAATTGACCGCCGCCATGGCGTACGCCGAAGGAACGCGCACCGGCCGGTGCGTTGACCTGTAACGACACATCGGCAGCCCCGTCGAACAGCGCCCAGCGCACCTGCCCTCCCCCAGGCAAGCGCTCGATCATCCCCAGTGTCACCCGGGCAAGGTCCAGCGTTTGCGGCACTTCCAGGTAAAGCGCTTCGAACGCTCTAGCCTGGCGAATCTGCAGGGCTTGTACGCGCGCAGCCTCGGCAAGGCGAAGTGGCACCCGGCCGGTATCGACCAGTCGCTGGCGATCGGCGCGCTGGGCGCCTCGTAACAGGCTACGTGCAGCCTGTTCATGCAGGCTGGGAAAGGCCTGCCGCAACGCCTGGACGTGCGCGTCACCCTCACCCTGGCTGGCCTGGTAGGCTGCGTCGAACAACACCCGACGCAGGCTCGCGACCCGTTCGGCCAAGGCCTGGTCGGCGAGCCCCGCCGCCTGCGGTAGCGACCGGGCTTGCTGTAAGAGCGCGCCGTCATCACTGTGCACGCCTGAGCGCAAATCGCTTAGCAGTGCACTGATGCGCCGGTCGAGCCTCATGCGCTGGACACTGTCGAGCAACAGCGCCTCTGGCGCATGGCCTAGCACGTGCAACGCGCGCAGATGATCGGCCTGCAGGCCATGGGCAACCAGGAGCTGGTCGATCTGCTCATCGTCCAGCTCGCTCATTTCCCCGCCTAGTCGACGAAACAACCGGTGTGGGTCCTGCCACTGGGCCGGTTGCTCATACCATAGCCGCCACGCCCCAGCGCCGTTGTGGCTGAGCCGCGGCCCATACCCGTCACGCGGGCAAAGCTGCCAGGCCCCGTCGCTGGCGCGCTGGACGACTGGATAGTAATGGCTGTCCATTTCGATCCAGGCCTGTTCGCCATCACGGTACACCCCCTGTTCGTCTGGGCGTACCTGCGAGGCGGGCGCAGGGCTGCGGTAGTCTTCCAGCCGCACACGAGCAAGGCGTGTCGTCCCCTCCTCCAGTTGCGCAGGCAGCAACCCATCCACCCAAGCCGAGCGCTGCCAGGCGCGACTGACGACGGCAACGCCGAGCCCCACCGAGGCCATGACCGCCACGTCGGTGGCAACATGCATCACATGGTCCATCGCGGCCTGGGTATCGCCTTCATGCCAGGCTTCGACACCCTGAAAGACCTCGGTGAGCAGTTGCCAGGCGGTGAGTGCCAGCAAACCCGCGCCCACGGCTGGAATGAACAGGCCGGCGAGGTTCAGCAGCGCCCACCCTTCAGCCTCCAGGCGCTGATCATGGGCTTGCTGTACCGCGCGATCGAGGTCGGCCACCGGCACTGCGATCATGGCGGCGTCGTCCTTGATCTGCTCGATGCGCGCCGCCCCAAGCGCTTCGAATAGCGGCGACCGGTAGGCATGCAGTCGTTGGTGCAGGTCGATGGTGGCAAACACCGCCAAGTCGGCGTAAGCCGGGATGATGATCGAGAAGAACCGCTGGCTGTCGCGGCGGCGCACGAAACGGCTGAAAAATCGCTGGTACTGCCCGTTGCGCAAGCGTCTACCCAAGCCATTGGCCAGGCGCCGCGCGCTGTCGAAAACGCTCCACGGGCCATGGGGGTCGCCAGGAACGTAGGCCAGCAATCGCATTGTGGCGTTGCGCAGGAAACCCTCTTCGATCACATCGAGCACCACGATCTGCTCCAGTTCGCAGTCCAACAGGCGCAGCCGCTTCGCAACGACAGGGTGGCCATTGAGGCGGGGCGCCACGCCGTCGCGGCACAACCCGATGATCAATGCGAGCTCATCGTCCTTCAGCACCCCGCTCAACCGGGCTCGGTAGCCGTCGACCAGCATCTGCTCACGCTGCAACTCGCCCAGCAGCGCCGCCGCTTGTTGGCCATCGCCAGTCGGCACTCGCAGTACGCTGTCCAAGTGCTGCTGATACGCTGCGCCCAGGTCCAGTTGGCGGCACAGTTGTGCGAACTCGATGGCCGAGGGGGCCGTGACAAACCCTTGGCGGGCGCTGGTCAGGCGGTTACCGCGCGGCTGGCCTGCGGCACTGGCCTGCTCAGCCGTGAAGTTGCGCAGCGCCGCTTCAAGCAGCGGCATGTCCGAATACACAAGTTCCGTCAGGTGAGCGCCCACCGGCTGGCTGTTGATGACCAGTTGCCGGCTGCCTGCGATGAACGACCAGCGCCGTACTCGGAACTGCTCGTGATAACGCGCCTGCAATGCCGACTCCAGGCGTGCAAGGGCGAACGTGTCGATGCCTTCTATACGTTCAAGCAATGCACTGACTTGGTGACGCAAGCCTACGCTGCGTCGCAAAGCCTCAGCCAAGCCGCGCAACTGCTCCGGGTGGGCGGCAGTCAGCCAGTGGGGGAGACGTGCCTGGATGAAGTGGTCCTGAAATGCCTGCTGCTGGTCTTCAAGGCTCGACGCTGCGAGCGGCTGGGCAGGTGAACTCTGCATGGGATCGTGCCTCCGGGTAATGAGCCGGGGAGCGTAGCCAGCGCCTCACACCAGAGGAGGCTAGATACTTACTGCCAGTGCATAAGCAAAGACCCATTCGGTCTTTAAAGGCCCATCGCCGAAACGCTATAGTCGCTGGCACATTGCCAAACTGCCGCCTTATGACAAGGAATGCTTCGTGAAAAAACTCTTCACCGTCTCACTGCTCGCCGCCGGCCTGGCCCTGAGCAGCCTGGCCCAGGCTGCACCTACTCTGCTCAACGTTTCCTACGACGTGATGCGCGACTTCTACAAGGACTACAACCCTGCCTTCCAGAAGCACTGGGAAGCCGAGCACAACGAAAAAGTCAATGTGCAGATGTCCTTCGGTGGCTCGAGCAAGCAGGCACGGGCGGTGATCGACGGCCTGCCGGCTGACGTGATCACCATGAACATGGCCACGGACATCAATGCGCTGGTCGACAACGGCAAACTGATCCCTGACAACTGGGTCACCCGCCTGCCGAACAACAGCGCGCCGTTCACCTCGGCCACCGTGTTCATCGTGCGTAAGGGCAACCCGAAGGCGCTCAAAGATTGGCCCGACCTGCTCAAGGACGGCGTGCAAGTCATCGTCCCCAACCCCAAGACATCCGGTAATGGCCGGTACACCTACCTGTCGGCGTGGGGTTACGTGCTCAAGCAAGGCGGTGACGAGAACAAGGCGCGGGCGTTCGTCGGCAAGCTGTTCAAGCAGGCGCCGGTGCTAGACACCGGTGGTCGCGCCGCCACCACCACGTTCATGACCAACCAGATTGGCGATGTGTTGGTGACGTTCGAGAACGAAGCCGAAATGATCGCCCGTGAATTTGGGCGCGATCAATTCGAGGTGGTCTACCCCAGCGTTTCGGCCGAAGCCGAGCCACCGGTGAGCGTGGTAGACAAGGTGGTAGCCCGGAAAGGTACTCAGGCCGTGGCGGAGGAATACCTCAAATACCTGTGGTCCCCGGCCGCCCAGGAGCTTGCCGCCCAGAACTACCTTCGCCCGCGCGATGCGACGGTGCTGGCCAAGTACACCGACCGGTTTCCCAAAGTCGAATTCCTGTCGGTCGAAAAGACCTTCGGTGACTGGCGTACCGTGCAGAAAACCCACTTCAACGACGGTGGCGTGTTCGATCAGATCTATACCGGTCAGTGAGACGGAGGGCGGCAGCAGCAGCCAGTGCTGCCCCGTCTGGCGTCAAGCGCTGGGGCGGCAATGGCTGCCGCTCGGCTAAGGCTCGTTTCGCTCAACCCTGTCGAAACACCAAGGCTTTCAGCCCTCCAGCCGGGTCCACATCCGGGAACTCGGGCGGGTTCTGCAAACGTTCGACGAAAGCAAGGCCGGGGGCGTGCTCGGCCATGCCTTCGATCAGAAACTCAGACCCGATACCGGGGTCGTTGACGCAGGCCAGCACGGTGCCATTCTCACTCAGCAGCTCTGGTAAACGCCGCAGGATCTTCGCGTAGTCCTGAGTCAGCACGAAGCTGCCCCGCTGGAAGGTCGGCGGATCGATGATGATCAGATCGTAAGGCCCGTATTTGCGTACCTTGCCCCAGGACTTGAACAGTTCATGGCCCAAGTAGGCCACCCGCGAGGCGTCGTGCTGGTTGAGACGGTGGTTGTCGCGCCCTCGGGACAGCGCCGATTTCGCCATGTCCAGGTTCACCACCTGCTCTGCCCCGCCCGCAATCGCCGCCACGGAAAAGCCGCAGGTGTAGGCGAACAGGTTCAGCACGCGCTGCCCACTGGCGTGGGCGCGAACCCACTGCCGGCCATAGCGCATGTCCAGGAACAGGCCCGTGTTCTGCCGCACGCCCAGGTCCAGCAGGTAGGTCAGCCCGTCCTCGACCACCTCGCGCTGTTGACACGGCTCGCCCACCAGCCACTGACCTGGGCTGTCCGGCAGGTAACGGTGTTGAAGCAAGATCGCCTGGCCCGGCCACTGCCCAAGCTGCGACAGCCGCAGCAGCATCGCCTCCAACTCAGCCAATTGCCCCTCAGGGGGCTCGCGGAACAGGCCCACCGACAACACGCCCTGAAGCCAATCCACGGTGATCTGCTCAAGGCCAGGCCAGCAACGGCCGCGTCCATGAAAAAGACGGCGGGTTTCCTGCGGTGCAGGGTTCAGGGCATCAAGCAGATACTGCTCGAGCGCGGTGATCGGAGAGGTCATGGCAGGTCACATCGGTAAGCGGAACCGTATTCTACATGGCAAGCCCCGCCAACCGTGAAGCATCCAAGTGTTGGCTATTTTTTGTACACATAAATGTCACCTAAAGTGCCATTTTTGTGTGCACTTTCGTTCTCTCTGCCCTGATGTGTTACATGACGCACCCGTAAAATACTGACCAAATGATCAACTAACTCTATGAATAGCAACAAATATTGACCGAAAAGTCAGTTTAAACTTCTTCGTTTTCAGCTTGTTACCGTTGTAAACGAGTTCACAGGGCTGTTGCATATTGTATTTCAAGATCAAGCTGGCATGGAACTGGCTTCCCTGTGCTTGTGTTTTGTATACAAGTTTCACAAAACATAAATACACAAGAACTCGCGACGCCGATTGACCGTCGGCCGCCGCGCCCAGAATCCCGAGATGCCAACGCTGCACCGACGAGATGGCGAGCCCGTGCGCTGCCCGCTCATCGCAGTCAACGTGCATCAGGAGCCCGCCGGAATGAGTAGCAGCCTCAACCTTGCCCCTGAACTATCCGTCGCCAGCACCCAGACCAACCCAGCACCGGCCGACAGCATGCCGGACATGGCACTGAGCCCCCGCCTGCATAACCGAGACCTGGCGCCCACGCGCATCGCCGGGCGTCGCTGGGGCCGTTACAGCATCTTCGCGTTATGGACCAACGATGTGCACAACATCGCCAACTATTCATTCGCCATGGGCCTGTTCGCCCTGGGTCTGGGCGGATGGCAGATATTGCTGTCGCTGGCCATCGGCGCCGCCCTCGTGTATTTCTTCATGAACCTGTCGGGCTACATGGGGCAGAAAACCGGCGTGCCTTTTCCGGTCATCAGCCGTATCGCCTTTGGCATCCATGGTGCGCAGATCCCGGCGCTGATACGCGCGGTCATCGCCATCGCCTGGTTCGGCATCCAGACCTACCTTGCCTCGGTGGTACTACGCGTGCTGCTCAGCGCCGTATGGCCGCAAATGGGCGTCTACGACCATGACAGCGTTCTTGGGCTCTCCAGCCTGGGCTGGGCCTGTTTCGTGGCCATCTGGCTGGTGCAACTGGTGATTCTTGCCTATGGCATGGAAATGGTCCGCCGCTACGAAGCCTTCGCAGGTCCGGTCATCCTGGTGACGGTGGCAGCGTTGGCCGTGTTCATGTACTTCAAGGCCGACGCCAGCATCGCCTGGTCGGTGAGCGAGCCCCTGAGCGGTTACGAGATGTGGCGCAACATCTTCGCCGGTGGTGCCCTGTGGCTGGCCATCTACGGCACGCTGGTGCTCAACTTCTGCGACTTCGCGCGCTCCTCGCCATGCCGCAAGACCATCCGCGTCGGCAATTTCTGGGGTCTGCCGGTAAACATCCTGGTGTTTGCCGTGATCACCGTCGTGCTGTGTGGCGCGCAATTCAAGATCAACGGCCAGATCATCGACAGCCCGACGCAAATCGTGGCAGCCATTCCAAACACCACCTTCCTGGTCCTGGGCTGCCTGTCGTTCCTGATCGTCACGGTGGCGGTCAACATCATGGCCAACTTCGTGGCACCCGCCTTCGTACTCAGCAACCTGGCGCCGCGTCACCTGAACTTCCGCCGCGCAGGCTTGATCAGCGCTACGCTGGCCGTGCTGATTTTGCCGTGGAACCTCTATAACAGCCCGTTGGTGATCGTCTACTTCCTCTCGGGCCTGGGCGCACTGCTGGGCCCGCTGTACGGGGTGATCATGTCCGACTACTGGCTGCTGCGCAAAGGCTGCATCAATGTGCCGCAGCTCTACAGCGAAGACCCTGCCGGCGCCTATCACTACACCAAGGGCATCAACCTGCGTGCCGTCGCAGCTTTCGTGCCGGCGGCGCTGCTAGCCATCGTGCTGGCACTGGTGCCCAACTTCCACAGCGTCGCGCCCTTCTCGTGGCTGATCGGGGCTGGCATCGCGGCCGCCCTGTACCTGCTGATCGCACCACGCAACCGTCACTACCACGACGTCAGCGGCGAATGCATCGCCGTCGACCACAGCAGCCACTGAACAGGGAGGACTGCCCATGCGAATCCTGATCGCCAACGTCAATACCACCGAAGCCATCACCCAAGCCATTGCCGAGCAGGCACGCGCAGTAGCGGCACCGGGCACCGAAATCATCGGCCTTACGCCGTGGTTCGGGGCGGAATCGGTGGAGGGCAATTTCGAGAGCTACCTGGCCGCCATTGCCGTGATGGACCGGGTGCTGGCCTATGAAGGCCCTTATGACGCCGTGATCCAGGCAGGCTACGGCGAGCACGGCCGTGAAGGCTTGCAGGAACTGCTGAACGTGCCGGTGGTGGACATCACCGACGCCGCCGCCAGTACGGCCATGTACCTGGGCCATGCCTACTCGGTGGTCACCACGCTGGACCGCACCGTCCCGCTGATCGAAGATCGCCTGAAACTGTCCGGGCTGTATGACCGCTGCGCATCGGTCCGGGCCAGTGGGCTTGCGGTGCTGGAACTGGAGGCCGATCCGCAACGCGCCGTCGAGGCCATTGTGGAGCAAGCCGAACGGGCCGTGCGCGAAGACAAGGCCGAGGTGATCTGCCTGGGTTGCGGGGGCATGGCCGGGCTGGATGAGCAAATTCGCCAACGCACCGGGGTGCCGGTAGTCGATGGCGTCAGTGCAGCGGTGACCATTGCCGAGTCGCTGGTGCGCATGGGCTTGAGCACCTCCAAGGTGCGCACCTATGCCACCCCGCGGGCGAAAAAGGTCGTGGGTTGGCCGCTGCGTATCGGCCGCTAGGCACCCCTCTGCCTGCGCTTGATCGGCGATCGATCAAGCGCAGGCTCATCTGAACCGTTCAGGCTGGCCAGGCGCACGCCAGGGCGAAGCCCAATGCGCAACGCCACGACCTGACGCTGACACACCCGCACGTGCAAAGCCCTGGCCTGGCCGTATCCAAGGATCAGGTCGGGCAGCTGTGCTCGCCATCATCCAGCCCCTGGCGCACGTTGCGGCTGCGCAGGCTGGCCTTGCCATCGTGCCAGTCCAAGGTCAGGACATAGAGCGTATCGAAGTCTCCGTCCTGCCAATCCTCGGTGATGACATGCTCTTGGCCCACGGCCTTTTCGGCAACGGTATTGATCAATTCCGGCAGATAGCCATGTGACCATGCGGTATAGATGGTCGCGTTGCGGTACTTGTCGCTAAGCAGTTCATCGGCCAATTCATCGGTGTCGTTGGCGCCGTAGTCGATGTTCACCGGCAGGCCCAGGCGAATGGCACTGGGGCTGATGGTCATCAACGGGCGCAGGTAGCTGTAGCTCTGGTCCTCGGAGCCCTCTTCCACATGCCTGGATGGGTTGGCGGCAAAGACGTAGTCGGCCTTGCCGAAACGTTCAGGTAGCACGGTGGCCAGGTCCAACGCGCGGTTGAGCCCTTGGCAATTCAATTGCCCAAGGCCTTCTCCAGGCTTTTCGGCGTGACGCATGAAGACCAGGGTCTGAGTACCATTGACCGGTTGCGCGCGGCTCTCGACGGCGTCCAGCGCCAGCGGTACGCCGACGGCAGCCAGGGCCAGGCCCAGCAACCAGTGACGGCGACGATGCAGGTGTGGGATCAACTTCATCAATGCAGGCTCGTGTGACAAACGGGTCACCCGCGCATCGCCCGGAACGGGCACAGGGCGCCTTTTGCAGTGAATGCCTTCCTTGACGACGGGTCCGGTTCAGAGTCCGAAAAACCCGTTTTGTTCCCAGCGCCCAGAACGCCAGGCGTCTGGCACAGGCATTACGGGACCTTGTCAATCGTCGCGCGTCAGCACTTCGAGCAGTTCGATTTCGAACGCAAGGTCCGAATCAGGCGGGATAGAACCCACGCTGCGCGCCCCGTAACCCAGGTGCGCCGGCACCAGCAGCTTGCGCTTGCCGCCAACGCGCATGCCGATGATGCCCTGGTCCCATCCCTTGATCACGCGCCCGGTGCCGATCACGCATTGAAACGGTTTGCCGCGCGCCCAGGACGAATCGAACTCGGTGCCATCGGCCAGCGTTCCGGTGTACTGGGTGGTGATCAGGGCACCCTTGACGGCCGCCTTGCCGTGGCCCTCGACCAGATCGATGATTTGCAACTCTTGGCTCACGGGTTCGCTCCAGCAGCGTTGAAAATGCCGTGCTTTTCGCAGCATTGCCACGCTTTGGCAAGCCCTTGCAGGCGTTTCACGCGCACCGGTTGCGACGGCTTACAGATATACAGTACCTCGCATGAACAGCGCCGCGCGCCCACTGATGATCACCCGGCCGTTGCCCGGCAGCACGCAACGCAACTGCCCCCGGCGCGCACCGCCCTGCTCGCACTCCAGCGTCTGCTTGCCCAACCGCTGCGCCCAGATCGGTGCCAGTGAGGTATGGGCCGAACCGGTCACGGGGTCTTCGTTGACCCCCACGCGCGGCCCGAACCAACGCGTCACGAAATCGAACCCGCGCCCCGCCGCCGTCACGGCGATGCCGCGCACGTCGAAACCAGCCAGCGTTGCAAAGTCTGGCGTGAGGGTGTCGAGCCGCCCTGGGTCATCGACCACCACCACGTAGTCATCGCTGCGATACACTGCCAGCGCCTCGCTCAAGCCCAATGCGTTCAGCAACGCTGCTGGAGGTTCCTGAACCTCGGGTTGGCGGGCAGGGAAATCCATGGCCAGCAGGCCGTCCGCCTCGCGCGTTACCCGCAGTTCACCGCTGCGGGTGTTGAAGCGCAGGACTTGCGCCGGTTCATGCAGGTGCTCGAACAACACGTACGCCGACGCAAGCGTTGCATGGCCGCACAAGTCCACTTCCACGGTGGGCGTGAACCAGCGCAGGTCGAATGCGTCACCGCTGCGGACGAAATACGCTGTTTCGGAAAGGTTGTTCTCTTCGGCAATGCGCTGCAGCACAGCGTCGGGTAGCCATTGCTCGAGGGGGATCACGGCAGCCGGGTTGCCACCGAAGGGTTCGGCACTGAAGGCATCGACCTGGAAGATATCGAGTTGCATGGGTACGCTCCTTGTTGCCTGGTCTTGTGCAGGCTCCAGGCGGTGAGGCTTAGTGAAGCACCGGTGTCAGCACAGGCTGGCCGGCGAAAAATGCATCGAGGTTACGCAGGACCAACGTCACCGTATCCGCTGCCGCCTCTGGCGACTGCCCTGCTACGTGGGGCGTCAGTACGGTGTTGCGAAGTGTCTTGAGGCTATCGGGAACATCCGGCTCTTCGTCGAACACGTCCAAGGCAGCGCCGGCCAACTGACCACCCTGCAGCGCGTCGGTCAGTGCCTGGGTATCGACAACGCTGGCCCGAGCGATATTGACCAGATAGCCCTGAGGGCCCAGTGCATGCAGCACCTGCGCATCCACCAGATGGCGGGTGTCGGCGCCGCCGGGTGTGGCCACCACGAGGATATCGACTGCGCCGGCCAAATCCAGGATGTTGTCGTATCCGGTGTAAGGGAGCTCCGGTCGCGGCGTACGGTTGCAATAACTGACGGGCATGTCGAAGCCCAGGTGTGCGCGCTTGGCGATGGCCCGGCCCACTGCGCCCATGCCGAGAATGCCCAGGCGTTTGCCGCTGACCGACGGGCTGATCTCCCGCTGCCATTCGCCACGTCGAGTGCTGGCGTCGGCTTGGGGGATGTTGCGCAGCAGGGCCAGGAGCATTGCCATGGCATGGTCGGCCACGGAATCGGCGTTGGCACCGGCGCCGTTGGTGACCGTGATGCTGCGCATACGGGCGGCTTGCAGGTCGACCTGTTCATAGCCCGCGCCGATGACGCAGATGATCTGCAGGTTGGGCAGTGCGTCCATTTCCCTGGCCGTCAGGCCCAGGGGGCCGCGGGTGAGTACGGCGTCGACGCGGTGACCATGTTGCGCGATGGCTTGGGCACGCAGGTCGGGGGTTTGGGCGAGAATCAGGTGGTACCCGGCGTTTTCAAGCAGGTGTAGGTAGGCGTCTACGGTCTCTACGAGGACCAGGATTGTCTTGTGCATGATGCCTCCGCGTGAATTGGGGGATTATGCGGAGGGGGTGGACGGTACCGTCAATGGCTAATATCGGTGCAGGCTCGATGGCTGGCGGAAGGTTGCGCAATGCCATTGTGTGATTGATCGTGCCGGGGCGCCGGACCGGCCCCGACGATCTATGACGCGCAGTTGCGATCCGGGACGCTTCGCGCCCCGTCGCGGCATAAGGCCGCTCACGGCATCAGTAGCCGTCAGAAGGTGAGGAATGAGGTTCACCGCCCCAAGAACCTACTGCCCAAACGCCCGCCCAAGCCCCCCAGGCACGCCACTGCTATCGGTATCCTGCCAAGGCCCATCCGGACTCAACGACCAGCTCCATCCATTATCGAATCGGTAATACGTCCGCTGCCGATAGAACGTGTTGGGCTTCTTGTCCAACACGTAAACACCCAACTTGGGATCCCAGTGACTGGCTCCACCCGGTGGCGGCGCAAAGCTCGCCGAAGTGCGTGGTACCGGCTTGGCCCCCGGCGCAGGCTTGCTTGCCGGCCCGGGAGGCTGCCCCCCCGGCAGGGGCTTGACCACCGGCCCTTTAGGCGGCAGCCGCTCGATGGGCGGTTCAGGTTCAGGCTGCGAAGAAGGCCCATGCATCGTACACGCCGACAAACCCAGCGCTAGGGTGATCAGGGTAAGGCGTAGCGTCGTGTGCATAGGGAACTCTCTTACGAATCAGGGCTGTCGATGATCAGGCGCTGCACGGCCTGGGTTGCGTTGGATAAGGGCGCGCTCTGGCCTACCCACTCACCATGGGTCGGCTGCCCATCCTTCGAAACACGCGCAACAAGTTGGACTTCGGCGAAATCGGACAGTTTCATCTGCGCCATCATCGCGTCCGCATCGGAAAGCTCAACCTCGATCGGTAACTGCGCCACTGTTACCCGCTTCGCTGCAAGTGGCATGGGCGGCCCACTGCTGGCTCGGGCAAAAATGAAAACGGTGTCCTGCGCCTTGACCTTGTCCCGCACAGCTGGCGCCAATTCCACCCGCACCTTCAAGCGCACCGCAGAAGGCGCAGGCACCTGCCCTGCAGAAGCACCCAGGCGCTCGGCAGCCCGATCGATACCCCCCTGCAATGCCGCGCGCGACGCATCCCCTTCGGGCAACTGGGCCAACAGGCGCTTCCAGTACTCGATAGCCTCCTGGTAGCGCTCCCCTTCGAACGCCGCGATTCCCCGTAGCCCCAGGCTGGTAACCTCATTGGGATCGGTCTTCAGCGCTTCGTCGGTCAAGGCCTGCAGTTGCGGGCTCCAGCGTTTGTCGGCTGCGAAATACATCGCCTGGGCCCACTGACCAAGCAGCTCAGGCTGGCGACCGGCGAGGCCTACCGCCCGCTCGAACGTACGCGCCGCCTCGGCGGGCCGCTGCTCGGCCATGTAGGCACGCCCCAGGAAGTACACTGCCTCGGCGGACTCAGGTTGCGCTTGTACGACGCGCTCCAGGCGTGCCGTCATCTCCTCCATCGACTTGGGCGCCTGCGCCAGCTCCTGGGTCAGGGCCACTTTGTCTGCCGCGCCGAAGTGCAGGTACAGCCCCAAGGCCATCAGCGGCACCAGGACCGCTGCCAGCAAGGGAAGGACTTTGCCCAGCTGACGCTGCCTGCCAGGTTCGGCGCCCTCGGTATCGGCCAGCAGTTCGCGGGCCGCTTCGTCACGGCCTTGCCTCAATTGCTGTTCATCGAGCACACCCGCAGCTTGCTGGGCAGCCAGCTCGCCAATGCGCTCCTGATAGAGCGCCACGTTGAGCGCAGTGCGGTCTTGCTCCCGCTGGCGGCGGCGCCCGCGCAGGATCGGGATCAGCAGAAAGCTGAGGGCCGCGAGCAGCAACAAGCCCGCGCTAAGCCAGAATTCAGTCATGGGTGCGTTCTTTTTCCAGCAGGTTGGCCAGCCGCGCGCGCTCGTCGGCTGACAGTTCGTCAGTGCCCTGCACGGCCGCCAGGCGGCGACGCCGTACGATCACCGCCAATACGGCGAATCCACCGACCAGCAGAATGCCCGGGCCGAACCAGAGCAACCAGGTCCGGCCGCTCAATGCCGGCTTGTAGCGCACGAAGTCGCCGTATCGGTCGACCATGAAGTCGACGATCTGCTGGTTGCTCTTGCCTTCACCCAGCATGCGGAAAATTTCCCGGCGCAGGTCAGCGGCAATCGGTGCATTGGAGTCGGCTATGTCCTGGTTCTGGCACTTGGGGCAGCGCAGTTCCTTGGTCAGTTGCTGGTAGCGCTCACGTTCGGCCTGGTCACGAAACTGGTAGGTATCGATGGCGGCCTTTGCCACCCCGCCCACGCATACGGTCAAGACCATGACTGCCAACCAGCGCTTCATGGTGCCGCCTCGTCCAGCAGCGCCTGGTAGCGTGGCGCCAACTGCTCGCGCCAGACGGTGGCATCCACCACCCCCACATGCTTGTAGCGAATCACGCCATCGCCATCGATCAGGAAGGTTTCCGGCGCACCGTAGACACCCAGGTCCAACCCCAGGCTGCCCTGCTCGTCGCTGATGTCCAGCAGGTAGGGGTTGTGGAATTCCGCCAGCCACTTCTGGGCCGCTGCGTTGTCGTCCTTGTAGTTGACGCCGTAGATGACCACACCTTGGGAGGCCAACTGGTTGAGATAGGGGTGCTCGACCTTGCACGACGCACACCAGGTGGCCCAGACATTCACCAGCGCAGGACGGCCCTGCAAATCGGCCTGGGTGAGGGTGCGGTCGCCTTGGGTGGACGCCAGGGAGAAGACCGGGAAAGGCTTGCCGATCATTGCCGAGGGCAATTCATCGGGCTTGAGGAACAACCCTTTGTAGAGAAATACCGCCACCAGCAGGAACACTGCCAGGGGCACCACCATCAACCAACGTTTCATGCAGTTGCTCCAGACACGCCCAGGGCCTCACGCACCCGGGACTTGACCTTGACGCGGTAGCGCCGGTCGAAAGCCGCCAGCAATCCGCCCAGACCGGTCAACAGACCGCCCAGCCAGATCCAGCGGACATAGGGCTTGATGTGCACGCGTACTGCCCAGGCGCCATTTTCCAGGGGCTCGCCAAGGGCCACGTACAGATCGCGGGTAAACCCTGCGTCGATGCCAGCCTCGGTCATCATCGATTGCTGCACGGTGTACAGGCGCTTCTCCGGGTGCAGAGTGGACACTGGACGGCCATCGCGGCTGACCACCACCGTGCCCTTGTCGGATATGAAATTGGGGCCCTCGAAATGCTTGGCGCCCTGGAACAGGAAGTGATAACCACCCAGTTCCACGCTTTCGCCGGGGGCCATTCGCAGATCACGCTCGGCGCTGTTGTTGCTCGATAGCACGACCCCAAGGGCACAAACCGCAAGCCCCAGGTGAGCCACCTGCATGCCCCAGTAACTACGGCCCAGGCCCGGCAGGCCCTTGATGAGCCCCTTGTGGCGCGTCTTGTCGAGCAGATCGCGCAGCCCGCCGAGCACCACCCACGCCGCCAGGGCGAAGGTCGCCAGCACCTGCCAATCGAAATCGTCGACGATCAGGCCTGCCACCGGCGCAAGTACCGCACTGCCGACCAGAACCGGCGTCATCATGCCAAGCAGCCACTTGCCAGGGGTGTCCTTCCAGCGCACCACCACCCCTATCCCAAGCACCAGCATGAGCAATGCCATGAGCGGCAGGAACAAGGCGTCGAAATAGGGAGGACCTACCGAGAGCTTGGCGCCAGTCAGGGCATCGAGCACCAGCGGGTACAACGTGCCCAGCAGGATCATCGATGCCGCGACCACCAGTACCAGGTTATTGGCCAGCAGCAAGGTTTCGCGCGACCACAGGGCAAACCCCACCTGGCTCTTGACCACGGGCGCGCGCAGGGCGAACAGGGTGAGCGAGCCGCCGACCACGAACAGCAGGAAGAACAGGATGAAGATGCCCCGCGACGGGTCGGCGGCAAAAGCATGCACGGAGGTCAGTACCCCTGAACGCACCAGGAACGTGCCCAACAGGCTCAGCGAGAAAGCGGCGATGGCCAACAGCACGGTCCAGCTCTTGAACACCCCGCGTTTTTCCGTCACGGCCAGAGAATGGATCAGCGCCGTCCCTACCAGCCAAGGCATGAACGAGGCGTTTTCCACCGGGTCCCAGAACCACCAGCCGCCCCAGCCCA
>CAURYQ010000009.1:0-62068 GCA_963529135.1 uncultured Pseudomonas sp. | reverse complement strand
ACGAGCGGTTCATCCGCACCACCATGACCCAGAACAACAACTTCACCACCGGCCGCGTCTACGAGCACGTGCTGCGCAAGGAACGCCGGGGTGACTATCTGGGCGCGACCATCCAGGTCATCCCGCACATCACCGATGAAATCAAGCGCCGCATCATCAAGGGTGCCGGCGACGCCGATGTGGCCCTGGTCGAGATCGGCGGCACGGTGGGCGACATCGAATCGCAACCGTTCCTCGAAGCCATTCGGCAGCTGCGCGTCGAGGTGGGTTCCAAACGCGCCATGCTGATGCACCTGACCCTGGTGCCTTACATCGCCACTGCCGGTGAAACCAAGACCAAGCCGACCCAGCATTCGGTCAAGGAACTGCGCTCCATCGGCCTGCAGCCCGACGTGTTGATCTGCCGTTCCGATCACCCTGTCGATGCATCGTCGCGCCGCAAGATTGCGTTGTTCACCAACGTCGAAGAACGTGCGGTGATTTCGCTGGAAGACGTCGACACCATCTACAAGATTCCAGGCGTGCTGCATGCCCAGGGTCTGGACGACTTCGTCGTCGAGCGTTTCGGCCTGCAGTGCAGCGGTGCCGACCTGTCCGAGTGGGACAAGGTGGTGGACGCCAAGCTCAATCCAGAGCATGAAGTCACCATCGCCATGGTCGGCAAGTACATGGAGCTGCTGGATGCGTACAAGTCGCTGATCGAAGCGATGAGCCACGCGGGCATCACCAACCGCACCAAGGTCAACCTGCGCTACATCGATTCGGAAGATATCGAGAACCAAGGCACCAGCCTGCTCGAAGGCGCCGATGCCATCCTGGTGCCTGGCGGCTTCGGTCTGCGCGGTGTCGAGGGCAAGATCACGGCCGTGCAGTACGCCCGTGAGAACAAGGTGCCGTACCTGGGCATCTGCCTGGGCATGCAGGTGGCCGTCATCGAGTTCGCCCGTAACGTGATGGGCTGGAGCGACGCCAACTCCACCGAGTTCGATCGCAACAGCGGTCACCCGGTCGTCGGCCTGATCACCGAGTGGGCAGATGCCACCGGCGCCGTCGAAACCCGCAGCGAGGCCTCGGACCTGGGCGGCACCATGCGTCTGGGCGCACAGGACTGCCAGCTGGCTGCAGGTTCCAACGTGCACGCCTGCTACGGCAAGGACGTGATCACCGAGCGCCACCGCCATCGTTATGAAGTGAACAACAACCTGCTGCCGCAGCTGGTGGACGCAGGTCTGGTCGTTTCCGGGCGCTCCGAAGACGGTGCCCTGGTCGAAGTGGTGGAGTCCAGGGACCACCCGTGGTTCGTGGCTTGCCAGTTCCACCCGGAGTTCACCTCCACCCCACGCGATGGCCATCCGCTGTTCAGTGGTTTCGTCAAGGCAGCCCTCGCCCAGAAGAACAAGGCCTGACCCATGACCCAGAAGATCATTCGCGTCGGCAACATCGAGATCGCCAACGACAAGCCATTCGTCCTGTTCGGCGGCATGAACGTGCTGGAGTCCCGCGA
This sequence comes from uncultured Pseudomonas sp., assembly GCA_963529135.1. GTDB lineage: Bacteria > Pseudomonadota > Gammaproteobacteria > Pseudomonadales > Pseudomonadaceae > Aquipseudomonas. The sequence goes on along the minus strand of CAURYQ010000009.1, from coordinate 60,564 downwards.
CCTGGCCATGAAGGTGTGCGAAGCGTACGTACGGGTTACCGAAAAGCTCGGTATCCCCTATGTGTTCAAGGCCAGCTTCGACAAGGCCAACCGTTCGTCGGTCACCTCCTACCGTGGCCCTGGCATGGAAGAAGGGCTGAAGATCTTCGAAGAGATCAAGCGCACCTTCAACGTGCCGGTGATCACCGATGTGCACGAGCCTCACCAGGCCGAGCCCGTGGCCAAGGTATGCGACATCATTCAGTTGCCAGCTTTCCTGTCGCGCCAGACCGACCTGGTCGTGGCGATGGCCAAGACCGGCGCGGTGATCAACATCAAGAAGGCCCAGTTCCTGGCGCCCCAGGAAATGAAACACATCCTGGCCAAGTGCGAAGAAGCGGGCAATGACCAATTGATCCTGTGCGAGCGTGGCTCGAGCTTCGGCTACAACAACCTGGTGGTGGACATGCTCGGCTTCGGTGTCATGAAGCAGTTCGAGTACCCGGTGTTCTTCGACGTGACTCATGCCCTGCAGATGCCGGGGGGTCGTGCCGACTCCGCTGGCGGGCGCCGCGCCCAGGTGACCGACCTGGCGAAGGCCGGCATGAGCCAGGGGCTGGCAGGCCTGTTCCTCGAAGCCCACCCCGATCCGGACAACGCCAAGTGCGACGGCCCGTGTGCCCTGCGCCTGGACAAGCTGGAGCCATTCCTGGCTCAGCTCAAGCAACTGGACGACCTGGTGAAAAGTTTTCCGACGGTAGAAACCGCGTAAGACGCTTTTCTCGGGTAAAGTACCGTCCGATTCACCCCTGACCACTCGGTCAGGGGCTCCCTTCGCCGGGCCTGCCGTAACAATACGTCCTGCGAACGGCAAGAATTTTCTAAGCTGCGTTGTTTTCGTCAATTCTGGAGTGCTTACAACAATGGCAAAAATCGTCGACATCAAAGGTCGTGAAGTTCTCGATTCGCGTGGCAACCCCACCGTGGAAGCCGATGTACTGCTCGACAACGGCATCATCGGCAGCGCGTGCGCGCCGTCCGGTGCTTCCACCGGCTCGCGCGAAGCGCTGGAGCTGCGTGATGGCGACAAGAGCCGTTACCTGGGCAAGGGCGTGCTGAAGGCTGTGGCCAACATCAATGGCCCGATCCGCGACCTGCTGCTGGGCAAGGACCCTTCCGACCAGAAGGCCCTGGACCACGCCATGATCGAGCTGGACGGTACCGAGAACAAGGCCAAGCTGGGCGCCAATGCGATCCTGGCCGTGTCCCTGGCGGCCGCCAAAGCCGCAGCCCAGGACCAGGACCTGCCCCTGTACGCCCACATTGCCAACCTCAATGGCACCCCAGGTCAGTACTCGATGCCCGTACCGATGATGAACATCATCAACGGCGGCGAGCACGCCGACAACAACGTCGATATCCAGGAGTTCATGGTACAGCCGGTTGGCGCCAAGACCTTCTCCGACGGCCTGCGCATGGGGACCGAGATCTTCCATCACCTCAAGGCCGTGCTCAAGGCCCGTGGCCTGAACACCGCGGTGGGTGACGAAGGTGGTTTCGCCCCCAACCTGGCATCCAACGAAGACGCCCTTGGCGCCATCGCCGAAGCCGTCGAGAAGGCCGGCTACAAGCTGGGTACCGATGTGACCCTGGCACTCGACTGCGCCGCCTCCGAGTTCTATGAGAACGGCAAGTACAACCTGTCGGGCGAGGGCAAGTCGTTCGACGCCGAAGGTTTTGCCGATTACCTCAAAGGCCTGACCGAGCGCTTCCCGATCATTTCGATTGAAGACGGCCTGGACGAGTCCGATTGGGCTGGTTGGAAGATTCTGACCGACAAGATCGGCGAAAAAGTGCAACTGGTGGGTGACGATCTGTTCGTGACCAACACCAAGATCCTCAAGGAAGGCATTGAGAAGGGTATCGGTAACTCGATCCTGATCAAGTTCAACCAGATCGGTTCGCTGACCGAAACCCTGGAAGCCATCCAGATGGCCAAGGCTGCCGGCTACACGGCCGTGATTTCCCACCGTTCGGGTGAAACCGAGGACTCGACCATTGCCGACCTGGCTGTGGGTACTGCGGCTGGCCAGATCAAGACTGGCTCGCTGTGCCGTTCCGATCGGGTCTCGAAATACAACCAATTGCTGCGCATCGAAGAGCAACTGGGTGCCAAGGCGGTTTACCGTGGTCGTACCGAGTTTCGCGGCTAAGCAAGAGATGGTAAAAAGACAGCTGCCGGAGCTGTAGGAATGTTCGTACCGTAACCTCCTACGTTCCATCGGGTTTCTGTCTGAGAAGCCTGGCCTCGGCCAGGCTTCGTGCTATCTGAGACCCTGAACCAACAGGGTCTTTCAACCTGGATATCTTGATGCGCAGTCCTTATTGGTTGTTCCTGGTCCTGCTTCTGTTGCTGGGCGGCCTGCAATACCGTTTGTGGGTAGGCAATGGCAGCCTGGCGCAGGTGGCCGAGCTCAAGCAGCAGATTGACGAGCAGCATGCCGAGAACGAGCGGCTGCTGGAGCGTAACCGTGTGCTCGATGCTGAAGTGCTGGAGTTGAAAAAGGGCATGGAAACGGTCGAAGAACGTGCCCGCCACGAGCTTGGCATGGTCAAGGAAGGCGAGACTCTTTTCCAGTTGCCGCAGAAATGAGTGAGCGCTTGCCGGCTTTCTGGGCCGTAATTCCTGCTGCGGGCGTGGGCGCTCGCATGGCGGCCGATCGCCCCAAGCAATACCTGGAGCTGGCCGGCCAAACCCTCATCGAGCACAGCTTGGCGTGCTTTCTGGATCACCCCGCCCTCAACGGGATCGTGGTGAGCATTGCCGAAGAAGACCCCTACTGGCCCGGCCTTCGTTGTGCCAGCGACCCGCGTATCCGCCGGGCTGCCGGAGGGCGCGAGCGTGCGGATTCGGTGTTGAGCGCTTTGCTGCTGTTGCACGCTCAGGGCGCCGAGGATGACGACTGGGTGTTGGTGCACGACGCCGCGCGGCCCAACCTTGCACGTAGCGACCTGGACAAACTGCTGGCCGAATTGGCCGATGATCCGGTAGGTGGCCTGTTGGCCGTACCGGCCCGTGACACGCTCAAGAGAGCCGATGAACATGGCCGGGTCAGCGCGACGGTAGACCGCAGCACCATCTGGCAAGCCTATACGCCACAGATGTTCCGCCTGGGGGCGCTGCATCGGGCGTTGGCCGAGTGCCTGGTGTCCGATGTGGTCGTGACCGATGAGGCTTCTGCCATCGAATGGTCTGGTCAGTCGCCTCGGTTGATCGAGGGGCGCAGCGACAACCTCAAGGTAACGCGCCCCGAAGACCTGGAATGGCTACGCCAGCGCTGGGGTGTGCGACGCTGATACGGTGCGCCTTTACGAGTGGTTACCCAGCCAAGCGGTAATCAACCGGCCTATCGACTGAGCACTCATCAGCCCGCCCGGTATTCGGGCAAGCCTGCCAGGCCGTCTTTCAGATAATCCACCAGGCGTCGCACCTTGGGCGACAGATGCCGCTGTTGCGGATACAACGCCCAAACCGCCGTGTTGGGTGGCTGGTGTGCCTGCAGCAACGGTACCAATGCTCCGCTGTGCAAGTGTTCGAGCACGTAGTAGTCCGGCAATTGGCATAGACCGATGCCCTGAAGTGCAGCGTCGAGCACCGCCTGGCCGCTGTTGCACCGCCAGTTGCCCTGGACGCGCTGGCTGATTTCTCGCCCTTCCATCTGCAGGGCCCAGATATCCGAACTGCCTATCAAACAGTTGTGCCTGGCCAGTTCCGACAGACTGTGGGGCCTGCCGTAGCGTGCCAGATAGCCAGGCGAAGCGCACACGTACATGCGCCTGGGTGCCAGGCGTGTCGCCACCAGGCGCGAGTCGGCCAGGCGACCGAGGCGAATGGCCAGGTCCATGCCCTCCTGGAGCAGGTCCAGGGTCTGGTTGCTCAGCTCCACATCCACGCGCAGCTGCGGGTACAACGCCATGAAGCGCGTCACCAAGGGCACGATGAAGCGCTCACCGTAGGCGACGGCGCACGTCATGCGCAGCAGCCCCTTGGGTTCACTGGCCAGGTCGCCCATCGCCCGCAATGCCTCTTCTCGCCCATCTTGCAGACGCTGGCAGTGTTGCAGGAACGTCTGGCCGGCCTCGCTGAGCGTCACCCGTCGCGTGCTGCGATACAACAGGCGCGTCTGCACGCGCTCTTCCAGGCGCGCTATCTGGCGGCTCACATGCGACGACGACACGCCCAGCCGTTCTGCCGCGGCCGTGAATTGTCCAAGTTCGGCCACGGCGACGAACTCATCGATGCCTTCCCAACGGTTGGTCATGATTATCCCTGTACAGCAATAATGTTTTGTCTTTCACCGGATTATTTAACAATTGCGGGTGAAATACACTGTTTGACCTGTTCCTTGACCTGTTTGGAGACCCCGCGATGATCAAGTCCCGCGCCGCCGTAGCGTTCGAAGCCAAGAAACCGTTGGAAATCGTTGAAGTCGATGTGGCCATGCCGAAGGCTGGCGAAGTATTGCTGCGCGTGGTCGCCAGCGGTGTTTGCCACACCGATGCCTACACCTTGTCCGGTGCCGACCCAGAGGGCATTTTCCCGTCGATTCTCGGCCACGAAGGCGGCGCCATTGTCGAAGCAGTGGGCGAGGGCGTGACCTCGGTGGCGGTGGGCGATCATGTGATCCCGCTGTACACCCCTGAATGTGGCAAGTGCAAATTCTGCCTGTCCGGCAAGACCAACCTGTGCCAGGCCATTCGTGCCACCCAAGGCAAGGGCCTGATGCCTGATGGCACCACGCGCTTCTCCTACAAGGGCCAGCAACTGTTCCACTACATGGGCACCTCGACGTTCTCCGAATACACCGTATTGCCTGAAATCTCGGTGGCCAAGATCCAGAAAGAAGCGCCGCTTGAGAAGGTCTGCCTGCTGGGCTGTGGCGTGACCACGGGGATTGGCGCAGTGCTGAACACCGCCAAGGTACAGCCGGGTGACACCGTCGCCGTGTTCGGCTTGGGTGGTATCGGCCTGTCGGCCATCATTGGTGCGGTCAAGGCAAAGGCCTCGCGCATCATCGCCATCGACATCAACCCGGCCAAGTTCGAAATTGCCCGCCAACTGGGTGCGACCGATTGCATCAACCCCAAAGAGTACGACCGCCCCATCCAGGAGGTGATCGTCGACCTCACCGACGGCGGCGTGGACTTCTCCTTCGAGTGCATCGGCAACGTGCAACTGATGCGTGCAGCCCTGGAATGCTGCCACAAGGGCTGGGGCGAGTCGGTGATCATCGGTGTCGCCGGCGCAGGCCAGGAGATTGCCACCCGGCCGTTCCAGTTGGTCACAGGGCGCGTCTGGCGCGGTTCGGCCTTCGGCGGCGTGCGTGGCCGCAGCGAACTGCCGAGCTACGTGGAAATGTCCGAAAAAGGCGAGATTCCGCTGGATACCTTCATCACCCACACCATGGGCCTGGAGGACATCAACAAGGCCTTCGACCTGATGCACGAAGGCAAGAGCATTCGCAGCGTCATCCACTTCTGAGGTTTGCCATGACCCTGGACAACATTTCCTGCCAGAAGAGCTTCGGCGGCTGGCACAAGCGTTACCGCCACACCTCCAAGGTGCTGGGCTGCGACATGGTATTTGCCGTCTACCTGCCGCCCCAGGCCGAGTTGGGCGAGAAGCTGCCCGTTCTGTACTGGCTCAGCGGGCTGACCTGCAACGACGAGAACTTCATGCAGAAGGCCGGCGCCCAGCGCCTGGCTGCAGAGCTGGGGTTGATCATCGTGGCGCCCGATACCAGCCCGCGCGGCGAACAGGTGCCGGATGATCCGGAAGGTGCCTGGGACTTCGGTCTGGGCGCGGGCTTCTACCTCAATGCCACGCAACAACCCTGGGCCCAGCATTACCGCATGCACGATTATGTGGTCCAGGAGCTGCCAGCCTTGATCGAGGCGCATTTCCCGGCCTCGGGCGAGCGCAGCATCAGTGGTCATTCCATGGGCGGGCATGGCGCATTGGTGTGCGCGCTGCGCAACCCAGGCCGCTATCGCTCGGTGTCGGCGTTTTCGCCGATCTGCAATCCGATGGACTGCCCATGGGGCGAGAAGGCCTTCAGCCGCTACCTGGGGGACGAACGCACGCGCTGGCGAGAGTGGGACGCCAGCGTCTTGCTGGCCGAAACCCCGTCGGGGCAATGCCCGCCGCTGCTGGTGGATCAGGGCGATCGCGACGACTTCCTGGACAAGCAGCTCAAGCCCGAAGCGCTGGAGCAGGCAGCACGCAAGGGCGGGCATGAACTGACCTTGCGCTTGCAGCCCGGCTACGACCACAGCTACTACTTCATTGCCAGCTTCATCGAGGAGCATCTACGGCATCACGCCGTGGCGCTGGGCCGAGTGTAGTCGCCCTGCATCCAGCTGGGCTCGCGTTGCCCGGCTGTGCAGCCTGAAGCTGCAAATGCAGGTAGAATCACGCCCTGACTCATTCAGGGCGTTTTCTTATGCGTATTGGCCACGGCTACGATGTGCACCGGTTCTGCGACGGTGATTTCATTACCCTGGGCGGGGTGCGTATCCCCCACAAATACGGCCTGCTGGCCCATTCCGATGGTGACGTGTTGCTGCATGCCCTGAGCGACGCTTTGCTCGGTGCTGCGGCACTGGGTGATATCGGCAAGCACTTCCCCGACACCGACCCTCAGTTCAAGGGCGCCGACAGCCGCGTGCTCCTGCGCCATGTGCTGGCTATCGTCCAGGCCAAGGGCTGGCAGGTCGGCAATGTCGATGCCACGATCATCGCCCAGGCGCCCAAGATGGCGCCCCATATCGAAGCCATGCGTCAGCGCATCGCCGACGACCTCAAGGTGGAGCTCGACCAGGTCAACGTCAAGGCCACGACGACCGAGAAGCTTGGCTTCACCGGACGAGAGGAGGGCATAGCCGTACATGCGGTCGCCCTGTTGCTGCCGGCATGACGGAACTCGATCTGCTGGGCCCGCGGGCTTCGGGGCAAGCATTGGGCACTGCCGTGCTCAAGGCCGTTGCAGAAGACTTTCAAGTCGACGAAGTGCTCGATATCCCGCTGGCCGGCCAAGGCGAGCACCTATGGTTATGGGTGGAAAAGCGTGAATTGAACACCGAAGAGGCCGCCCGTCGCCTGGCCAGGGCAGCCGGTGTGCCGGCGCGTGCGATCAGCTACGCCGGGCTCAAGGACCGCCAGGCCCTGACCCGCCAATGGTTCAGCCTGCATTTGCCGGGCAAGGCCGACCCTGACCTGTCGCGCGCCGAGGACGCCAATCTGCGTGTACTCAAACAGGCGCGCCATCAGCGCAAGCTGCAGCGCGGTGCCCATTCGTCCAATGGCTTCACACTGCGCCTGACCCAGCTTGCAGCCGATCACCAGGCCGTCGATGCGCGCCTGACCCAGCTCAAGGCGCACGGGGTGCCCAACTATTTCGGCACCCAGCGCTTCGGGCATGGCGGCGGCAATGTGCACGACGCCCTCGAATGGGCCGGGCGCCAGGCCTTGCCTGAACAACGCAATGTACGCTCGCGGCTGCTCTCGGCCGGGCGCAGCTACCTGTTCAACCAGGTGCTGGCGGCTCGGGTTGCCGACGGCAGCTGGGCCACGGCGCAGGTGGGCGATCTGCTGGCATTCACCAACAGCCGCAGTTTCTTCCCGGCCGGGGAGGCTGAATGTGTCGACCCTCGGCTGGCCATTCTCGACCTGCACCCTACCGGCCCGTTGTGGGGGGAGGGTGATTCGCCTGCCACTGAGCGAACCGGGCAGCTGGAAAACACCGTCGGTTCCACCCAGCCCTCGCTGTGCCAGTGGTTGGCAAAGGCGGGCATGGATCACGAACGGCGCATTCTGCGGCTCCCTATTGCTGGCCTGACGTGGCATTATCCCGAGCCTGATATCCTGCAACTGGAATTCGTCCTTCCGGCCGGATGCTTCGCCACCGTCGTGGTGCGTGAAGTGGTGGATCTGGTGTCGGCAGGGCAGACGGACAGCCCATGCGTATTCTGATTTCGAACGACGACGGTGTGACAGCACCTGGCATCGCCGCGCTCCACGCTGCGCTCGCCGATTATGCCGAGTGCTCGGTCATTGCACCTGACCAAGACAAGAGCGGCGCTGGCAGCTCGCTGACCTTGGACCGGCCACTGCACCCGCAGACGCTGGCCAATGGCTTCATCAGCCTCAATGGCACGCCAACCGACTGCGTGCACCTGGGGCTCAACGGGCTGCTGCCGCACACGCCGGACATGGTCGTGTCGGGCATCAACCTGGGCGCCAATCTGGGGGATGACGTGCTTTACTCCGGCACGGTCGCCGCCGCCCTCGAAGGTCGCTTCCTGGGTGGCACCTCGCTTGCGTTTTCGCTGCTCTCGCGCCAGCCAGACAACCTTCCGGCTGCCGCCCACATCGCACGTCGCCTGGTCGAGGCACAGTCGCGTCTGGTGCTGCCGCCGCGTACCGTCCTCAACGTCAACATCCCCAACCTGCCGCTGGAACGTATCCGCGGTATCCAGCTGACGCGCCTGGGGCATCGGGCACGGGCCGCGGCGCCGACCAAGGTGGTCAATCCTCGCGGCAAGGAAGGCTACTGGATCGCGGTCGCCGGGGATGCCGAGGACGGCGGGCCAGGGACCGACTTCCATGCTGTGATGCAAGGTTACGTGTCCATCACCCCCTTGCAGTTGGACCGCACGTTCAACGACGCTTTCGAGCAGCTCGATGGTTGGCTGGAGGGCTTGCTCTGATGCGCGAGGACGATATGTTGCGGCGGGGCATCGGCATGACGTCGCAACGCACCCGCGAACGCTTGATCCAGCGGTTGTGCGAGGAGGGTGTGTCCAGCCCTCGGGTGCTCGATGTGATCCGTCGCACCCCGCGCCATCTGTTCGTGGACGAGGCGCTGGCCCATCGCGCCTATGAAGACACGGCGCTACCCATTGGCCACAACCAGACCATCTCGCAGCCGTTCATGGTGGCGCATATGAGCGAACTGCTGCTCGAGGCCGGTCCCTTGGACAAGGTGCTGGAAATCGGCACTGGCTCGGGCTACCAGACCGCAGTGCTGGCGCAGCTGGTCGAACGGGTATTTTCGGTCGAGCGCATCAAGGTGTTGCAGGACCGGGCCAAGGAGCGCCTGGTCGAGCTGAACCTGCGCAATGTGGTGTTTCGCTGGGGCGACGGTTGCGAAGGATGGCCGGCACTGGCCCCTTACAATGGCATCATCGTCACGGCAGTCGCGCCTGAGGTGCCGCAAGCGCTGCTCGACCAACTGGCGCCTGGAGGACGCATGGTGATTCCGGTAGGGCCACCCGGTGAGGTGCAGCAGCTGATGCTCATCGTGCGCGAAGAGCATGGGTTCTCGCGTCGGGTGCTCGGCCCGGTGCGCTTCGTACCACTGCTCAATGGGCCGGTTGCCTGATCCATCTCGGCACCGGCCGTCTATTTTTGCACCTGCGGCGAATTCTTGCAGGATCGACCTGTCTATCTGGCGGTGCGCGCACGTTGCGTTAGTGCATTGCAGCCGCCTGCCAAGACCGGCGAGCTTCGTTATAATTGCAACAATATTGCATTCTTGTCTTGAAACGTTTTCGGCACCATGAGGGGAGCGCGGGTGGGTCACACAGTCTTTCGGCAGCGCAAGGACAGCTCGGGCCTCAGGCTCCTGGTGCTGGTACTGGCCATGAGCACGGTGCTGGTGGGGTGCTCGAGCTCTGGCAGCAACAGTGCGCGTGTGGTAGACCGCAACAGCAGCGCGCCCAAGCGGCCGACCGTGACCTCGGGTCAGTACGTGGTCAAGCCAGGCGATACGTTGTTCTCCATCGCGTTCCGCTATGGCTGGGACTACAAGGAGCTGGCGGCTCGCAACGGTATCGCCCCGCCCTATACCATCCGTCCGGGCCAGCCGATTCGTTTCAGCAGCGGTGCATCGGGTAGCACCACCGTGGTAGCGAGCCCTTCCTCCTCCAGCCGCACCACGGTCACCCGTCGCCCTGTTGGGGCCTCGACGGCCACCCCGGCCACCACCACCAAAACCGTCACCACGAGTAGTTCGGCAAGCGCGCCGGTGGTCGCTACCGTGCCTGCGGCCGAGCGCGCGGCGGGCGGTTGGACCTGGCCGGCGAACGGTGTTTTGATCGGGAAATTCGCTTCAAACGGTAGTTTGAATAAAGGCATTGATATCGCCGGTGATTTGGGACAGCCTGTTTTTGCTGCGGCCAGTGGTTCAGTGGTGTACGCCGGGAGTGGTTTGAGGGGCTACGGCGAGCTGATCATCATCAAGCACAGCGATACCTATGTCAGTGCCTACGGCCACAACCGCAGGCTTTTGGTTCGAGAGGGGCAGCAGGTCAAGGCAGGGCAGTCGATTGCTGAAATGGGGTCTACAGGCACAGATCGGGTGAAGCTGCATTTCGAGATTCGCCGCCAGGGCAAGCCGGTCGATCCGCTCCAGTTCTTGCCACGCCGTTGATTGTTGTTTCTGGTCTGTTCCGCTGACATGGAGGGGACAGGCTCCAGCGCTGCCAGGGATAAAGGCGTCGCTCGAGTCTGAGTTCGAACTCAGCAAAGGACTATAACAATGGCTCTCAGCAAAGAAGTGCCGGAGTTTGACATCGACGATGACGTCCTCCTCATGGAGACGGGCATCGTTTTGGAAACGGATGTGGTGTCAGACGAACCTGCTGTACCATCGGTTCGGACCAGGGCCAAATCAGGCTCTTCGCTTAAACAACACAAGTATATCGATTACAGCCGGGCGCTTGATGCGACTCAGTTGTACCTCAACGAAATTGGCTTTTCGCCACTGCTTTCGCCGGAAGAAGAAGTGCATTTTGCGCGCTTGTCGCAAAAGGGCGACGCTGCGGGCCGCAAGCGCATGATCGAAAGCAACCTGCGTCTGGTAGTGAAAATCGCTCGCCGCTATGTCAATCGGGGGTTGTCGTTGCTCGACCTGATCGAGGAAGGCAACCTGGGGTTGATTCGTGCGGTCGAAAAGTTCGACCCTGAGCGCGGCTTCCGCTTCTCGACCTATGCCACCTGGTGGATCCGGCAGACGATCGAGCGGGCGATCATGAACCAGACCCGCACCATTCGCCTGCCAATCCACGTGGTCAAGGAGCTGAACGTCTACCTGCGCGCGGCTCGCGAGCTCACCCAGAAGTTGGACCACGAGCCATCGCCTGAAGAGATCGCCGCTTTGCTCGAGAAGCCCGTCGCCGAGGTCAAGCGCATGCTGGGCCTCAATGAGCGGGTTTCTTCAGTGGACGTGTCGCTGGGCCCTGATTCGGACAAGACGCTACTCGACACATTGACCGATGATCGCCCCACGGATCCATTCGAGCTGTTGCAGGACGATGACCTCTCGCAAAGTATCGATCAGTGGCTGGGTGAACTGACCGATAAACAGCGCGAAGTGGTCGTGCGTCGGTTCGGCCTGCGTGGACACGAAAGCAGCACGCTGGAAGATGTCGGCCTGGAGATCGGTCTGACCCGCGAACGGGTTCGGCAGATTCAGGTCGAAGGGCTCAAGCGCCTGCGCGAGATTCTGGAAAAGAACGGCTTGTCCAGCGAATCGCTTTTTCGTTAAGCCATTGGCTGTCGCCGCGTTCAGAAACGCCCCGATAAAAAGGGGCGTTTTTGCATCTGGGCTTCGCTAGTACCTCGTAGCAACGTTGGGTGCAGGTAGACGAGGCGGTGACGATGGCGGCTGCTGCTTAGCCAATCCCGTTCGTGCAGCATTGTTTGTAAGCCTTTGCTTACTCATTACGTAAGCATTTGAGGGTTGTGGCAGTAAATCATTGTCGTTTTCAGTCAGCGGTTTTACATAAGTCTATGAAAATACTGAGTTTTTTAGATGTGTAGAAGTGTGTGGGCGGCAATATCTTGTGAGGTGCCTGCGTTGCACATCCTGCTCAGATCGCTAGTATTCGAACTGTGCACACGGACACGCACAGGCACTCAGGAAGAGGGTCAAGGACATCGCAAGAAGCGATTTCATCAGGACGATGTACAGGACAAGCAGGGACTACGGAAAAAAATGTGGGCGGGTCAAACCGCCCCTTTTTTTTGCCTGTTTTTTGTGGGGCAGGGTGCTGCCACGCTCAACGCCGATGTGTGTACGACTGGCGACGGCACGCCTGCAGCATGGAGCCTGCGCTAAGCTGCCTGGCATCCACGCCTGCTGGCCCGTGCTCATCTTTCTTCCTATAGCAAAAAGGCCCTTGCGGGCCTTTTTGTTGTTTCGGATGCAGCTCAGCGCTGCAGATCGGCAATCTTGCCTGGCTTGCCGTCCCACTCCTCCGCATCAGGAAGGGCATCCTTACGCTCGGTGATGTTGGGCCAGATTTCAGCCAGCTCGGCATTCAACTCTATGAAGTTTTCCATGCCCGAAGGCACTTCGTCTTCCGAGAAGATGGCCTGTGCCGGGCACTCGGGTTCGCAGAGTGCACAGTCGATGCACTCGTCCGGGTGGATGACCAGGAAGTTCGGGCCTTCGTAGAAGCAGTCCACCGGACAGACTTCCACGCAGTCGGTGTATTTGCATTTGATGCAGTTGTCGGTGACGACGAAGGTCATTTCTAGTTCTCTCCTCAGGCGACGGCGGCGGCCCTTCCTCTCGGGCCGCGCAGTTTGCGGGCTATGGCTGCAGGCCAGGCTAATAACCGTGCAGTACCAGCAAACCGCGGCGGATTCTATCAGCTTGTCGTGGGCGCCGTTATAACAGGTTCTTTAGTTGATATAGCATTTCGATAGCTTGACGCGGGGTCATGTCATCCACCTGCAGTTTGCCCAGCTTCTCGATGGCCGGGTGAGGCAGGCTGGCAAACAGATCGCTCTGGTGCGGCACCTGTGGCGCGTCCTGCGCTTTTGGCACCTGGATCGCCTCGTGTGGCAGGCTGTTCGTTTCCAGACGCGCAAGGTGCTCGCGTGCGCGCTGGATCACTACCGCCGGCACACCTGCCAGCTGCGCGACCGCCAACCCGTAGCTCTGGCTCGCAGGGCCTGGCAGTACGTGGTGCAGGAACACGATGCGTTCATTGTGCTCGGTTGCGTTCAGGTGCACGTTGGCCACCAACGGCTCGCTTTCGGGCAGCACCGTCAATTCGAAGTAGTGGGTGGCGAACAAGGTATAGGCCCGCAGGCGAGCAAGGCGTTCGGCGGCTGCCCAGGCCAGCGACAGACCGTCGAATGTGCTGGTGCCGCGGCCCACTTCGTCCATCAGTACCAGACTGCGGTCGGTGGCGTTGTGAAGAATATTGGCGGTTTCGCTCATCTCTACCATGAAGGTGGAGCGCCCACCGGCCAGGTCGTCGCTGGAGCCTATGCGGGTGAAGATGCGATCGACCAGCGACAGCTCGCAGCGCGCCGCCGGCACGAAGCTGCCGATGTGCGCCATGAGGACGATCAAAGCGGTCTGGCGCATGTACGTAGACTTACCGCCCATGTTCGGCCCAGTGATGATCAGCATCCGGGTGCTGTCATCCAGGCCCAGGTCGTTGGCCACGAACGGTGTGGTGAGCACCTGCTCCACCACCGGATGACGCCCCTGTTCGATGCGCAGGCACGGCTCGTCAACGAAGCGCGGGCAATTCAGGTCCAGATTCAGCGCCCGTTCTGCCAGGTTGCTGAGCACGTCCAGCTCCGCCAGGGCGGCGGCACTGTCCTGCAACGGGGCCAGGTGGCTGATCAGGGTCTCGAGCAGCGCATCGTAGAGCATTTTCTCGCGGGCCAGGGCGCGGCTCTTGGCCGACAGCGCCTTGTCCTCGAACGCCTTGAGCTCCGGGGTGATGAAGCGCTCGGCGCCCTTGAGCGTCTGGCGCCGGATGTAATCGCCGGGGGCCTGTTCGGCCTGGCGGGTCGGCAGCTCGATGTAGTAGCCGTGGACCCGGTTGTAGCCCACCTTCAGGTTGGACAGACCGGTGCGGGCACGCTCGCGGGTTTCCAGGTCGATCAGGAACTGGCCGGCGTTCTCGCTCATCGACAGCAGCTCGTCCAGCTCGGCATCGTAGCCGAGCTTGAGCACGCCGCCGTCGCGGATCACCGCTGGCGGGTTGTCGATGATCGCGCGCTCGAGCAGATTGGCCAGTTCAGGGTAGGTACCGGCGATGGCAGCCAGGCGCGCCAGGTGCGGCGCTTCCAGTTCGGCCATGGCGTTGTGCAGCTCGGGCAGGGCGGCCAACGCGTCGCGCAGGCGGGCCAGGTCCCGCGGGCGGGCGTTGCGCAGGCCGATGCGGGCCAGGATGCGCTCGATGTCGCCGATGTCCTTGAGCTGCGGCTGGAGCTTCTCGAAGCGATAACCGTCGAGCAGGCAACGGATCGAGCCCTGGCGTGCCTGCAGGATTTTCAGGTCGCGCAGAGGGCGGTTCAGCCAGCGGGTCAGCAGGCGGCTGCCCATGGCGGTCTGGCAACGGTCGATCACCGATTGCAGCGTGTTGTCACGGCCGCCGGCCAGGTTGACGTCCAGTTCCAGGTTGCGTCGGCTGGCGCCGTCGAGGATGACCGTGTCGTCAAGGCGCTCGTGGCGCAGGCTGCGCAGGTGCGGCAGCGCGGTACGCTGGGTTTCCTTGGCATAGGCCAGAAGGCAACCGGCCGCACCGATGGCCAGGGTCAGCTTGTGGCAGCCGAAGCCCTTGAGGTCCTGGGTTGCGAACTGCTGGCACAGGCTCTTGCGCGCGGTATCGCGGTCGAAGTCCCACGGGGCCCGGCGCCGACAGCCACGGCGTTTCTCCGCCGGCAGGCCTTGCGGCCAGTCGTCGGGGATCAGCAGCTCGACCGGGTTGATGCGCTCCAGTTCGGCCAGCAGGTTTTCCCAGCCCTTGAGCTCCTGAACGGTGAAGTTGCCGCTGGTGATGTCCAGTACCGCCAGGCCGAACAGGCGCTCATCGCCCAGCACGGCCGCGATCAGGTTGTCGCGGCGCTCGTCGAGCAGGGCCTCGTCGCTGATGGTGCCGGGGGTGATGATGCGTACCACCTGGCGCTCGACCGGGCCCTTGCTGGTGGCCGGGTCGCCGATCTGCTCGCAGATGACCACCGACTCGCCGAGCTTGACCAGCTTGGCCAGGTAGCCCTCGGCGGAGTGGAACGGGATGCCGCACATCGGGATCGATTGCCCGGCGGACTGGCCGCGGGCGGTCAGGGTGATGTCCAGCAGCTTGGCCGCACGCTTGGCGTCTTCGTAGAAGATCTCGTAGAAGTCGCCCATGCGGTAGAACATCAACTGGTCTGGATGCTGGTTCTTGAGCTTCCAGTACTGCTGCATCATCGGGGTATGGTGAGAAAGGTCGGACATTCGAGGCCTTGAAACGGTGCGTCGATTAGACAAAAGCGGATCGGCCAATACTACAGGGTTTCTCCGGGCGATGCCGCCTCCGGCTCGCCTGGCCGATGCCTGGGCAGGACGCCATCGGTGCTAAGGTGAGTGTTCTCACACAAGGATCCGCCATGACCGACATCACCGCCTTGTCCCAGCATCTGGGTGAACATCTGACCCGTCTCGGTGCCCAAGTAAGCACGGCTGAATCGTGTACGGGCGGCGGCATCGCCGAGGCCATCACCCGTGTCGCAGGCAGCTCTGCCTGGTTCGAAGCCGGTTATGTGACGTATTCGAACCGGCAGAAGACCGCGCAGCTGGGCGTACCCGAGGCCTTGTTCGACACCGTGGGCGCAGTCAGCCAGGCGGTCGTCGAGGCGATGGCGCGAGGTGCCCAGGCCGGCAGCGGCGCACGTTTCAGCGTGGCGGTCAGTGGTGTGGCCGGCCCGGGCGGCGGTTCGCCCGCCAAGCCCGTGGGCACCGTCTGGCTGGCCTGGGCGGACGGCGAACGGGTGCACAGTGTCAGGCACCAGTTCGACGGTGACCGCCAGGCGGTGCGTGAACAGACCGTGGCAGCGGCGCTCCAAGGGCTGTTACGTCTTGGTGCAGAGTAAATTGCAGACAGGGGTAGGCGGAAGCCTCACCCTGTGGAATAATACTGTCTACTTATACAGGTATTGAGGCCGTCAGGGCCTTGTCGATCACGTGAGGATTTCAATGGACGACAACAAGAAGCGCGCCTTGGCTGCGGCCCTGGGTCAAATCGAACGCCAATTCGGTAAAGGCGCGGTCATGCGCATGGGCGACCACGAGCGCCAGGCCATCCCTTCCATTTCTACCGGCTCGCTGGGGCTGGACATCGCCCTGGGTATCGGCGGTCTGCCTAAAGGCCGTATCGTCGAAATCTACGGCCCGGAATCATCGGGTAAAACCACGCTCACCCTTTCGGTCATCGCCGAGGCTCAGAAAAGCGGCGCCACCTGCGCCTTCGTCGATGCCGAGCACGCCCTTGACCCGGAATACGCCGGCAAGCTGGGCGTCAACGTCGACGACCTGCTGGTTTCGCAGCCCGATACAGGTGAGCAGGCGCTGGAAATCACCGACATGCTGGTGCGCTCCAACGCAGTCGACGTCATCATCGTCGACTCCGTGGCGGCGCTGGTACCCAAGGCCGAAATCGAAGGCGAAATGGGCGACATGCACGTGGGCTTGCAGGCACGTCTGATGTCCCAGGCACTGCGCAAGATCACCGGCAACATCAAGAACGCCAATTGCCTCGTCATCTTCATCAACCAGATCCGTATGAAGATCGGTGTGATGTTCGGCAGCCCGGAAACCACTACCGGTGGTAACGCACTGAAGTTCTACGCCTCGGTTCGTCTGGACATCCGTCGTACCGGCGCAGTCAAGGAAGGTGACGAGGTGGTGGGCAGCGAAACCCGCGTCAAGATCGTCAAGAACAAGGTCGCGCCACCCTTCCGGCAAGCTGAATTCCAGATCCTGTACGGCAAGGGCATCTACCGTAACGGCGAAATCATCGATCTGGGCGTATCTCAGGGGCTGGTCGAAAAATCGGGTGCCTGGTACAGCTACCAAGGCAACAAGATCGGTCAGGGCAAGGCGAACGCCGCCAAGTACCTGCACGAGAACCCGGCCATTGGCAGCGAGATCGAGAAGCAGATTCGTGACAAGCTGCTCAATGCCGGTGCCGTAGCCGCTGCTGCCAAGGCTGCCGCTGCTCAGGCCGATGCGGGTGATGTGGCCGAAGCCGAAGCTGGCTATTGATCGCGCGAAACTAGCCGAACATGCCCGCCGTACTCGACACCCCCGTCGCCATCCGGCGGGCAGCCATGGACCTGCTTGCGAGACGTGAGCATGGTCGCGTAGAGCTGACCCGGAAGTTGCTTCAGCGCGGTGCTTCCCAAGCAATGATCGAGCATGAACTCGATCGGCTGAGCGAAGAAGGCCTGCTGAGTGAGGCTCGCTATCTGGAGAGCTTCATTCGCTATCGTTCCAGTTCTGGTTATGGCCCTGCCCGAATCCGCGAGGAGCTCGGGCAGCGTGGTTTGGCGCGTGGCGATATCGATGCAGCGCTTCGCGAGAGTCAAATCGATTGGAGCGAGCGCCTGCATGAAGTGTGGCAACGTAAATATGCTGGGCAACGCCCTGAAGATCCCAAGGCGCGTGCACAGCAAATGCGCTTTCTCGCCTACCGGGGTTTCCCCATGGACATGATCGGCAGACTGCTCAGCGGGCGTGGTTGGGACGATTAAGTGACTGCTGCGTAGCTACGGAGCCTCCGGCACGTTCTGCTCAAGGCCGCCTGACTGTGCGACAGCCCAGTGTTGCGGCAGGTTGATGAAGTCCACCAGCTCTCGCAGGCGACCTTGATCGCGACCGGTAAAAGCGAAGCCGAGGCGCGTCAGGTGGTCGAACTCACCGGTTTCATTTTCAACCGTGCTGTCGGGCAATTGCTCGAAGCTGCCGCTCAGGCAGAGGTCGGCAAAACGCTCATCGATCTCTTGCAGCGCCTCGGGTGTGAGTGGATGGTGCATGCGAAGCACGAACTGACGCTTCAGCCAGCGACTGGAATGGTAGTTGCGGTAGAACTGGTTGATTTCGTCCACAGCCTCCTCGGCACTGTGCACAAGGCGCAGCAGTTTGAGGTCGCCTGGCAGGATGTAACGGTTGTCCTGCAGTTGATGGCGAATGAACGCCAGGCAGTCCTGCCAGAAGGTACCCTGCGCTGAATCCAGCAGCACCACCGGTACCAGAGGGCTTTTGCCAGTCTGGATCAGCGTCAGCACTTCCAGCGCCTCATCGAGCGTGCCGAACCCCCCGGGGCAGAGCACCAGCGCGTCTGCCTCCTTGACAAAGAACAGCTTGCGAATGAAGAAGAAGTGGAACGACAGTAGTTTGTCGGTACCCTCTATCGTCGGGTTGGCATGCTGCTCGAAGGGCAGGGTGATGTTGAACCCAAGGCTGTTGTCAGCACCTGAGCCCTCATGGGCGGCGGCCATGATGCCGCCACCGCCACCGGTGATGACCATCAGGTCTGAGCGTGCCAGGGCAGCGCCCAGCTCACGAGCCAGGGCATACATCGGGTGCTCTCGCGGCGTGCGCGCCGAGCCGAACACGGTTACCTTGCGGCGGTGCTTGTGGCGACGCAGGGCGCGAAAGGACTGGTCGAGCTCGCGCAGTGCCTGCAGGGTAATCTTGGTGCTCCAGCGGTCAGCGTCGTCGTGCGCCATGCGCAGGACGGTAAGCATCATCTCGCGGTAGAGGGGCAGGTTGGGGCTGTCGGGCGCAACCCGTTGGAGTTGGGCGTCGATATAGGTCAGGTCGATGTCATGGTCGCGGAAGTGGCTGGAAAGCAGGTCATTCGGTTGATAAGGCATGCAACTTCTCCTTCTGCACCTTATCAATCTAGCCCCTTACCCCTTGTCTCGCCCAGTACGCGGTATGGACGTCGGGCGCGTGCACGCGCCCAGACGTTGTAGCAGCGGGCCTTGAGGGTGTTACTTCTTCTTGTTGCCGGCTACACAGCTGGCGCTGTCGAAAGCCTGATCCATCAGCGGTTGATTGGTCTTGTAGACCGTGAAGCGGTACACCATCACAGCGCCCTTGGACATCAGGTTGCGGAAACCGCTGTTGCGGCAAACGCTGTCGCCCAGCTGGCTGCGCACTTGCTCAGGATTACCCTGCATGCGCGCAGCATGTTCGGCACGCACACTCAGGTGGTTGATCAGGGCCTTGCCTTCTACGGTATAGCCCTGGTCGAGAATGTCTTCGTTGATGGCGCGAGGCGTGCCGACGCTACTTTCCTTGGCAACCTTCTGCAGCATCTTGTTCAGGTCATAGTCCTGCTTGGAAGCCGCCTGGGCTGCAAGTGGCAATGCGAGCAGCAGGCTCAGGGCGGGGGCGATAAGGCGCAGCATGGATCTCTCCTGGTTCGGTGACTGGCGCTTGGACAGACGTGGGTGCGCAGCGTTCCGTAATCGCTGCGGCCCCGGCTGGCGCTCAAGACGCGAGTATAGGGGGGCTCAGGTCGCCTGCACAGCAAATGGCCGGCATTCTGGTAAACTGCCGACCGTTTCCAATCGAGCGACTGCAGTGACTGCCAACTCCCTTCTCCGCTGCGTGCCGGCATGAGCCATGCCGTCGCGCAGCTGCGCGCCGAACGTCTGGCCCGCAGCAACAAACCGTTCATCGCGCGCGGCTCTCGGGCCGAGCGTTGCCCTGGCTGCCGGGTCATCGCCACGCATTGCCTGTGTGCCTGGAAACCCAAGGTAACTGCCGAATCGGGCATTTGCCTGCTGATGCACGATACTGAGCCACTCAAGCCAACCAATACGGGCTGGCTGATCGCCGACCTGATCGAGGACACCTCGGCGTTCGGCTGGCTGCGCACCTCAGTGGACCCAGGTTTGTTGGCGCTGCTCGATGACCCACGGTGGCAGCCTTATATCGTGTTCCCGGGTGAGTTCGTGGCGCCAGAGCGTGTGGTCACGGACGTGGTGCGTTCACCTGGCAAGCGGCCGCTGTTCATTCTGCTTGATGCCACCTGGACCGAAGCACGCAAGATGTTTCGCAAAAGCCCGTACCTGGATCGTTTCCCGGTGCTGAGCCTGCAGCCTGAGCAGATGTCGCGCTACCGCCTGCGCCGCTCGCGTCGGGACGACCACTTCTGCACGGCTGAAGTGGCCGCCATGTGCCTGGATCTGGCGGGCGACAACCAGGCCTCCCAAGCGCTGGACGCTTACCTGGACGTATTCAGCCTGCACTACCTCAGTGGCAAGCGTCGTCTGCCGCTGGATGAACAGGACGCCGTTCACCAGCGCCTGCATACCTTCCTATAGTCCAAGGGGCAGCTTGCAGGCTTTGGTTCATAATGATGGAGCAGGCAGCCGAGGCGGATGAGACGACGAGGGCGCTGGCTTGACCTTTGCCTTTCCCGCTCGGCATCCTTGGCGCCGATTCCCGCCGGTGCGCCCGTGCAGACGGGCCTCTGGTACAGAACAGGATCCTTAGATCGATGGCCACATATGAAATCCTGATTGCCGATGACCACCCACTGTTCCGTGGTGCGTTGCGCCAGGCCGTTACGCTCGGCATGGGCCCGGACGTGCGCCTGGTCGAGGTGGCAAGCATCGCGGAGCTGGAAAATCGCCTCAGCGAGAAGGCTGACTGGGACCTAGTGCTGTTGGACCTGAACATGCCAGGTGCCTATGGTTTTTCCGGGCTGGTTCTGCTGCGTGGGCAATACCCGCAGATACCGGTGGTGATGGTGTCGGCCCAAGAGGAAGCTGCCGTCGTTGTCAAATCCCGTGAGTTTGGCGCCAGCGGGTTCATTCCCAAGTCGAGCACGCTCGAAGTGATCCAGGAGGCGGTGCGCAAAGTGCTCGATGGCGAGGTGTGGTGGCCACCGCAGGCGTTCGAGAAAGTCGATGTACCGGCCGAAGCCAGGGCGGCTAGCGAAGGGCTTGCCAGCCTTACCCCGCAGCAGTTCCGGGTGCTGACCATGGTGTGCGAGGGCCTGTTGAACAAGCAGATCGCCTATGAATTGAGCGTGTCCGAAGCCACGATCAAAGCCCATGTGACGGCGATCTTCCGCAAGCTGGGCGTGCGCACACGCACACAGGCTGCGTTGTTGCTGCAACAACTCGAATCGGTTGCCAGCACCTGATTGCACGCCGCTTCACGCTTTTTTGACCCAAACCAGCCTAGTCTGCCGGCCTTTTCGTAGTTAAGCGAACCTCATGACGCCATCACCTTTCAAAGGCCAGACCGGTCTCAAACGAATCCTCAATGCTGCAGGCTATTCGCTCGATGGGCTGCGCGCAGCCTTCAAGGGCGAGGCCGCCTTCCGCCAGTTGGTGCTACTCAATGTGGTGCTGGTGCCCATTGCCTTCTGGTTGCCCGTAAGCCGTGCGGAACAGGCGATCATGATCGCCGTGTGCCTGCTCGGACTGATCGTGGAGCTGTTCAACTCGGCGGTGGAAGCAGCGATCGATCGCATTTCGCTCGACCGCCACCCGTTGTCCAAAAATGCCAAGGACATGGGC
This sequence comes from uncultured Pseudomonas sp., assembly GCA_963529135.1. Lineage (GTDB taxonomy): Bacteria > Pseudomonadota > Gammaproteobacteria > Pseudomonadales > Pseudomonadaceae > Aquipseudomonas. The sequence goes on along the minus strand of CAURYQ010000009.1, from coordinate 39,188 downwards.
AGCGCCGCCCAGTTTGTGTCCCTGTGCATGGTGGCCATCGTGTGGGCTGTGATTCTGCTTTAGGCCCTGCATGGGGCGGCCCGGTGCGCAGCGCCTTTCGTACAACTCAGGCTATGGGCGGCAGCACGATCTCGTCGCTGCGAGTCACGCCGGCCGTGAAGTGGCGGCAGAGTTCGAGAAACTCGCGCATCGCCGAGGTCTGGTATTTCTGCTTGTGCCAGATGAAGTAGAACTGCCGCATCAGGTCCAGCTCGGGTGTTTCCACTGCTACCAGGCTGCCACGGCGAAATGCATCGCGCAGCGCCAGGCGCGATATGCAGCCGATGCCCAGGCCCGATTCCACTGCGCGCTTGATGGCTTCGGTGTGCTCAAGCTCCAGGCGAATGTCCAGCTGTGAGCGGTGATGACGCATGGCCTGGTCGAAGGTCAGGCGCGTGCCTGAGCCCTGCTCGCGCAGGATCCAGGCCTCGCGGGTCAGCGTACCGATATCTGCCCGGCCTTGCTTGGCCAAGGGGTGCTGAGGGGCGCAGAACACCACCAGTTCGTCTGCCACCCAGGGCTGCACCTCAAGGTCTGGATGATTGCAATCACCCTCGATCAGACCCAGATCAATTTCGTGGTGAGCCACTTGTTGCACGATGTGCACGGTATTTTGTACATGCAGCTTCACCTGGCTTTCAGGATGGCGCTGCATGAAACTGCCGATCAGCAGCGTCGCCAGGTAGTTGCCGATGGTCAGCGTAGCGCCCACGACAAGTGAGCCAAACCCGGACTTGCCATTGAGCAAGTCCTCGATTTCCTTGGCCTGATCGAGCAATGCCACCGCCTGAGGCAGCAGCTGGTGGCCCAGGGCATTGAGGCTCAGGCGCTTGCCGGCCCGGTCGAACAGCTGGCAGCTGGACTGGCGCTCAAGCTCGGTGATGGAGGTGCTGGCCGCTGACTGTGACAGCGCGAGCACACTCGCAGCGCGCGAAACGCTCTGGTGCTGGGCGACGGCCACGAAGACCTGCAGTTGACGTAGTGTGAATCGCATATCGATATAACCGATAACACATATCTTGATAATCCAGTTAACAGATATTGTCGCTGCCCCTAAACTATCGCGCAACTATGCGCCTCGTGCGCGCTGCGTCTTTCTTCAGGAGCCCCATTAGATGAGCAACATGAACCACGAACGCGTCCTCAGTGTGCACCACTGGAACGACACGCTGTTCAGCTTCAAGTGCACCCGTGATCCAGGGCTGCGCTTCGAGAACGGTCAGTTCGTGATGATCGGCCTGCAGCAGGACTCCGGCCGTCCGCTCATGCGCGCCTACTCCATCGCCTCGCCGAACTGGGAAGAGCATCTGGAGTTCTTCAGCATCAAGGTGCCCGACGGCCCGCTGACCTCGCAGTTGCAGCACCTGAAGGAAGGCGATGAGATCATCATCAGCAAGAAGCCTACCGGTACCCTGGTACTGGACGACCTCAATCCTGGCAAGCACCTGTACCTGCTCAGCACCGGTACGGGCCTGGCGCCGTTCATGAGCGTTATCCAGGACCCGGAAACCTACGAGCGTTTCGAAAAGGTGATCCTGGTCCACGGCGTGCGCTATGTGAACGAAGTGGCCTACCGCGAATTCATCACCGAGCACCTGCCGCAGAACGAGTTCTTCGGCGAAGCCGTGCGCGAGAAGCTGATCTATTACCCCACCGTCACCCGCGAGCCTTTCGAGAATCAGGGCCGCCTGACCGACTTGATGCGCAGCGGCAAACTGTTCAGCGACATCGGCCTGCCACCGATCAATCCGCAGGATGACCGTGCGATGATCTGCGGCAGCCCGAGCATGCTCGACGAGACCAGCGAAGTGCTGGACAGCTTCGGCCTCAAAATCTCCCCACGCATGCGCGAGCCAGGCGATTACCTGATCGAGCGAGCGTTCGTCGAGAAATAAGCCGCGCTCAGCCAAACAAGACGATCCGTTGCCCTAGCGTCAACGGGTCGTTTTTTTTGCCTGCGCTTGGGCGCAGTCTGCTATTCGACCCGCGTCTGGCCGCTGTAGACCAGCAATTGCCTACAGCGCTTGCACAGGTATCGACGGCCTTGTCGCACCAGCTTGTGCCGCTGCGCGGTGAACGCAAACTCGCTATGCGGGCAGGGGCAGTGGTACAGATAGCGGGTAACCGCGCGGCGCTGAATGTCATAATTGTGGCAACGCGCAGGCGGGAGTTCGTACACGCCGCGCATGATCAATTGCCATTCCTGTCCATGAGCCTGGATGCCCTCGCCAAAGACTTGGTGGGCGACCAGATGGGCCACCTCGTGTGCCACCGTCTGGCGCAGGAAGTCCTCGTGATTTTCGCGGTACAGCTGCAGGTTGAAGCGCAGCTTGTTTTCGTGCAGGTGAGCCACTCCGGCCTTCTGGCCGCGCAGCTTGAAACTGACCTCGGGGCGAGGGAAGGGGCGATCGAAAAAGCGTTCGGCTTGCTGGTAGCAGGTTTCGACACGCTGGATGAGTTGTTCGGGCATGGGGCAAAGGGTCCTCTGGCGGCTATTATGCCGCAGCAACGGTGTACCCACCCAGCCATCGGTCAGCGTAGCTTGCCGGCGCCTGGGCTGCGCCGCAAAAGAGGGGGGAGGGCTGTGATCAGCCTTGAAGTCTTTGTCGGAATGCCTACAGCCCTGCTGGAATTGTGCGTAAAATAGCCGGCTTTTGTCACACCTCGCGGATTCAAGCGCTATGGGCACCCTCTCGGTCAACCAGAACAAATTGCAAAAACGTCTGCGTCGTCTCGCTGGCGAAGCCATCACCGACTACAACATGATCGAGGATGGCGACAAGGTCATGGTCTGCCTGTCCGGCGGCAAAGACAGCTACACCATGCTCGACGTTCTGCTGCACCTGCAGAAGGTGGCGCCGATCTCGTTCCAGATCGTTGCGGTAAACATGGACCAGAAGCAGCCGGGCTTTCCCGAGCATGTCCTGCCGGCTTACCTCAAGGAGCTGGGCGTCGAATACCACATCGTCGAAAAAGACACGTATTCGGTGGTCAAGGAGCTGGTGCCCGAAGGCAAGACGACCTGCTCGCTCTGCTCGCGCCTGCGCCGTGGCACCCTCTATACCTTTGCCGATGAGATCGGCGCCACCAAGATGGCCCTCGGGCACCACCGCGACGATATCGTCGAAACGTTCTTCCTCAACATGTTCTTCAACGGCGCCCTCAAAGGCATGCCGCCCAAGCTGCGCGCCGACGATGGCCGCAACGTGGTGATCCGTCCGCTGGCCTATTGCAGCGAAAAGGATATCCAGGCGTACTCCGATATGAAGGCCTTCCCGATCATCCCCTGCAACCTGTGCGGCTCGCAGGAGAACTTGCAGCGTCAGGTGGTCAAGGACATGTTGGTCGAGTGGGAGCGCAAGCACCCAGGCCGTACGGAGAGTATCTTCCGCGCCTTGCAGAATGTCGCGCCGTCGCAGTTGGCCGACCGCAACCTGTTCGACTTCACCAGCCTCACGATCGACGAAAGTGCCACCCCGCGCTTTCTCGACGTGGTGAACATCTGAACCTATGCGTGATTATCAGTGGTTGCACGAGTTCTGCCTGAACCGCTTCGGCTCTGCCCGCGCACTGGAGGCGGCCTTGCCGCAGCCGCGCACCCCGGCGCAGTTGCGGGCCACCAGCGCAGACCGCTACTTGTCGACCCTTGCCCTGCGCGTTTTTCGCGCCGGGCTCAAGCACAGCCTGGTGGACGCCAAGTGGCCGGCATTCGAGCAGGTCTTCTTCGGCTTCGACCCGGAAAAGGTCGTGCTGATGAGTGCCGAGCACCTCGAGCGGTTGATGCAGGACACCCGCATCATCCGGCACCTGGGCAAGCTCAAGAGCGTACCGCGCAATGCCCAGATGGTGCTGGACATCGAAAAGCAGTGGGGCAGTTTTGGCGCGTTCATCGCCGACTGGCCGGTGACCGATATCGTCGGCTTGTGGAAATACCTGACCAGACACGGCAACCAGCTGGGCGGTCTGTCTGCGCCGCGCTTCCTGCGGATGGTGGGCAAGGATACTTTCGTCCCCACCGACGACATGTCGGCAGCGCTGATCGCTCAGAACGTCATCGACAAGAAGCCTACCAGCCAGCGCGACCTGGCCTTGGTGCAACAAGCATTCAACCAGTGGCATGAACAAAGCGGGCGCCCGTTGTGCCAGCTGTCGGTGATGCTGGCGCATACCGTCAATCATTGAGTCGGCGGGGCGGCGAGCCAGCCCGCCCCTCGGTCACCGGCCTTCGCCGGCCAGGCGCCTGTCGAACTGAAACTTCCAGCGCACATACAGCAGGGCGGCCGTGAACAGCCCCAGGCTGACCAACAGCTCAAGCCAGCCAAACGGGGCCCGGGCAGGGTCGAACGCGGCCACCACCCCCTTGATGAAGTAGATGTTGACCACGAAGCAGGCCCACGCATGGGCGCGCGCGCTGCCGCTGAACATGCCTGGCAGGATCAGCAGCAGTGGCAGCAGTTCGATGGCCATGATCACGCTGACACGCGCGCCATGCAGGTTGGCGAACCACAGGTTGTTCACCACCAGCAGTGCTATCAACCCCAGCACGAAAGCCAGGCTCAGGGCGCGCGTCATCCGCACGCGTGGTGCGAGCCATGCCTGCGCGGGCAACGGTTTTCGCGGCTTAGCCACGCGTGGCCTCCAACGCTTTGGCCGTACTCGCCAGGCGTTGCCCCAGGGCCCGGCACAAGGTGATTTCATGCGCGTCGAGGTCGCGCTTGCCGTCGGCGCCGGCATGGTGGCTGGCTCCGTAAGGTGTGCCGCCGCCGCGCGTCTCGATCAGGGCTGACTCGCTGTAGGGCAGGCCTAATACCAGCATGCCGTGGTGCAGCAAAGGCAGCATCATCGACAGCAAGGTGGTTTCCTGGCCACCGTGCAGGCTTGCGGTGGAGGTGAAGACACCCGCTGGCTTGCCCACCAGTTCGCCGCCCAGCCACAGCGGGCTGGTACCGTCCAGGAAGTACTTGAGCGCAGCGGCCATGTTGCCAAAACGGGTAGGGCTGCCCAGCGCCAGCCCCGAACAGTGGCGCAGGTCGTCCAGGGTGGCGTATGGCGCGCCGCTGGACGGTACGTCGGGCGCGACCGCCTCACACTCGCTGGACACTGTCGGTACGGTGCGCAAGCGTGCTTCCATGCCGCCCAGCTCGATGCCGCGGGCGATGTGCCGGGCCATTTCGCTGGTCGAGCCATGGCGGCTGTAATAGAGCACCAGGATGTAGGGTACTGTCACGGCAGGATCTCCAGGACTTTCTCAGGTGGGCGGCCAACCACGGCCTTGTCGCCGGCTACCAGAATCGGCCGTTCGATCAACTTGGGATGACTCGCCATCGCTTCGATCAGCTGGGCGTCGCTCAGGGACGGGTCGGCCAGGTTCAAGTGAGCGTAGTCGTCCTCACCCGTGCGCAACAGTTGGCGAGGCGTCATGCCGAGCTTGTCGAGTAGGGCTTGGAGGGTGGCCGCGTCGGGGGGCGTTTCCAGGTAGCGCACGACGGTGGGCGTCAGGCCGCGGCCTTCGAGCAGTTCCAGTGCGCCGCGGGATTTCGAACAGCGCGGGTTATGATAGAGCGTCAGGTCAGTCATGTCGGGTCGCATCCAGCAAGGTGTGGCGGGTATTCTAACCGCAGCGACTGACCCATTTGCTTTAAAACTCGAGAAGGATTGACCCATGGCAAAGCGTCTGGCAGCAGCAATGGCCATCACCGCGAGCCTGTTGCTCGGTGGTTGCGGTGCCGATTATGGCGTGGACCAGCACGGTACTACGGTAAAGGCCGAACAGATGGACGGGCACTGGCTGGTGCTCAACTATTGGGCAGAGTGGTGCGGGCCCTGCCGTACCGAAGTGCCCGAGCTCAATGCGGCTGCCAAGCAGTGGGCCGCTGACGGCATCAAGGTGGTGGGGGTGAATTTCGATGGCTTGCAGGGCGCGGACCTCAAGCAGGCGGCCGACACGCTGGGCATCGGCTTCACCGTCCTGGCCCAGGACCCCGCCGAGCGCTATGACCTGCCCCGCAGCGAAGCGCTGCCGGTCACCTACATCATCGATGACAAAGGCAAGGTGCGTGAACAGTTGCTCGGGGAGCAGACGCTCGAAGGCTTGCAGGCCAAGATCAAGGCGCTGAAGCAGGGCTGACCCACGCGCCGGTTGCGCACATGGAGCCTTGCGTTATCGAACCAGGCCCCGCCCTGCACAGGCCACTGCCGCTCAGCCCTCCTCGGGCCACAGGCGCAGTGGCTTGCCCTCGGTTGGCCAGAGGCGCAGTTGATGATCCGGCGCCAAGTCCCAGTGCGTGACGTTGCCCAAGGCTTGCAGGAAGCGTTTTTCCTGTTCCATCAAGGCTGGCGCGCACAGCTTGCGGGTGCTGCCGACACTGCCGAAGCTCAAGCGCTCGCCATCGAGGGTATAGGCTGCGAACCAGTGATTGCAGCCGGCATTGCCGTAGGCGCGACCGTCGCTACCCAAGGTCATGCTCAAGTGGCTGTCGTCGATCAAGGGGCGCTCGCCGATCCACTCCAGTACGTAACCACGGTCTTGCTGCAGGTTCGAGGGAGGCGTCGCGCAGCCAAGCAGGCCGGCGGCGATCAGTGCGCTGGTAAGCAGGTATTTCATTGTGCAGGCTCCTGGCAACGGGGGCAGATGTGCCGGGCATCCTGGCTTGCCCAGCCCAGTTCGGCGATGCGGGCGCTGGCCGCAGGCTGACGCGCTGCCTTGCCCAGCTTGGCATCGACCGCGAATTCGAAATCCAGTACCGCATCGCAGCTGTCGCACGTGACTTGCCAGGCGAGGATCTCCAGCTCGTGGAAGACCGGCCCGTTGGCCACGGCGACCCACTGGCCGCGCGGGTTGATCAGGTGACGTACGCTGTCGACGGTCAGGCGCATGGTCAAGTCCTTGCTGCCTTTGAGCGTCACCAGCAGGGTATCGCCTTTGTGCATCGAGCCGCCGTTGCCCGTGACCTGGTAACGGCCCGGTACCAGGGCGCGGCACTCGATCAACGTGTGCTGCGGGTTGAAAAGGGTGTAACGAAAATCGTGCTCGACCATGGGTCCTCCGTAAATGCCGCGTATCCTAGCATTAACCGGTGACCAGGTTCTGCGCCTTGCCTGCCGCCCAGCAGGCGATGTTCTCCAGCGTCGTCTCGGCGATGGCCTGCAGCGCCTCATGGGTGAGAAATGCCTGGTGGGCGGTCACGATCACATTGGGAAACGTAAGCAGACGCGCCAGCACATCGTCCTGCAGGGGCAGGTCCGAACGGTCTTCGAAAAACACCTTGGCTTCCTCCTCGTAGACGTCCAGGCCCAGGTAGCCCAACTGGCCGCTCTTGAGCGCATCGAGCAAGGCCGGTGTGTCGACCAGTGCCCCACGCCCGGTGTTGATCAGCATGGCCCCAGGCTGCAGGTGCGCCAGGCTCTGCGGGTTGATCAGATGCCTGGTGTCGGGGGTCAATGGGCAATGCAGGCTGATAATGCGTGCCTGGCTCAGCAACGCGGGCAAACTCATGTAGCGGGCGCCCAAGGCCTCCAGCTGCGGGTCAGGGCAGGGGTCGTAGGCCAGCAGCCGGCAGCCGAAGCCTGCCATGATGCGCGCGAAGGCCGCACCGATCTGGCCGGTGCCGACCACGCCGACCGTCTTGCCATGCAAGTCGAAGCCGGTCAGGCCGTGCAAGGTGAAGTCCCCTTCACGGGTGCGGTTGTAGGCCCGGTGCAAGCGGCGATTGAGCGCCAGTATCAGCGCCACGGCGTGCTCGGCCACCGCCTGGGGTGAATAGGCCGGCACCCGCACCACGGCCATGCCCAGGCGCTTGGCGGCAGTCAGATCGACATGGTTGTAGCCGGCCGAACGCAAGGCCACCAGACGGGTGCCACCGTGCGCCAGGCATTCGAGCACCGAGGCGTCAAGTTCGTCATTGATGAACGCGCAGACCACTTCGTACCCTTGCGCCAGCGGCGCGGTGTCCGCCGTAAGACGCGCGGACTGAAAATGCAGTTGCACCCCGCCGCCCAGGGCGGCCCGTGTAAAACTCTCCTGGTCATAGTGCTGGCTGCTGAACAGCAGGACGCGCATGGTGGGCTCCTAGTGCACAAACACGTGGTTGGTGGAAAGGGTAGCTGCCTTCAGATACTCAGCCTGGCTTCGGCTGCCAGTCGGCTGATGGCGTTGTCCAGCTCATCCAGCGCCTGCCCGGCCAAGGGGCTGTCCTGCTTGAGCAGGGTTTCGCTGCGTTGACAGGCGGCGCGCAGCTGGGGCACGCCGCAATAGCGCGAAGCGCCATTGAGCCGGTGCACCTGCTCGATGAGCGTCTGGTGGTCTTGCGCATCACGGGCCCCCAGAATGGCGGCACGGTCGTCTTCGAGCGAGGCCAGCAACATGCTCAGCATGTCGGCGGCCAGATCGGCTTTGCCTGCCGCCAGGCGCAGCCCTTCGTCGTGGTCAAGGACTTTCAACTCGCCGACACCGGTTGGCAACTCGGCCGGCGTCTGCTGGGAGGTGCCCAGGCTCAAGCCGGTCCACTTCATCACTACCTGTGCCAGCTGCCGCTCGCTGATCGGTTTGGTCAGGTAGTCGTCCATGCCTGCATGCAGCAACGCGCGCTTCTCGTTGGCCATGGCGTGAGCGGTCAAGGCGACGATCGGCAGCGGGTTGGCGCTTTGCGTGTTTTCCCAGAGGCGGATTTGTTCGGTGCAGGCGCGCCCGTCCATGCCGGGCATCTGCACGTCCATCAGTACCAGGTCGAACGGCGCGCTCTGCACGGCTTGAACCGCCGCGTAACCATTATCGACAGCCGTCACCTGGGCACCCAGGTCTTCGAGCAAGGTCTGCACCAGCAACAGGTTGGCCGCATTGTCATCCACGCACAGCACTTTCGGCTGGCGTTGCTGGCCCACCAGTGCGCCCACTTCACCCTGCAACCGACGGGGCTGGACCATTTCCAGCAGCAGGCGGCGCAGCTTGCGTGTGCAGGATGGCTTGGACAACAGTTGGCCGTGGCCATTGGACAGATAAGGGTGGTAGAGCGCCTGCTCGGTAGTGGGGCACAACACCACGCACTGGCAGTGATGCCGTTCCAGGTGCTGGTAATACTGGCCCAGTTGCTCGGGCGTCAGGGCGCCCACATTGGCGCCCAACACGGCGAAGTCGAAGGGTTGTCCTGCCTGACTGGCAGCCTGAACGGCCTGGACCAGTTGCGCGTAGGAGGTGAACACGCAGACGCTCAGGCCGCAGTCCTGCAACTGATGCTCAAGGGCCTGTCGGGCCAGTTCGTGGCCATCGACAATGGCCGCACGCCGGCCGAGCAAGGGCTGCAGCGGCATCTCCTCGACATCGTCATGCGCCTTGGGCAGGTTCAGGCTGATCCAGAATTGCGAGCCCTCGCCGGGGGTGCTGTCAACGCCGATCTCGCCGCCCATCTGCTCGATCAGCCGTTTGGAAATCACCAGGCCAAGGCCGGTACCGCCTGGCTGGCGGGCCAGGGAATTATCAGCCTGGCTGAAGGCCTGGAACAGCGTGCGCACATCCTGCGGCGACAGGCCAATGCCGGTGTCCTGCACGCTGATGCGCAACTGGGCACTGTCTTCGTGCTCGTCCTCGAGCATGGCCCGCACGACGATGGTGCCTTCGCGGGTGAACTTGATCGCGTTGCTGACCAGGTTGGTGAGGATCTGCTTGAGACGCAACGGGTCGCCGATCAGTGAAGACGGCGTATCGCGGTAGATCAGGCAGAGCAACTCCAGCTGCTTGGCATGGGCCGCAGGCGCAAGGATGGTCAGGGTGTCCTGGATCAAGTCGCGCAGGTTGAAGGGGATGCTGTCGAGCACCAGCTTGCCCGCTTCGATCTTGGAGAAGTCGAGGATTTCGTTGATGATGCCCAGCAGGTTGTCGGCCGATTTTTCGATGGTGTTCAGGTAGTCCACCTGGCGTGGCATCAGCTCGCTTTTCTGCAGCAGGTGCGTGAAGCCCAGAATGCCATTGAGCGGCGTGCGAATTTCATGGCTCATGTTGGCCAGGAATTCCGACTTGATCCGGCTGGCTTCCAGGGCTTCCTTGCGGGCCATGTCCAGCTCGATGTTCTGGATCTCGATGGTTTCAAGGTTCTGCCGGACGTCTTCGGTGGCCTGGTCGATGCTGTGCTGCAGCTCTTCGTGGGCACTGTGCAGGGTTTCGGCCATGCGGTTGATGCCACGCGCCAGCTCGTCCAGCTCATGGCTGCCCATGGCGGGTAACCGCTCTTCCAGGTGCCCGTCCTTGAGCTGGTTGACCGCATGCTTGATGCGCTCGATCGGGGTGTTGATGGCACGGCTCATGCGCAAGGCCAGCAAGCCGCTGACCATCAGGCACGCCAGGATCAGCAGCAGCGTGGTGAACAGGTTGCGGTACCCGCGCAGCAGGGTGCCATCGTGGGACAGTTCGATTTCCACCCACCCCAGCAGGCGCTCGGCTTCGGCAGGCACGGCATCGGTTGCCAGGTCGCGGTGGTGGCCGAACACTGGCATCAGATAGCGGGTAGCGTCGTTGCCACTGCGTTGCAGCAACTGGGTACCGGTGCCGCCGCTGGGCGGTTGGTTGAGCATGCTCGGGCCGGCATGCGCCAGCCGGCTGCGGTCCGGGGCCAGGAACGCAACGGCGCGCACGTCGGCCTGTTCGAGGGTTTGCGCAGCAATGCGTTCCAGCTGTACTGGCGTCCTGCGAGCCATTGCCGGCGCGGCCAGCGGGGCCAACTGCTCGGCCAGCATCTTGCCCCGTTGCAGCAGCTGTGTACGCAGGTCGCTCTGTTGCAGCCACGTGAAATAGCTGCCCAGCACCAATGCCATCAACCCGGCCGGCAGCAGGGCCAGCAACAGCACACGGCTGCGAATTCCCAAACGGTCGAGCACACTCGCCTCCTGTCAATGTGCCTGGATGCCGCCCTGTCGGGCGGCCAAGCGGGGACGTTACTCCGCCTGGCAAGCCATTGCACGACTTTAAGTCCGCGCGCACGTAGATCAGGCTCAAGTTCTGAACACGTGCGCAAGGCCTGCAAACCGTCGCGTACATCGCTTACACCCGCTTTATAGCGAGTAGCTATATGCACCTCAGATTGCGTGATATGGCCAGGCGAGGTTTGCCGGTATGATAGTCGCCCCTGCCGTCCGGATTGTGAAAGACACCATGACCTTGCAGTATCCAACCATCGCCGATTGCGTCGGCAATACGCCCCTGGTTCGCCTGCAGCGCCTGGCTGGCCAGACCAGCAATACGTTGCTGCTCAAGCTCGAGGGCAACAATCCTGCCGGCTCGGTCAAGGACCGTCCTGCGTTGTCGATGATCGCCCGCGCCGAATCGCGCGGTCAGATCAAGCCTGGCGATACGCTGATCGAGGCCACCTCCGGCAACACCGGTATCGCCTTGGCCATGGCGGCAGCGATCAAGGGCTACAAGATGATCCTGATCATGCCCGACAACTCCACCGCCGAGCGCAAGGCGGCGATGACAGCCTACGGCGCCGAACTGATCCTGGTGACCAAGGAAGAGGGCATGGAAGGGGCCCGTGACCTGGCGCAGAAGCTCGAGGCCGAGGGCCGTGGCCTGGTACTCGACCAGTTCGCCAATGGGGACAACCCTATCGCGCACTACAACAGCACCGGCCCGGAAATCTGGCAGCAGACCCAGGGGCGCATTACCCATTTCATCAGCTCCATGGGTACCACCGGCACCATCATGGGGTGTTCGCAGTACCTCAAGGAGCAGAACCCTGCAGTGCAGATCGTTGGCCTGCAGCCCATGGAAGGCGCGGCCATTCCTGGCATCCGGCGCTGGCCGGAGGAGTACCTGCCGAAGATCTTCGATGCGGCCCGGGTCGATCGCATCGTCGACATGTCTCAGCACGAAGCCGAAGACACCATGCGCAGGCTTGCTCGCGAAGAGGGCATTTTCTGTGGTGTGTCGTCCGGTGGTGCAGTTGCCGCCATGCTGCGCCTGTCCAAGGAAGTGGAGAATGCCACGCTGGTGGCTATCATCTGCGACCGCGGCGACCGCTACCTGTCCACCGGCCTGTTCGATCCGAGCTAAATGTCCAAGAAAAAAACCAACAGCGGCCTGCGCTTTCAGCCGGCCGGTGGCAACCGTACCCCCCAGGTGCCCGTGGGCAAGAAACAGCGCCTGATCATCGAACGCTTGTCAGGGGACGGTCGTGGCATTGCCTTCCATGAAGGGCGCACCTGGTTCGTCAGTGGCGCATTGGCGGGCGAAGATGTCGAATCCAGGGTGCTCAATGCCCGTGGCAAAGTCGTCGAAGCGCGGCTGGAACGGGTGCTCCAAGCCAGCCCCGAGCGCCGCGAAGCACCCTGCAAGTACTACGGCCAGTGCGGCGGTTGCAACCTTCAGCATCTGCCCCACGAAGCCCAGCTAACCCTCAAGCAGCGTACCTTGGCCGAGCAGTTGCAGCGGGTCGCAGGGGTGCAGCCCGAGCAGTGGGCAGCGCCGTTGACCGGTGCCGCTTTCGGCTACCGCCGTCGCGCACGCGTGGCGGTGCGCTGGGACGTCAAGGCGCGCCAACTGGACGTCGGGTTCAGGGCGCAGGCCAGTCAGGACATCGTCGCCATCGATGATTGCCTGGTGCTGGTACAACCCTTGCAGTCGATTTTGCGCCATTTGCCCACGGTGCTGCGTGCATTGGCCAAGCCTCAGGCCCTGGGTCATGTGGAATTGTTCAGCGGTACGGCCGAGGCGGTGCTGGTGCGTCATGTTGCGCCCCTGCCGGCCGAGGACGTTGCTCGTCTGCAGGCGTTTTGCTCGCAAGCCAATGCACAGTTGTGGTTGCAGGGTGAGGGCGAACCTGAACCGGTCGCCGCCACCGAGCAGCTGGGCTTCGTTCTGGCCCCTTGGCAGTTGCAACTGGCCTGGCGTCCGGGCGACTTCGTGCAGGTCAACGCCGAGGTCAATACCGCGATGATCCAGCAGGCCCTGGCCTGGCTCGCACCGCAGGCGGACGAGCGGGTACTGGATTTGTTCTGCGGCCTGGGCAATTTTGCCTTGCCGCTGGCACGCCATGCGCGCGAGGTGGTAGCGGTAGAAGGCGTTCAGGCCATGGTCGAGCGTGCCGCTGCCAACGCCCGCGACAACAATGTGCATAACGCACAGTTTTTTCAGGCCGATTTATCGCAGCCGTTAGGGGGCTCAGGATGGGCCGCCGAGGGCTTTTCTGCGGTACTCTTGGACCCACCGCGCGACGGTGCATTCGAGGTGGTGCGCAGCATCGCCCGTCTCGGGGCCAAGCGGCTGGTCTATGTATCGTGCAACCCGGCCACGCTGGCGCGAGACGCCCAAGTGCTGGTCGGGCAGGGGTACCGGTTAACAAGGGCCGGGATTCTCGACATGTTTCCTCAGACGGCACATGTCGAAGCCATGGCGTTATTCGAAGTGGGCTAGCAAGCTGGCCCCTTGGTGCGGCTTCCAGGGAATGGCAGCCGCGCGGTGATTGCCAGTGCACCCGCAGGGTGCGCTGTATGGAAAGGTAAAGCAAAGATGGTACAGGTGAGAGTGCACCAGCCGGTCAACACCGACGGCAGTATCAATCTCGATGCATGGCTCGACCATGTGGTGAGCGTCGATTCGGCGCTCGATCGCGCGGCCCTCAAGGAGGCCTGCGATTTCGCCCAGGACGTCGAGAAGAACGGCAACCCGGCCAAGCATTCCTGGGCCGATGGTACCTCCAGCTTCCAGGCGGGCCTGGAGATCGCCGAGATCCTCGCCGACCTCAAGCTCGACCAGGACTCGCTGGTCGCGGCGGTGGTCTACCGCGCCGTGCGCGAAGGCAAGGCGACCCTGGCCGAGGTCGGCGAGCGCTTCGGCCCGGTGGTGTCCAAGCTGATCGACGGCGTGCTGCGCATGGCTGCCATCAGCGCCAGCCTCAACCCCCGCCAGTCGCTGGTGCTCGGTTCCCAGGCGCAGGTCGAGAACCTGCGCAAGATGCTGGTCGCGATGGTCGACGACGTTCGCGTGGCTTTGATCAAGCTGGCCGAGCGTACCTGTGCCATTCGGGCGGTCAAGTCCGCCGATGACGAGAAGCGCCTGCGGGTCGCGCGGGAGGTGTTCGACATCTACGCGCCCCTGGCTCACCGCCTGGGCATCGGTCATATCAAATGGGAACTCGAGGACCTGTCGTTCCGCTACCTCGAGCCTGAGCAGTACAAGCAGATTGCCAAGCTGCTGCACGAACGCCGTCTGGACCGTGAGCGGTTCATCAGCGATGTCATGAACCAGCTGCAAAACGAATTGCTGGCCACTGGCGTGAAGGCGGACATCAGCGGCCGGGCCAAGCATATCTATTCGATCTGGCGCAAGATGCAGCGCAAAGGCCTGGAATTCAGCCAGATCTACGACGTGCGCGCCGTGCGGGTGCTGGTCCCCGAGATCCGCGACTGCTACACCGCCCTGGGCATTGTGCATACCCTGTGGCGCCATATTCCAAAGGAATTCGACGACTACATCGCCAACCCCAAGGAAAACGGCTATCGCTCCCTGCACACCGCCGTGATCGGGCCTGAAGGCAAGGTGCTGGAGGTGCAGATCCGCACCCATGGCATGCACGAGGAAGCGGAGCTTGGGGTCTGTGCCCACTGGCGCTACAAGGGCACCGACGTCAAGCCTAGCTCCAACCACTACGAAGAGAAGATTTCCTGGCTGCGTCAGGTGCTGGAGTGGCACGAAGAGCTGGGCGACATCGGTGGCCTGGCCGAGCAGCTGCGGGTCGACATCGAGCCCGACCGCGTGTACGTGTTCACCCCGGATGGTCATGCCATCGACCTGCCCAAAGGCGCGACACCCCTGGACTTCGCCTACCGGGTACACACCGAGATAGGCCATAACTGCCGGGGCGCCAAGATCAACGGGCGCATCGTGCCGCTCAACTACAGCCTGCAGACCGGTGAGCAGGTCGAGATCATCACCAGCAAGCACGGCAACCCAAGCCGTGACTGGCTGAACTCGAACCTGGGGTACGTCACCACTTCGCGTGCGCGGGCCAAGATCGTGCATTGGTTCAAGCTCCAGGCGCGCGATCAGAACGTCGCCGCCGGCAAGACGCTGCTCGAGCGCGAACTCAGCCGGCTGGGCCTGCCGCAAGTCGACTTCGAGCGCCTGGCCGAAAAGACCAACGTCAAGACCGCCGAAGACATGTTCGCCTCCCTGGGGGCCGGGGACCTGCGTCTGGCTCACCTGGTCAACGCGGCGCAACAACTGCTGGAGCCTGAGCGCATCGAGCAGATCGAACTGGTGCCACGCAAGCCCAGCGGGCCGCGTGGGGGCAAGCGTGGCGACATTCAGATCCAAGGCGTGGGCAACCTGTTGACGCAGATGGCCGGTTGCTGCCAACCGTTGCCGGGCGATGCCATCGTGGGGTACATCACCCAGGGCCGCGGGGTGAGCATCCACCGCCAGGACTGCGCTTCGGTGCTGCAACTGGCCGGCAAGGAGCCCGAACGCATGATTCAGGTCAGCTGGGGGCCGATTCCGGTACAGACCTACCCGGTCGATATCGTCATCCGTGCCTATGATCGCCCTGGATTGCTGCGCGATGTCTCGCAGGTACTGCTCAACGAGAAGATCAACGTACTGGCGGTCAATACCCGCTCGAACAAGGAAGACAACACGGCGCTGATGTCGCTAACCATCGAGATTCCCGGCCTGGATGCCCTTGGGCGCCTGCTGGGGCGGATTTCGCAATTGCCGAACATCATCGAAACGCGGCGTAACCGTACGCCCTGAATCGCGCGTGCGTGATTCGCGGGCAAGCCGCTTCCCTTGAGGAGCGGCTTGCCCGCCAACGCTCGATCGCCAAGGACTTGCCCAAATGACCTATACCCTCCAGGACCTGCTTCACCTCATGGCCCGGTTGCGCGACCCGCAATACGGCTGCCCCTGGGACCTGAAACAAGACTATGCGAGCATCGTCCCGCACACCATCGAAGAGGCCTACGAGGTGGCAGACACCATCGAGCGCGGCGATTTCGAGGACCTGCGGGGTGAGCTGGGTGACCTGCTGTTCCAGGTGGTCTATTACAGCCAGCTTGCCCGGGAGGAGGGGCGGTTCGAGTTCGACGGCGTGGTGGATGGCATCACCCGCAAGCTCATTCGTCGACATCCCCACGTCTTTCCTACCGGTGATCTGTATGCGCCCTTGGAAACGCCAAGCCTGAGCGATGCGCAGGTCAAGTCACACTGGGAGCAGATCAAGGCGCAGGAGCGAGCGCAGAAGAGCGTTCCAGAGCAGCTGTCGTTGCTCGACGATGTGCCGACAGCATTGCCTGCGTTGACCCGGGCGGCCAAACTGCAGAAACGCGCGGCCACGGTCGGGTTCGACTGGCCCGAAGCCTTGCCGGTCCTGGACAAGGTGCGGGAGGAGCTCGACGAGGTGCTGCAGGCCATGGCCGACGGTGATGACGATGCGTTGGAAGATGAAGTTGGCGACTTACTGTTCGCGGTGGTCAACTTGGCGCGTCACTTGAAACATGACCCTGAAAACGCTTTGCGCCGTGCGAATCGCAAGTTCGAGCGGCGTTTTCGCTTCATCGAGCAGGCGTTGCGTGATAACGGCACTGCCATTGAAGATTGTAACCTTGATGCGCTGGATGCCCTTTGGGGGGAAGCCAAGCGTCAGGAAAAGAACCTGCCCAGCTGCGGCTGAGCTGTTGCATAAGTGAGTGAACATTCATGAGCCTTTCCCTTCGCGACCAATTGCTCAAAGCTGGGCTGGTCAACCAGAAACAGGTTTCTCAGGCCAACAAGGCCGAAAAGAAACAGAAGCGCCTGGAGCATAAAGGCCAGGTCGACGTGGACGATACCCAGCAGCGGCTGGCCAAGGAAGCCATGGCCGAGAAGGCCAAGCGCGACCAGGCGCTGAACCGTGAACAGCAGGAAAAAGCCGAGAAGAAAGCCCGCGCCGCGCAGATCAAGCAACTGATCGAGGCCACCCGGCTGCCCAAGCTCACGACCGAGGATTATTACAACTTCGTCGACGACAAGAAGGTCAAGCGCATTGCGGTCAATGCCCTGATGCGCAGCAAGTTGAGCAACGGTGCACTGGCGGTGGTGTCTCACGGGGGTGGCTACGAAGTCATTCCGCGTGAGGCCGCCGTCAAGATCCAGGAACGCGACCCGGGCCGAGTATTGCTGCTCAATACCCATGTCGAGGAAGCCGATGACGACGATCCGTATGCCGCGTACAAGATCCCTGACGATCTGATGTGGTAATGCCGAAGACCGCGTCTGGACGTTATCCGAGCCATCGGGGTCGCTGTGCGGCCCATCGATGGCGGGCCCAGCCCCTGCAAGCGAGCCCTTTGATCACTGGCTCGCAGGGGGCTGATTTCCAGCGACGGACTGCACAGTTGCCCTAATACCCTGACGCGGCGTTGCATGCTCAAGGCGGTTTTCAAAGAATGCGGTCACTGCGTCGTGCGCTGTTTTTCCAGATCTTCCAGTTCGACACGGTACTGTTGCGCCTCGTGTTCGTTGTGGAACATACCCACCAGCTGGCCTTGCTGGTGCACATCCCAAATCCGCACGCCGGCGGCCAGGCCTTCGTGGGACATTTTCGATTCGTCGCGTTCGGTCACTTGAACTGTCATCGGTAAACTCCACTTTTTCTGGTTGGGTGCGGCAGTGTGTCGCACGTCTTATTTATAGGGTTTGTTAGCAGCCTAAGTAAATAAAACAGCCATGAAACAAGTTTCATCTAACCCATGCCTATACCGGTCCGATCGTGCTTTGCTCGCGTAATAAAAAGCCCCGCTCGGGAGCGGGGCTTGGAGTCTGGCTGCGGTCTGTCGCCGGCAGGCTTGAGCCTCAGTTGCCTTTGACCGACTTGCCATCGACCGTGCCATCCTGCAGCACGATCACGTATTCCTTGCCATCGGTTTCCACCTGACGCAATTGCACCAGCAGGTAGTCCCAGTTCTTGGCAAACCACAGCTCGGTGATGCGCTTGCTCTGGCTCGGGTCACGCACGCGTTCGACCTTGACGGCATCGACCTGGCCGGTCTTGGTGGTGACTTTCTCGGTACCCAGCACGCGGAAGTCATAGGTATCGATTTCGTCGCCATCGACCACCTGATACGTCATGCTCTTCTTACCGGCGGCGACGTCATGCTGCAACGCCAGCTGATAGGAAGACTTGTCGAGCACACCACGGTTGAGCGGCAGGGTGATGGCATCGCCACGATCACTGCCCGTCACTTTCTTGGCAGCCCAATCGAAGTTCAGGTCGACTTTCTTGGCCTTGCCAAGACCACCGCGCTCGAAGTGGTAGCGCTGCGGCAGCAGCGTCTCGTTGTCCAGGCGTAGGGTGCTTTGCTCGGTCAGGCTGGCAATCATCATCGACGCCTTGAAGTTCAGGTCCCAAGTGCCATCGGCATTCTTGACCAGACTACGCTCGGCGGTGCCGCTCATGGGCAGTTGCTTCCAGTCGGCGGTGTAGCTGGCCGAAAACGGCTTCAGGTCTGCTGCCTGGAGAGGCAGGGCAAGCACGGCAAGAGCCAAGAGCAGGGCGCGACGCATAGTATCTCCTAGGATCGAATCAAATGACCGCTGGCCGACAGGGGCTGGCCATCCAGTAATGCACCTTGTTCGCCAAGACGCAAGCGGCCGTTGGCGAACCAGTGAACGGCCATTGGGTAGATGACGTGTTCCTGTACATGAACCCGCTGAGCCAGGCTTTCGACCGTGTCATCGGGTGCCACCGGCACGACAGCCTGTACGACCAACGGGCCTCCATCGAGTTCCTCGGTCACGAAATGGACGCTGCAGCCATGCTCGGCATCCCCCGCTTCCAGGGCCCGTCGATGGGTGTGCAGGCCTTTATAACGAGGCAGCAGGGACGGGTGGATGTTGAGCAGGCGACCCTGATAATGGCGCACGAAGTCGCCACTGAGGATGCGCATGAAGCCTGCCAGCACCACCAGGTCCGGGTCGAAGCCGTCGATACAAGCCACCAGTGCGGCATCGAATGCCTCGCGGCCTTCGAAACCGGTATGGTCGAGCACCGCGGTTTCGATACCGGCAGCCGCTGCGCGCTGCAGGCCGTAGGCATCGGCACGGTTGGAGATCACCGCGCCAATGCGCACGGCGCTGTCCGCGATGGAACAGCTGTCGATCAGCGCTTGCAGATTGCTGCCGGAGCCCGACAGCAGTACCACCACATTGCAGGGCTTGCTTGGCATCAGTGTGCCTTGAGGTTCTGCAGTTCGACCTGGGCGGCGCCCTCTGCAGCCTCGGTGATGTGGCCGATGACCCAAGGCTGTTCGCCCGCATTGCGCAGTTCGGTCAGGGCGGCTTCGACCTGATCCTGGCCTACGCAGATCACCATGCCTACGCCGCAGTTGAGCACGCGGTGCATTTCATGCTCGTCGACGTTGCCTTTTGCCTGCAGGAAGTCGAAGACGGCAGGGCGCTGCCAGCTGGCCACGTCGATGACCGCCTGGGCATTGGCCGGCAGCACGCGCGGGATGTTGTCCAGCAGGCCGCCGCCGGTGATGTGGGCCATGGCCTTGACTGCGCCGGTGTTCTTGATCAGTTGCAGCAGCGGCTTGACGTAGATGCGTGTTGGCGCCATCAGCAAGTCGGTCAGTGGCTGGCCATCGAGCTGGGTGCTTTCGACGTCGGTGCCCGAGACTTCGAGGATCTTGCGGATCAGCGAGTAACCGTTGGAGTGAGGGCCCGACGACGGCAGGGCGATCAGAGCATCACCGGTGGCAACGCGGGAGCCGTCGATGATTTCGGCCTTTTCCACCACGCCTACGCAGAAGCCGGCCAGGTCGTAGTCTTCACCTTCGTACATGCCCGGCATCTCGGCCGTTTCGCCGCCAACCAGCGAGCAGCCTGCCAGTTCGCAACCTGCGCCGATGCCGGTCACCACGGTGGCCGCAACGTCCACGTTCAGCTTGCCGGTGGCATAGTAGTCCAGGAAGAACAGCGGCTCGGCGCCGCAGACCACCAGGTCGTTCACGCACATGGCGACCAGGTCCTGGCCGATGCTGTCGTGCTTGTTCAGGTTCAGCGCCAGGCGCAGCTTGGTGCCCACGCCATCAGTGCCGGAGACCAGTACCGGCTGCTTGTAGCCGGCCGGGATCTCGCAAAGGGCGCCGAAGCCGCCCAGGCCACCCATGACTTCAGGGCGCGCGGTGCGCTTGGCCACGCCCTTGATGCGTTCGACCAGTGCTTCGCCGGCGTCGATGTCTACACCGGCGTCCTTGTAGCTCAGGGAGGGTTGCTTGCTCATTGATCCAGGCCTTTAGGGGGGAGGGATTCGTAGAAACGACCCTGACGGCAAGGGCCGGCAGCCATGAAGCGGCTAACCGTGACATCAGTGGTCTGTGAAGGCGCGCGATTTTATCAGGGTTGCCGGGCAGCGGCCATCCTCCGGCCGACGGGCAGGTGAATTTAGGGCTGTTGCACAGGCAACATCGCCACAGGCTCGGCCCTGCCGATGCTACCTTTAACCTTGCTGCTTGAGGTATGAGCGCTGAGGCTTGAAACTTGCCGTTCCAGATCACAAGGACACAACGATGCGCTTGTTCAATGTTTGGGTCATGGGGTGTCTGGGGTTGATCGCAGGCGCGGCCCAGGCCGAGAACGTGTCTGGTCTGTACCAGGTGCGCGAGCCGTTGGCCGGGCAGGGCACCGAGGCGCGTGCGGCGGCAACCAGCAAGGCCTTCGATACCCTGGTGCTGCGTCTGACCGGCGACCCCAAAGCGGTGCAGGCCCCGGCGTTGGCCGCGCTGCGCAAGGACCCGCAACCGATCGTCAACCAGGTGGGCAGTGACGCCGGCCCACCCGAAGCGATCCGGGTCGAGTTCGACCCCGGCAGTACCGAACGTGCCCTGCGCAAGGCTGGGCTGAGCCTATGGGGTGGCAACCGGCCGTCGATCCTCGGTTGGTGGCTCAATGAAAGCATTGATGGCAATAGCCTGGTCGGGGACGGTCAGCCCAGCGCCCAGCCTTTGAGGCGTGCTGCCCGCCACCGTGGCCTGCCGCTGCGCCTGCCGTTGGCCGATCTGCAAGAGCAATTGGTGGCCGACGCCAAACATATCGACGGCAAGGACCCGGGGCCGCTGCGCGAGGTCTCCCAGCGCTACGGCGCCGATGCCCTGCTGGCCGTACATGCCCAGGAGGCCGACGGCAAATGGCAGGCCAGATGGCAATTATGGCTGGGCGATGCGCGCGAGCAAGGCAGCGTCGAAGGGGCCGATCAGGCCGCGCTGGCCGACGCCGTGATGCTCGCCGTGAGCACGCGCCTGGCCCCGCGCTACGTGACCCGACCCGGTGCCAATGGCCAGGTGCAGATGCAGGTCCAGGACATGAACCTGCCGCGCTACGCTGAGCTGGCCCGGGTGCTTGAGTCTTACGGTGCGCAGCTGAAGCGGGTCGAAGGCGATGTGCTGACTTATTCGGTAACCGCCAGCCGCGAGCAACTGCGTGCTCAGCTCGCGCTGGCCAAGCTCAAGGAAGTGCCTGCCGAACAGGCGCCGGCGCCGCAGGCCATGCCAGCACCGGTGGGCACGGCCCCAGGCGAGCCACCGATGGCGCCTGCAACTGCCACCGCGCCGTTCGACGGCTTGCGTTTTGGTTGGTAAGAGGGTTGTTCATGACTGACATGCGTCGATGGGTCTGGCTGGGCGTGGCACTGGTTGTCATTGCCTTGCTCTACAGCTTGCACAATATCCTTACCCCCTTTTTGGTCGGCATTCTGCTGGCCTATCTGGCTGACCCACTGGTCGATCGCCTCGAGCGCCTGGGGCTGTCCCGCACCTGGGGCGTGGTGGTGGTCTTCGGGCTGTTCACGTTGCTGATGCTCGCGCTGTTGCTCGTACTCATCCCGATGCTGGCCAAGCAGTTGGTGCGTCTGTACGCGCTGGCCCCCCAGGTGCTGGACTGGCTCGAGCATGTCGCCTTGCCCTGGGTGCAGGGGCGTCTGGGCCTTGCCGACGGGTTCTGGAAGTTCGACAAGATCAAGGCGGCCATCGGCGCTCACATGGGGCAGACGACCGATATCGTCAGCATGCTTCTGTCCCAGGCGACCGCCTCCAGCCTTGCATTGATGGCCTGGGTGGCCAACATGGTGCTGATCCCGGTAGTGGGGTTCTACCTGTTGCGTGACTGGGACCTGATGATGGCCAAGTTGCGGAGCCTGCTGCCGCGTCAGAGCGAACCCAAAATCGTCGAGCTGGCCAGTGAGTGCCACGAGGTGCTCGGGGCGTTCGTGCGCGGGCAGCTGCTGGTGATGGTGGCGTTGGGCATCATCTATTCGGCGGGACTGATGCTGGTAGGGCTCGAGTTGGGGCTGTTGATCGGCATGCTCGCCGGTCTTGCGGCCATCGTGCCGTACATGGGCTTCATCATCGGCATTGGTGCGGCGCTGGTGGCAGGCCTGTTCCAGTTCGGCGGCGACCTCTACCCGATGCTGGGCATCGTCGCGGTCTTCATGGTCGGTCAGGCCCTCGAGGGCATGGTACTGACGCCACTGCTGGTAGGTGACCGCATCGGCCTGCATCCGGTGGCGGTGATCTTCGCCATCCTGGCAGGCGGTGAGCTGTTCAGCTTCACCGGCGTGTTGCTGGCACTGCCGGTGGCGGCGGTGATCATGGTGCTGCTGCGTCATGTGCACGGCTTGTACAAGGAGTCGGACATGTATGCGGGGGATGCGCCAGCCGCCGTGCATCTCGACCCGCCGGCGCCCGAGCAGCCGTGACCAGGAGGCGGATTGGCCAAGGGCTGCTGCATTGATCGCGCAAGTTCTTGATTTTGCTCGGACTCTGCAGCGGCGTCATTGTGCACCCCGCCTGGCAGGTATAGACTTTGCAGATTGTCCACAAAAGGCCCCCCGCGGTCCTGTCGACCGCCCGCGAGCATGAAACCACCGATCCAGTTGCCCCTGGGTGTGCGCCTGCGCGACGACGCCACCTTCATCAACTACTATCCGGGCGCCAATGCCGCTGCGTTGGGGTATGTCGAGCGGCTATGCGAAGCCGACGCCGGCTGGACCGAGAGCCTCATCTACCTGTGGGGCAAACAGGGCGTGGGCCGTACTCATCTGTTGCAGGCGGCTACCCATCGCTTCCAGCAACGGGGCGAGCCTGCCGTCTACCTGCCGCTGGCGCAACTGCTCGAGCGCGGCACGGGGCTGCTGGATTACCTGGCCCAGTACGAATTGGTCTGTATCGATGACCTGCACGTCATCGCCGGCAAGCCGGACTGGGAAGAGGCCATGTTCCACCTGTTCAACCGCCTGCGCGACAGCGGCCGTCGGTTGCTGCTGGCCGCTTCCGCTTCCCCTCGGGAACTGCCGGTGAAGCTGCCTGACCTGAAATCTCGCCTCACCCTGGCCCTGGTGTTCCAGATGCGCGGATTGTCGGATGAAGACAAGCTTCGCGCCTTGCAGCTGCGTGCCTCGCGGCGCGGCTTGCACCTGACCGACGAAGTGGGCCATTTCATCCTTACCCGCGGCGCGCGCAGCATGAGTGCATTGTTCGACCTGCTCGAGAGGCTCGACCAGGCTTCCCTGCAAGCCCAGCGCAAGCTCACCATCCCCTTCCTGAAAGAAACGCTCGGCTGGTAAGGCCTGTAAACACGGGGCCAGAGCCATCCCGCGGAAAAGTCACATCTTTTTCGATAAAATTTGCAAATGGAACTTATAGTGGGCATAGTTCCACCCCACTAAAGGATTACAGACACGGTTGTGCCCATGCTAAAGCGCTTCGCACCCCTCGTGCCACTCGCACTCGTGACCCTGCTTTTTGGCTGCGCGGCCCAAGGCCCGGTATCTCAGCCCCAGGATCACACCCCGGTCGCCGTACAACCGGCGATCAAGGCCAAGGCCTCGTCTTCGCCGGTGTTTGGCGAACCCCAGGAAGTGGCTACCGAAGATGACCTGGAGGCATTCTCCAGCAGCAAGCCCTACCAGTTGCCAGTGCTGGCCGACAGCATCCTGGAACGTGGCATGTCGTTGATCGGCACCCGCTACCGCTTTGGTGGTACTTCCGAGCAGTCCGGCTTCGACTGCAGCGGCTTCATTGGCTATCTGTTCCGCGAGGAGGCAGGCATGACCCTGCCGCGTTCCACCCGCGAAATGATCAACGTCGATGCGCCAAAAGTGGCTCGCAACAAACTCAAGCCAGGTGACCTGCTGTTCTTCAGCACCAACGGCCGTGGCCGTGTCAGCCATGCCGGCATCTACCTGGGCGACAACCAGTTCATTCACTCCAGCAGCCGCCGTAGCGGTGGCGTACGCATCGACAGCCTCGGTGACCGTTACTGGAGCAAGACCTTCCTCGAGGCCAAGCGTGCCTTGGCCATGGCGCCGACACATATTGCGCGCAACTAATGGCAATCTGATGTGTCCTAACCACGGCGTCGCTGCTTTGCAAAAAAGCTCGACGCCGTGCGTATTTACAGAAAGCGTCTAATCTAATTTCTCAACTCTTTCCGCTGCGGCCCAGCGTTCCCATACAGGATGTTTTGGCCATGACAACGATGGCGCGCTTCGCTTTTCTTTCCTTGGCAGCCCTACTGGCGGCCTGCTCGAGCCAACCTCAGGCCCCGGCCCCTGCACCGGCCAGGCAGCCACAGGTCACCTACAGCCAACAACCCAGTTTCTCACCCACTGCCGATGACGTGCTGATTCGCGCCATTGGTCTGGTGGGTACGCCTTATCGCTGGGGCGGTAATACGCCCGACTCGGGTTTCGACTGCAGCGGCTTGATCAAATATGTCTATCGCGATGCCGCCGGTATCAGCTTGCCGCGCTCTACGCGGGAGATGATCGGCATGCGTGCGCCAACGGTGGACGTGAAATCCCTGCAGTCGGGTGACTTGGTGTTCTTCGCCACCAGTGGCGGCTCGCAGGTCAGTCATGCTGGCATTTACGTAGGTGACGGGCGTTTCGTACACGCGCCCCGTACCGGCGGCACGGTGCGCTTGGACTACCTGTCCAACAGCTACTGGGCCAAAGCCTACCTGCAGGCCAAGCGGGTCATACCCCAGGGGCACCTGGCGCAGAACCCCTGAGCCCGGTCACTGTGCCTTGCTGACGCGCCATATGGCATCGCCCACATCGTCCGCGACCAGCACGGCCCCGCGGCCATCCGGGGTGACCCCGACCGGGCGCCCCATGGCCTGGCCGTCTTCGTTCAGAAAACCGCCAAGCACGTCCAACGGCGGACCTGCTGGCTTGCCGGCGGCGTCGAAGGGCACGAAGATCACTTTGTAGCCACTGTGGGGCTTGCGGTTCCAAGAGCCATGCTGGCCAATGAGTGCACCCGCGCCGAAACGCGCAGGCAATACATCCGCCCCGGCGAAGGCCAACCCCAGTGAGGCGGTATGCGGGCCTACCGCATAGTCTGGTACCAGCGCACGGGCGACCTTCGCCGGGTCTTGGGGCTGCACCCGCTCATCCACGTGCTGCCCGTAGTAGCTATAGGGCCAGCCATAGAACCCGCCCGCCTGTACCGAGGTGATGTAGTCCGGTACCAGGTCGCTGCCGATTTCGTCACGCTCGTTGACAGCCGTCCACAGGGCGCCGCTGTGGGGCTCCCAGGCAAGCCCGTTGGGGTTGCGCAGGCCGGTGGCGAAGAGCCGGTGCTTGCCGGTGGCAGGGTCGATTTCCCAGATGGCGGCACGTCCCTGTTCCTGGTCCAGGCCGTTCTCACCCACGTTGCTGTTCGAGCCTACGGTTACGTAGAGGCGGCGCCCATCGGGGCTTGCGATGACGTTTTTGGTCCAATGATGATTCAAGGGACCGGCTGGCAGAAGGGTAACGACCTCACCCGGACCGGTCAGCTGGCGGGCACCGGGCTGATAATGAAAGCGCAGCAGCTTGTCGGTGTCGGCAACGTAGAAATCGTTGCCCACCAGCGCCATGCCAAATGGCGAGTCGAGTCCGTCGGCAAAGGTATGGCGAATTTCCGCGACGCCGTCCTGGTCCGCATCGCGCAGCAGGGTGATGCGGTTCGGGCTTGGGACGCCAGCTCCAGCGCGCGCCATGACCCGCTTCATGGCCCATCCGCGAATACCCTTGCTGTCTTCGGGTTTGGCGGGTGCGTTGGTTTCCGCCACCAGCACATCGCCATTCGGTAGCACGTACAACCAGCGCGGGTGGTCGAGTTCGCTGGCAAAGCGTGAGACCCGCAGCCCCGGCGCGGCCTGGGGCATGCGCCCGGCTGGCCAGCCGACGGCAGGCGCAATGTTCACGGTGGGCAGCAAGGTTTTGGTGGGGGAGGGCAGTTGCGGGGCGGAGCCAGTGCCGTCGGCCACTGTCAAACGCGCCGTCTCGCCGCAGCCGCTCAAGCCGATGCTTACAAGAAGTGCAACAGGGAGTGCCACGCGGTTCATGGACGGCGTCCTCGGCAGGTTCTATTCATTCAGAGAGCATGGGGCGCTGCAGGTTCATTTGCAGCCTAAGCCGCGGTGAGTTGTTCTGCTGCTGTGCAGCGATGACAGGCGAGCTACTTCGATTGACGCTCCGGGTGCAACCCTCTAACCTTCGCGCGTGTTTCAGGTGCCCCGCCAGCGACGTCTGGCCAGGGTGAAACTGGGAAGTCGGTGAGTGCCCGCAGGGTGCGATTCCGGCGCTGCCCCCGCAACGGTAAGTGAGAGACGGCCGCGCAGGGCCACTGGGGTGATACCCGGGAAGGCGCGCAGGTCAGGGCCACGGCCCGCTCACAAGCCCGGAGACCGGCCTGATACTGCCAACGGCATCACGGAGGGTGATGCGCGGTGCACCCTGGCTTGAGCCATTGCCCCTGCGCGCGCTCCGTTTGCCTGCTAATTCCCTGACACGGCGCTCGTTCGTGGTGTCAGCCAGCGGAGAACCTTCCATGAGCGACGCCACCGAGCGCGACGAACGCCATCTGGCACGGATGCAGCGCAAGAAAGCGGTCATCGACGAACGCATCGCCAATTCCCCCAACGAATGCGGCCTGCTGCTGGTGCTCACCGGCAACGGCAAGGGCAAGAGCAGCTCGGCCTTCGGCATGCTTGCCAGGGCCTTGGGCCACGGCATGCAATGCGGGGTAGTGCAGTTCATCAAGGGCCGCAACAGCACGGGCGAAGAACTGTTCTTCAGGCGCTTTCCCGAGCAGGTGCGCTACCACGTAATGGGCGAGGGCTTTACCTGGGAAACCCAGGACCGCCAGCGCGACATGGCGGCGGCAGAAGCGGCATGGGCCGTATCGAAACAACTGCTGCAGGATCCTGCGGTGCAGTTCGTTGTGCTGGACGAGCTGAACATTGCGCTCAAGCACGGTTACCTGGACCTTGACCAAGTGCTGTCGGACATTCAGGCCCGCCCACCCATGCAGCATGTGATCGTCACCGGTCGCGCAGCCAAGCCGGAAATGATCGAGCTGGCCGACACCGTGACCGAGATGGGCATGCTCAAGCACGCGTTCCAGGCAGGTATTCGTGCCCAGAAGGGCGTCGAGCTGTGAGCCAGGCCCGCCATTGCCCTGCCGTCCTCATTGCCGCGCCAGCTTCGGGCCAGGGCAAGACGACCGTCACCGCCGCGCTCGCACGCCTGCACCGCAGCCTTGGTCGCACGGTGCGGGTGTTCAAGTGCGGGCCTGATTTTCTCGACCCCATGATTCTCGAGCGCGCCAGCGGTGCCCCCGTCCGTCAGTTGGACCTGTGGATGATCGGTCCCGAGGAGAGCCGCCGCCTGCTCTGGGAGGCGGCGGGTGAAGCCGATCTGATCCTCATCGAAGGGGTGATGGGGCTGTTCGACGGCACCCCCTCCAGCGCCGACCTGGCGCGCCACTTCGGCGTGCCGGTCCTGGCAGTGATCGATGGCACGGCCATGGCCCAGACTTTTGGTGCGTTGGCCCTGGGCCTGGCGCGTTATCAGACGGACTTGCCGTTTGCAGGGGTGCTGGCCAATCGCGTGGGCAGCCTGCGTCATGCCCAACTGCTCGAAGGCAGCCTGACCGAGGGCCTGCGCTGGTATGGCGGGCTGTCGCGCGAGCGTGGCATCGAATTGCCAAGCCGTCACCTGGGCCTGGTACAGGCCAGCGAGCTCAACGACCTGGACGCGCGCCTGGACGCTGCGGCCCAGGCGCTGGGCGCCAGTTGCGACGCTGCCCTGCCGCCGGCAGTGCAGTTCGAGCCGGCCGAGCCGCGCCCGCATCAGGCCACCTTGGCCGGTGTGCGCATCGGCGTGGCACGCGATGAAGCCTTCGCCTTCATTTATGGCGCCAACCTTGAGCTGTTGCGCCGCCTAGGCGCACAGGTGCACTTCTTCTCCCCCCTGCATGACGCCGAACTGCCTGCGGTGGACAGCCTGTACCTGCCCGGCGGCTACCCTGAGTTGCACCACCATGCCTTGGCGCGCAACACCTCGATGTGCGAAGCCATCCGTGCCCATCACGCCCAGGGCAAGCCCTTGCTGGCCGAATGCGGCGGCATGCTCTATTTGCTCGATGCGCTGACCGACGTGGCAGGTGCCAGGGTCGAATTGCTTGGTTTGCTGCCGGGTGAGGCGACCATGCAAAAGCGCCTGGCAGCCTTGGCCCTGCAAGCGGTCGAACTGCCTGAGGGCACGTTGCGCGGCCATACCTACCACCACTCGCTGACCACCACCGCGCTCGAGCCGCTGGCACGTGGGTTGAGCCCCAACGGCGGACGCGGCAACGAAGCGGTTTATCGTCTGGGACGCCTCACGGCGTCGTACGTGCACTTCTACTTTCCCTCCAACCCCGAGGCGGCCGCGGCGCTGCTCTGCCCATGAGCGAGCATGCGTTCAGCGACCAGGAGCGCGCGGCCGTCTACCGCGCCATCGGCGAGCGGCGTGACATGCGCCACTTCGCCGGGGGCGAGGTGGCGCCAGAGGTGATGACACGTTTGCTGAGCGCAGCTCACCAGGCGCCGAGCGTGGGCTTGATGCAGCCATGGCGGTTCATCCGCATTACCGACCCGGCCTTGCGTGGGCGCATCCAGGCGCTGGTAGAGGTCGAGCGGGCGCTGACCGCAAGGGCGCTGGGCGAGCGCTCGGATGACTTCATGAAGCTCAAGGTCGAGGGCATCAACGATTGTGCCGAACTGTGGGTCGCCGCCCTGATGGACAATCGCGAAGCCCATGTTTTTGGTCGTCGCACCCTGCCTGAAATGGACCTTGCATCGCTGGCCTGCGCGATCCAGAACCTGTGGCTGGCCGCGCGTGCCGAAGGGCTGGGCATGGGCTGGGTATCGCTGTTCGATCCGCAGGCACTGGCAGACCTGCTGGGCATGCCGAGCGGTGCCAAACCTGTGGCGGTACTGTGTCTGGGGCCGGTGAAAGCGTTTTACCCGACGCCCATGCTGGTGATGGAAACGTGGGCCGAAGAGCGGCCCTTGAGCGAAATGCTCTTTGAAAACCAATGGGGAGAACGCTCATGAGCGTGGCCTTGCTGACCGTGGCCGGTGTGGCCCTGGATGCCTTGTTCGGCGAGCCGCAGCGGCGCCACCCACTGGTCGCTTTCGGCAACATGGCCAGCAGCCTCGAACGGCGCTTGAATGCCGGCGGGCGTGGCTGGCGCAGCCATGGTGTGAGCGCGTGGTTTCTGGCAGTAATGCCACTGACCCTGCTGGCCCTGATCCTTTCATGGCTGCCCGTCATCGGCTGGCTGGTCGATGTCCTGGCGCTGTACTGCGCACTGGGGCTGCGCAGCCTTGGCGAGCATGTGCTGCCTGTGGCGACGGCCCTGCGCCAGGGTGACCTTGAAGAAGCGCGGCGGCGGGTGGGTTATCTGGTCAGCCGCGAAACCCGTGAGCTGGACGATACCGCGGTGGCGCGGGCAGCCACCGAGTCGGTGCTGGAAAACGGCAGCGACGCGGTCTTCGCCGCGTTGTTCTGGTTTGCAGTGGCCGGCGCCCCAGGGGTGGTGCTCTACCGCCTGAGCAACACCCTCGATGCCATGTGGGGCTATCGCAACGCGCGCTTCGAACGCTTCGGCTGGTGCGCGGCGCGGATTGATGACGTACTCAACTACGTGCCGGCCCGCCTGGTCGCGCTGACCTACGCGGTGCTGGGCAAGACCCGCCTGGCGCTGGCCTGCTGGCGCCGCCAGGGGCCGCTGTGGGACAGCCCCAATGCCGGGCCGGTCATGGCAGCCGGGGCTGGGGCCTTGGGTGTGGAACTGGGCGGGCCTGCGGTATATCACGGCCAACTGCACGAACGCCCGCGCCTGGGGGACGGTCCGCCGGCCAGCCCCGACGCCATCGAACGCGGCTGGGCCTTGGTGCAGCGTGGGGTATGGCTGTGGTTACTGGTGCTTTGTCTGGGAGCTTACTTGAATGCTTGAACATGGAGGCCGGCTGCTGCGTGCGGTTGGGCAATACGGTATCGCCCGCGAGCAATGGCTGGACCTGTCCAGCGGCATCGCCCCCTGGTCTTTTCCGATACCGCCGATCCCCCTTGAGGCCTGGTCGCGGCTGCCGGAAACGGAAGACGGCCTGGAGCGGGCGGCATGTTCTTACTATGGCGCTACGCGACTGCTGCCGGTCGCGGGCTCACAGGCCGCCATCCAAGCCTTGCCACTGCTGCGCAGCCCGAGCCGGGTAGGGGTGCTGACACCGTGCTATGCCGAGCATCCCTACGCGTGGCAGCGTGCTGGCCATCAGTTGCTGGAACTCGATGAAAGCCACGTGGACGAGGTGATCGACAACCTCGACGTCCTGGTCCTGGTCAACCCGAACAATCCCACCGGCCGCGTCGTGTCTGCGCACACGCTGCTGGGCTGGCATCAACGCCTGGCCGCACGCGGCGGCTGGCTGGTGGTCGATGAAGCATTCATGGACAACAGCCCTGAACGCAGTGTGATCGAAAGCGCCGAGCGCCCGGGTTTGATCGTGCTGCGTTCATTCGGCAAGTTCTTTGGCTTGGCCGGGGTGCGCCTCGGCTTCGTGGCTACAGAGGACAGCCTGTTGCTGCGCCTGGCCGAGTTGCTTGGTCCGTGGACCATCAACGGCCCTACGCGGGTGCTGGCCCAGGCGAGCCTCAACGACAAGGCCACCCAACGGTTGCAGCGCCAGCGCTGTGCAGAGGCCAGCGAACGGCTGGCAGCGCTGCTCATCGATGCTGGGTTGGCGCCCGCTGGCGGCTGTGATCTGTTTCAGTACGTGCGCTGCGAGCAGGCCGCCCGGTTGCACGACCACCTCGCTAGCCACGGTCTGCTGGTTCGCCTGTTCGAACGGCCTGCTGCCCTGCGCTTCGGGCTACCCCCAAGCGAGGCGGACGAGCGACGATTGGCCACGGCCTTGAGTGCCTATCGCAAGGACTATCCATGACCACCCTGATGGTGCAAGGCACCACCTCCGATGCTGGCAAAAGTACGTTGGTGACCGCCCTGTGCCGCTGGCTGCTGCGCCAAGGTGTCGGCGTGGTGCCGTTCAAACCGCAGAACATGGCCCTCAACAGCGCCGTGACCGCCGACGGTGGCGAGATCGGCCGGGCCCAGGCGGTGCAGGCCCAGGCTTGCCGCTTGGCACCGCATACCGACATGAACCCGGTTCTGCTCAAGCCCAACAGCGATACCGGCGCCCAAGTGATCATCCATGGCCGCGCGGTGACCAGCATGAATGCGGTTGCCTACCATGACTACAAGGCGATCGCCATGCAGGCCGTGCTCGCTTCGCATCAGCGCCTTAGCCAGCGTTGGCCGGTGGTCATGGTGGAGGGTGCCGGGTCGCCGGCGGAGATCAACTTGCGCGCCGGAGACATCGCCAACATGGGGTTCGCCGAGGCCGTGGATTGCCCAGTGATCCTGGTCGCCGACATCAACCGCGGTGGCGTTTTCGCCCACCTGGTCGGCACGCTCGAGCTGCTGTCGCCCAGCGAGCAGGCGCGGGTGAGAGGGTTCGTGATCAACCGTTTCAGGGGCGACATCGCCTTGTTGCAACCAGGGCTCGACTGGCTGGAACAGCGCACCGGCAAACCCGTGCTTGGCGTGTTGCCCTACGTCACGGATTTGCATCTGGAAGCCGAGGACGGCATCGACAGACGTCAGGGCCAGAAGCAGCAGCGCGTGCTCAAGGTGATCGTGCCTGTGCTGCCGCGCATCAGTAACCACACCGACTTCGACCCGCTGCGCCTGCACCCGCAGGTAGACCTGCAATTCATCGGCCCCGGCCAGTCGGTGCCGGCAGCCGACCTGATCATTCTGCCCGGTTCCAAGAGTGTTCGGGGCGATCTGGCCCAGTTGCGCGCGCGCGGTTGGGACAAGGCCATCGATCGCCATCTTCGCTACGGCGGCAAGGTGATCGGAATCTGCGGTGGCCTGCAGATGCTCGGGCGCCAGGTGCACGACCCGTTGGGCCTGGAGGGCCCCGCAGGTTCCAGCCCGGGTCTGGGTTTGCTGGACTACACCACGGTGCTGGAAGCGGACAAGCAACTGCGCAACGTGTGCGGCACCTTGAGCCTGGACGCATCGACGGTAACCGGCTACGAGATCCACGCTGGCGTCACCACGGGCCCGGCGCTGACGCAACCGGCCGTACGGCTGGCCGATGGTCGCTGCGATGGCGCCATCAGTGCAGACGGCCAGGTCTTGGCCACTTATCTGCACGGGCTGTTCGAGGGCAGTGCGTCATGCGCGGCCTTGCTGCGCTGGGCTGGGCTTGAAGACGTGCAACTGATCGATTACGAAGCCTTGCGCGAGCGCGACATCGAGCGCCTGGCCGATCTGGTGGAGAAGCACCTGGACACCAAGCTTTTGCGTCAATTGTGTGGGGTGGCATGACATGCGTACGTTCGTGATCGGCGGAGCCCGGTCTGGCAAGAGCCGCCTGGCCGAGCAGCGGGCAGCCGACTGCGGCCTGCCCGTGACCTATATCGCCACCAGCCAGCCGCTGGACGGCGAGCTCAGTGAGCGTGTGCAACTGCACCGCCAGCGGCGTCCGGCTCACTGGGGACTGGTCGAAGAGCCGTTGGCCTTGGCGCGCGTGCTGCAAGCCCAAGCCGCCGCCGACCGTTGTCTGCTGGTGGACTGCCTGACGCTGTGGCTGACCAACCTGCTGATGCTGGACGATGCGCAGCGGTTGGCCGAGGAACGGGATGCCTTGCTGGCATGCCTTGAACACCTACCTGGCCACATCATTCTGGTCAGTAACGAAACCGGCCTGGGCGTGGTGCCCATGGGCGAGTTGACGCGCCGCTACGTCGACCTGGCCGGTGCCGTGCACCAGGCAGTGGCCGAACGTTGCCAGCACGTGATCCTCACGGTTGCCGGCCTTCCTCTCACCCTCAAAGGACCCGCATCATGAACCCTGTCTGGTGGCAGATGCCCTGCCAGCCCATCGACCTTGCCGCCATGGCGGCGGCACGTGAGCGGCAGCAGCAGCTAACCAAACCTGCCGGCTCGCTTGGCCAGCTCGAAGGGCTCGCCATCCAGTTGGCAGGCCTGCAGGGCTGCGAGCGGCCGCGGCTGGAGCACATCGCGATCAGCTTGTTCGCCGGTGATCACGGCGTGGTCGAGGAAGGTATATCGGCCTACCCACAGGCCGTCACCGGCCAGATGTTACGCAATTTCGTCGGTGGCGGTGCCGCCATCAGCGTCCTGGCGCGTGAACTGCAGGCCACGCTGGAGGTGGTCGACCTCGGCACTGTCGATCCGACGCTCTCGTTACAGGGCGTGCGCCATCTGCGCCTTGGTGCCGGCACGGCCAACTTCGCCCGTGAACCAGCCCTGAGCGAGGCGCAGCTGCAGGCTGCCCTGCAGGCCGGTCGCGACAGCGCGTTGCGGGCAGTCGCCCAAGGCGCACAGCTGTTCATCGGTGGCGAGATGGGCATCGGCAACACGACCGCTGCGGCCGCCCTGGCCAGTGTGCTGCTCGCGTGTCCGGCAGTGGCATTGAGCGGGCCAGGTACAGGGCTGGACAGCGCCGGCGTGCGGCACAAGGCAGACGTGATCGAGCGCGCGTTGGCGTTGCACGGTTTGTCCGCCGATGAGCCATTACGTGCGTTGAGTTGCGTGGGGGGGTTCGAGCTGGCGGCGCTGACCGGCGCCTACCTGGCCTGCGCCCAGGCGGGCGTGGCGGTGTTGGTGGACGGTTTCATCTGCACGGTCGCGGCGTTGGTGGCCGTGCGCCTCAATCCGTTGTGCAGCGCCTGGCTGTTGTTCGCCCACCAAGGCGCCGAGCCTGGTCATCAGGCGGTGCTGAGCGCTTTGCAGGCAGAGCCTTTGCTCGCGTTGGGTCTGCGTCTGGGGGAGGGCAGCGGTGCTGCGCTGGCCGTGCCGTTGCTGCGCCTGGCGTGTGCGCTGCATGGACAAATGGCGACCTTCGCCGAGGCCGCCGTGGCGGACCGCTCGGCATGATGCTTGATCTGCTGCGCCATGGGGAAACCGAACAGGGCGGCCTGCGTGGCAGCCTCGATGACGCCCTGACCGAAACGGGCTGGGCACAAATGCGCGCCGCCGTGGCTGATGCCGGGCCCTGGCAGGTGCTGGTCAGCTCGCCGTTGCAACGCTGTGGGCGTTTCGCCGATGAGCTTGGTGCGCAGTTGGGTTTGCCCGTCCAGCGTGAGCCGGCCTTGCAAGAGCTGCATTTCGGCGACTGGGAAGGGCGCACAGCGCTGCAGATCATGGAGCACGATGCACAGGCGCTCGGGCTGTTCTGGGCCGACCCCTACAGCTATACACCGCCCAACGGCGAGCCGGTCGAGGCTTTTGCGCAACGGGTGCTGTCGGCCATTGCGGCGTTGGCCCGGCAACATGGCGACAAGCGCGTCCTGCTGGTCACTCACGGCGGGGTCATGCGGCTGCTGCTGGCACGAGCCCGCGGCTTGCCTGAGGCGCAATTGCTGCAAGTGGAGGTTGGCCATGGCGCCTTGGTGCGCCTGGTGGTCTCCGAGGATGGCCAGCGCTTGGAGGAAGTCTAGCGTGCAGCCATTCTGGATTGCCTTGCAGTTTCTCAGCAGCCTGCCTGTCACCTTGCCTGGCATGCCAACGCCGCGTGAGGTAGGCCGTTCACTGTTGTACTACCCGGTGGTCGGCCTGCTGTTCGGTCTGCTGTTGTGGCTGGCCAGCCACTGGCTCACAGGCACCCCGACGGCACTGCATGCAGCCCTGCTGCTGAGCCTGTGGGTGCTGCTCAGTGGTGCGCTGCATCTGGACGGCCTGGCAGACAGCGCAGACGCCTGGCTGGGCGGTTTCGGCGATCGCGAACGAACGCTGCAGATCATGAAGGACCCGCGCAGCGGTCCGGTGGCTGTCGTCACCTTGGTTCTGGTGCTGTTGCTCAAGTTCTGCGCCTTGTGGGCGCTGGTCGAGCAAGGGGCTGGGCTAGAGTTGGTGCTTGCGCCCGTCATCGGCCGAGCGGCGATGCTCGGGTTGTTCCTGTGCACGCCTTACGTGCGGGCCGGCGGGTTGGGCCAGGCATTGGCCGAGCACCTGCCCCGTCGCGCAGGGTGGTGGGTATTGCTGATCTGTGCAGGCGCAGGCTTGGCCTTGGCTGGGTGGGCTACGCTGCTGGCAGTGGCCGTGTTCGCGGCCTTGCGGCGGCTGATGTGTAATCGCCTGGGCGGCACCACCGGTGACACCGCAGGAGCGCTGCTGGAATTGCTGGAACTGAGCGTTCTGCTGGGGCTTGTCTTGATCAAGTGAGGGCGCTTTGGCAAAACGGGGTGTGATGCGATTCGGCATTGCCGAGATTTGTCGGAAGCGTCTGACGGGCGGATCTGTGATGATCCTTTGGAAAAAGTCAGTAAAATAATCCGAAAAATGAGTGTTCGGTAATGGATTACGCTCGCGCTTTTATTTTGAAGGAGCGTGGGCAATGTATTTTTGGCTTCTCATGATGGCCTTGCTGAGCCTCACTAGCCCTGCCACCCGGGCTGCCGACCTGATGGCGTTCTGGGACGAACCCAGACACGGGGGCAACAGTTTCAATCGATTGCCCCCTGACCAAGCCTATTTCGAGGCGCTTCGGGGTTACGGCGCAACGTGGGTGCGGTTGTCCTACGACAAATGGCGGCCGGCGCACCGGGACTTTCTGCTGGGGGATGCCGATGGTTATCAAGGTCTGCCTGCCAGCGATCTGGCCACCCTGCGGGCTGCGTTGGATCGGGCCCATCAAGCCGGTTTGAAAGTCGTACTCGCGCCGCTGTCACTGCCGGGCATGCGCTGGTCGCAGAACAACGGCGGTGTTTTCGACGACCGCCTGTGGCAAGACAAAGCGTACTGGACCCAGGCCGCAGCATTCTGGCGCGACCTTGCACGTGCGCTGAAAGACCATCCGGCGATTGCGGCGTACAACCTGGTCAACGAACCGGCACCGGAGAAGCGCAGCGACCTGCCTGAGCACGCCAGCGAGGAACACATGCAGCGCTGGTACGCGCGCGAGCAGGGTGGTGCGCGTGACCTGCCGGCGCTTTATCGGCAATTGACGGCGGCTATACGCGAAGAGGATGAGTTGACGCCGATCATGGTGGATTCGGGTTGGTACGCTGCCGCCGATGCCCTCAGCTATTGGCCGGCGCCGTTGCCGGATGCCCGAGCGCTCTACAGCGTGCACATGTATGAGCCGTATGCGGCAACCAGCGCGCCCAACATGACGCGCCGGCAGCCGCTTGCCTATCCTGGGGCTGTACCTTTTGCCGACCAGGTCCAGCAATGGGACAGCCAGCGGGTGGCGCAGTACCTGCAAGCGCCGCTGCGGTGGGCTGATGCCATGAACGTGCCCCGTTCACGCCTGGTGGTGGGCGAGTTCGGCTGCATGCGCCGGCTGCCAGGCTGTCGTCAGTACCTGGAGGACGTGTTGAGTGTGCTCGACCAGAGTCGCATGCACTGGGCGTTTTACAGTTTCCGGGAAGACAGCTGGGATGGCATGGATTACGAACTGGGTAGCGCCAAAGTGCCTTGGCGCTACTGGCAGGCGATTGACAAGGGCTTGCCCGACCCCCTTCCCAGGCAGGCGACACCGGCGTTCGAGCCGATACGCAAGCGACTGGCTTCAGAGAGATGACGACGCTCGTTGACGTCCCGCTTGCTGTCAGTCCGTTTCAGCGGTCATGCTGTAACCAAATGCTTCCTCAATGACCCGGTGCGGTCGCCGGTGACTGATCCGGTGATGCCGAGGGTCGACAGTAGGCAGCGCGTAATGACCTTGCGATGGGCTGGAGACAATAACAATGACCTCTGTATGGCGAACCAGTGGATGGGTGTTGGCTGGGGCGGCGCTGATCCTTGCGCTGTCCCTGGGCGTTCGGCACGGCTTTGGCTTGTTTCTGGCGCCGATGAGCGCCGACTTTGGTTGGGGCCGCGGTGTGTTTGCCTTCGCCATCGCCTTGCAAAACCTGGTCTGGGGGCTGGCTCAGCCGTTTGCCGGGGCGCTGGCTGATCGTCTGGGCGCTTCGCGAGTGGTGATGGTCGGTGGCGTGCTGTATGCGGTGGGCCTCGCGATGATGGGCATGGCCGACTCTGCCTGGTCGTTGTCCCTGAGCGCCGGCCTGTTGATCGGTATCGGCCTGTCGGGTACGTCCTTTTCGGTGATTCTGGGGGTGGTTGGCCGGGCCGTCCCAGCGGAAAAGCGCAGCATGGCCATGGGCATCGCCAGTGCTGCTGGCTCGTTCGGCCAGTTTGCCATGCTGCCAGGGACCCTTGGCCTGATCCAGTGGCTCGGCTGGTCGGCGGCCTTGCTGGTACTGGGGCTGCTGGTGGCTTTCATCGTGCCGTTGGTGGGCCTGCTGCGCGACCGTCCCCTGCCTTCGCACGGCAACGAGCAGACGTTGGCCGAGGCGCTGCGTGAAGCCTGCGGGCACTCGGGTTTCTGGTTGCTGGCGCTGGGCTTTTTCGTCTGCGGTTTTCAGGTGGTGTTCATTGGTGTCCACCTGCCAGCCTACCTGGTGGACCAGCACCTGCCGGCAACCACAGGGACGACGGTGCTGGCGCTGGTAGGCCTGTTCAACATCGTCGGCACGTTCACGGCGGGTTGGCTGGGTGGACGTATGTCCAAGCCCCGCTTGCTGACCGGGCTCTACCTGCTGCGTGCTGTGGTTATCGTGCTGTTTCTCTGGGCGCCGGTGAGTGCGTTCAGCGCCTATGCGTTCGGCATTGCGATGGGCCTGTTGTGGCTGTCCACGGTGCCGCTGACCAATGGCACCGTGGCGACGGTCTTTGGCGTGCGCAACCTGTCGATGCTGGGCGGCATCGTCTTTCTGTTCCATCAGCTTGGGGCGTTTCTGGGCGGCTGGCTGGGAGGGGTGGTGTATGACCGGACCGGCAGCTATGACTTGGTCTGGCAGATTGCGATCCTGCTGAGTGTGCTGGCTGCTGCGCTCAACTGGCCGGTCCGTGAGCGGCCCGTGGCACGCTTGCAGGCGAGGGTGGCATGAACAGGGGCCTGGCTCGCATGGCCTTGGCCTTGGCTGCCCTGGTGGTGCTGGCGTTAGTGTGGTGGGGCTGGCATGAAGGAGGGCTGACGCTCATGCAACTGGGCATGGGCGTGTGTTAAGCGCTACGCTGGCAGTTCGAGGATGAGCCAGCAGGAGCGGGATATCATGAGCGTGAAGTGGATGGTGGCGCCGGTGCTGGCGTTGATGGCCAGCGCGTCCAGTTGGGCGACCGAGTGTCCGGCGGTGTTGCAGGGCACACTGCCGGAACTGCGGGGCAAAGGTGAGGTGGTATTGTGCGAGCGGTTTGCCGGTAAGCCGCTGGTGGTGATCAACACGGCCAGTTACTGCGGGTTTGCGCCGCAGTTCGAGGGGCTTGAGGCGGTGTACAAGCAATACCACGTCCGTGGGCTGGAAATGCTGGGCGTGCCGTCGAACGACTTCAAGCAGGAAGACGCGGACAGCGAGAAGACGGCGAAGGTATGCTATGCCAATTATGGTGTGACGTTCACCATGACCAAGGAACAGGCGGTGCGGGGTAAGGACGCGATTCCGTTGTTTGCCGAACTGGCCAGGCAGAGTAGCGCGCCCAAGTGGAATTTCTACAAGTATGTGATTGATCGCAAGGGTAAAGTGATCGGCAGTTTTTCGAGCTTGACGAAGCCGGATGATGTGGAGTTTCGGGCCGCTATCGAGAAGGCGATCGAATCGCAGCCTTGAAACGTGTCTGGTTGCCGTAGCCGTAGCCGTAGCCGTTGCCGTTGCCGTAGCCGTTGCTCTTGCTCTTGCTCTTGCTTCTAAGCGCGCGGTAGTTCAGGCGCCGCAGATCGC
>CAURYQ010000008.1:0-65890 GCA_963529135.1 uncultured Pseudomonas sp. | reverse complement strand
TCCGTAAGGT
Source organism: uncultured Pseudomonas sp. (assembly GCA_963529135.1). GTDB lineage: Bacteria > Pseudomonadota > Gammaproteobacteria > Pseudomonadales > Pseudomonadaceae > Aquipseudomonas. Next base: position 65,880 of record CAURYQ010000008.1, on the reverse strand, counting down.
CTACGGTTGCCGTGGCTGTGAAGCAGCCCCGGTTACGGCTGACAACGCTTACGCTTGAAATGGCAGGGATTATGGTTGGGAAATGGACTACAGGGAGTAGGACAAATCTTGATTTTGGATGTGAGACGATTTACATCTTAAGCATATGTCGATCACAGTTCCGCCTCTGGTACCTCATGCTCAAGGAGCTAGACCGCTAATTGTTCGAAACTTGGGAAGAGGCCCTTGAGCGAAGGGCCACTGTGCTGTCGTTTTCATGCAAGAAAACTAATTGCTTCGGCTATTGCTGGCGAGTACTAGTGTTTATGTCGGATAGCCCGAATTTGTAGTTATTGTCGTCATAAGCGTCGGCATGTTTTCTTGTGTTGTTGAACATATTTCTTTTTTCTGTGTTGCCGACTGGTGGTCGATTGACATTAGGTTTTGAATTTTTTATTGCTGTTTGGGCTTTGGTTTGTTCGGGGAAAATGTATTTATAGTCTTCGTCTGCATATTTGTTTATACCCTTTGCTTTATTTAGGCTTTTGCCAAGCGTTTTTTGAAGGGCGTCTCTAGCGGTTTGGATTTGTGGGTCGAGTGTTTTTCCGTAGTATTGCTTTTTCTTAACTAAAGCGTTGAGGGAGGAGGTTTCAGTTTCTAGCGTGCTATTAATAGTTTTTATGCGCTCTAGGCGCTGGCTAATTTTTTCTTGGTTACTACGAAACCACGTTCTAGGCTTGAAGAGGGACCACATCCCCGTTTCGTCTTTCCGATTTAATGGGTCGTTCAGACAGTACGCGAACGAATTAACTCCGCCTCGGCCAAATGGGCTTTCAGCATTGTCCGGTGCGATAAATCGTCCAGTTTCAGTGCTAAATCCACGGTGTCCTTGGCCTAGAAGATAAAGGTGCATGTTTTCTAAAATGCACTCGCCGTTGAATCCCATAGCTGCGGATCCTGATGGCAGTTCGTCGTTATATCCGAAGGCGGTGTAGTTGTGATTACTTTGCTTTCCATCAGGAGTGCTCGCAATAAGCACTGAGTCCATCTCATCTGTTGCGAGAAGCTTGGCACTGCTTGCTTCTTTGCCAGATAATTCAGCAAGAGGGAGCGCTCCAATCCGCAGGATTGAACGCTTCTGATCGTTTCCGATGACAGTGCTTAGTTTACTGGTATGGTAGAAATATTTGGCGGTATCTGGACTGATTTTCACTGGCGTACTCCCATTGTCTGCAGTAGGCCCCAAAATTTTGGCGTGGGCTCTATGATTGTCTTGAGTTTCCTAAGCAATTGACTACTGGCAGAAATATCAGTGTGTGTGCCTGTTTGGGCCCGGAACAATCCCTCAGATTTCCAGTCAAACCCGTCGTTTCCCAGGCCATTGCGGCCCACGAGGTCCCTCCCGATGAAAGCATTCACCCTGGCAACCCTGATGACCTTGGCTGCAAGTCCGGTGTTCGCCTTCAACCTCAGCGATGCCGCCAACGCCGTGTCGGCCATGCAAAACCAGAATCAGAGCCAGCAAGCCCAGGTGCAGGCGCCTGAGGCGCAGGCCAATCTGCTCAATACCTTGGGCAGTGAACTGAAGATCACCCCCGAACAGGCCGTGGGCGGGACGGGCGCGATGCTGGGGTTGGCGCGTAACAACCTGAGCAGTGAGGACTATGGCCAACTGACCAAGGCGGTACCGGGGCTGGACCTGCTGGCTGGGGCAAATGCGCTGGGTGGGCTAAGTGGGTTGGGTGAGTTGCTGGGCAAGAACAGCGAAAGCCAGTCGGCGTTGAGCAATGCGCTGGGCAATAATGTGGAAAACCGCAGCGACCTGGACACTGCGTTCAAGGCGCTGGGCATGAATGCCGGGATGATCGGGCAGTTTGCGCCGTTGATTCTGCAATACCTGGGGCAGCATGGGATTGCCGGGTCGTTGTTACAGAATCTGGGTAGCTTGTGGACGACGCCGGCTCCGTTGGTTCAGCCATCCGTCTGAGGTTTTTTGTAGCGCCATAGCAGGCCCCATCGCCGGCAAGCCAGCATCCCACAGGATGCTCACAAGCCTGAGCAGTGTACAGTTCCTGTGGGAGCTGGCTTGTCGGCGATAGGGCCAGTGCAGGTCAACCTATCTCGGCCCGCAGTTGCTCAATCCGCTGGTCCTTCTCCACCCAAAGCTGATTCACCCAGGCCTGAACCGTCTGCCGAAACTCAGGATCATTCTCGTAATCCCCCGCCCACAACGCCGGGTCTAGCTCCCGCACCTGAATGTCGATAATCACCCGGCTAATGCTGCCATTGAGCAAGTCCCAGAACCCCGGCGCCTGGTTTCCGGAGTACACGATGGTCACGTCCAGCAAGGCGTCCAACTGCTCGCCCAACGCCGCCAGCACGAACGCCACGCCACCTGCCTTAGGTTTGAGCAGGTAGCGATAGGGTGACTGTTGTTCCTGGCGCTTGGCTTCGGTGAATCGTGTGCCTTCGAGGTAGTTCACCACAGTCACCGGTTGACGCTTGAACAATTCGCAGGCGGCCTTGGTGATCTCCAGGTCCTTGCCCTTGAGCTCAGGGTGCTTTTCCAGGAACGCCTTGCTGTAGCGCTTCATGAAGGGGTAGTCCAAGCCCCACCAGGCCAGGCCAAGCAGCGGCACCCAGATCAGCTCCTTCTTCAGGAAGAACTTGAAAAACGGCGTGCGCCGGTTGAGGCTTTCGATCAAGGCGGGGATGTCCACCCAGCTCTGATGATTGCTCACTGCCAGGTAGGACGTGTCACGGCGCAGGCGTTCGACCCCGCGAATGTCCCATTGGGTAGGGGTGCACAAGGCGAAGATGGCTTTGTCGATTTCCGACCAGGTTTCGGCCACCCACATCACGGCCCCTGATGCACGGTCGCGCCCACGGCCGGGTAGCACCAGTTTGAACAAGGCGAACACCAGCAGGGGCCCGATCAACACCAAAGTGTTGAGCAGCAGCAAGGTGGCTGTAAGTATGCCGGTCAGCACGCGACGCATAAGGAGACTCATTCTGTCAGAACCATAACGATCGGCAATGATAAGCAGGGTTACGGACTACGCCAAACCTCCAATGCCCGGCGGCACGAACAAATGTTTCACATTATGTTGGTTAGGCTTTGGACCGCGAACCTGGGCTGCCTGTGCGGTCTAACCCCGTAATTCGATCAAGGAAGCTTGCTTGTGAAACCACTGTTTGCCGTGCTGACGCTGTTGACGCTACCGGTGATGGCCGCCGAACCTACCCTGTACGGGCGTTATGAAAATATCGCGCTCCCGGAAATAGGTGAGACGCTCAAGGCCAAGATGGACACTGGCGCCTACACGGCGTCGCTGTCGGCCAAGGACATCGAGTTGTTCACCCGCGATGGCCAGGAGTGGGTGCGTTTCCGCCTGGCGACCAAGGATGCCGACGGCAAGGTCTACGAGCACCAGGTCTCGCGTATCAGCAAGATCAAGGGTCGTGCCGATGACGAGGATGAAGGCGACACCCCGGAAAGCGCCAAGCGCCCGGTGGTAGACCTGGAGCTGTGCCTGGGTGATGTGAAACGAACCGTGGAAGTCAACCTGGTGGATCGCAGCAACTTCAACTACCCATTGCTGGTGGGGGCCAAGGCGTTGCGCGAGTTCAAGGGTGCGGTAAACCCGGCCAAGCGGTTTACCGCAGGCAAGCCTGACTGCTGATCATCATTGCCTGAGCGGGCGCATCGGTGGTAAGGCGCGGTCCCCTGTGGGAGCGGCCTCGTGCCGCGATGGGGCGCGTAGCGCCCCAGGATTTCAGCTTCGCAGCGCATATTGCCGGGGCCGCGCTGCGGCCCATCGCGGCCGGTCCGGCGCCCCGGCAAGCCCGCGCCTACAACGCCGATGCAGGCTTTCGAGTTTCTGCGCAGGACCGTTTGTACACGAGCCGCCTTGAGGCCGATGGCCGTCTTTCAAGCATCCGGTGCCGTTGCCACCATCGACGGCCGCTTGCTGACCTCGGCGTACCAAGCCGCCAGGCCAGGCTGGCGATCACGCCAGCCGAACTTCGGCTGCCGCAAGTCCAGGTACCCCAGTGCACAAGCCACGCCGATCGCTGCCAGGTCGAACCCCGACATCAGCTCTGCCAAGTGAGCCTGCTCAAGGTTGGCCAGGCTTCGGTGTATCTTGTCTGCCTGCGCCTGTAGCCACCCATCCCAACGCTTCTCGGCCGGTCGCACGAAGCTTTCGTAGCGGCTTGAAACCGCTGCATCCAGGATGGCGTCCGCCTGGGAGGCCAACGTCATCCGCCGCCACCTGGCAGAACCCTCACGGGGCAGCAATGGCAAGCCGACATGTTGCTGATCCAGGTACTCGCAGATCACCCGGCTGTCATGCAGCACGGTACCGTCTGCCAGACGCAGCGCCGGGATCTTGCCAATCGGATTGCCTGCATTGAGCTCGTCGTCCCCGTTGACCGGGCTGATGTTCACAGGCTGCAGGGCGACCCGATCCAATTGGCCAGTTTCGTGCAAAACCACCATGACCTTGCGTACGAACGGCGACAGGGGTGAGTAAAACAGGGTCATGGTGCTCATGCTCAGTTTCCTTGCAAGCTTGCCGGCATGCACACGCCTGTCCCGCCGATGCCGCAATACCCTTCCGGGTTCTTGGCCAGGTATTGCTGGTGGTAGGCCTCGGCGAAGTACACGGTGGGTGCCTTGTCGATTTCGGTGGTGATTTCGCCAAAGCCGGCTTTGTTCAGCTCGGCCTGGAAGGCGTCGCGGCTGGCCTGGGCCAGCTCCAGTTGTTCAGGGCTGGTGCAATAGATGGCCGAGCGGTACTGCGTGCCGACATCGTTACCCTGACGCATGCCTTGGGTGGGGTTGTGCAGCTCCCAGAACAGGGTCAGCAGCTCGCCGTAGCTCACCTTGCTCTTGTCGAAGACCACCAGCACCACTTCGGTGTGCCCGGTCAGGCCCGAGCAGACTTCCTCATAGGTTGGGTTCGGGGTGAAGCCGCCGGCATAACCGACTACCGTACTGACCACCCCTTCACGCTGCCAGAAACGGCGCTCGGCGCCCCAGAAACAACCCAGGCCGAAAATGGCGAAATCCACATCTTCGAAGAATGGCCCGAGCAGCGGCGTCTCTTTGAACACGTAGTGGAACTCAGGCAGGCTCATTGGCGTTTCGCGGCCAGGCAGGGCTTGCTCCGCAGTAGGCATGACGTTTTTGTTCACCAGTATTTCCGAACGCAGGACCATGGCCGTTCCTCTGTGTTTACTCAGTTGGATAGCTTCAGGGCCATCGTCGACAAGCCCGCTTCTGCAGCTCATGTGACCTGCAGGGTCTCAAGAGAGCGGATACTCCCGCGATGAAGCCCGAATGGTTTCTATAGTGCCCGAGGTTTGCGTCGCTGTCAGGCGGCTGGGCCTCGCGGATAGCGTTGAAGGCGCTCTGCCAGCTCGCGCCCCGGGATGGGACGGTCGAACAGGTAGCCCTGGCCGATGTCGCACCGGTGGCGACGCAGAAAGCCCAGCTGGGCAGGGGTTTCGATGCCTTCGGCGACTACCTTCAACTTGAGGTTGTGGGCCATGGCGATCACCGCCGAGGTGATTTCCATGTCGTCCTGGTTGTCGGGAATCTCGCTGATGAAGCTGCGATCGATCTTGAGGATGTCGATCGGGAACTTCTTCAGGTAGCTCAATGACGAGTAGCCGGTGCCGAAGTCGTCCATCGCCAGGCTCAGGCCCAGCTCCTTGAGCTGTTCGAGCTGGCGCCGGGTGTCGTCGGTGGCCTCCAGCAGCAGGCCCTCGGTCAGCTCCAGTTCCAGCAGGTGGGCCGGCAGCGCCTGCTCCTGAAGGATGCCCGCGATCGAGCTGACCAGCTCAGGGTCGGAGAACTGCTTGGGCGAAAGGTTGATGGCCACGTGCAGGTCGCCCAGGCCGGCCGCACTCAGGCGCTTGCTCATGGCGCAGGACTCGCGCACCACCCACTTGCCGATGGGAATGATCAGGCCCGTCTCCTCGGCCACGCTGATGAACTGGTCCGGACGGATCATGCCACGCTCGGGGTGGTTCCAGCGCAGCAAGGCTTCCAGCCCCAGCAGCCGGCCGCTGCGCAGGCACAGCTTGGGCTGGTAGAACACCTCCAGTTCATCCTGGGTCAGGGCGCGGCGCAGGTTGTTCTCGACGAACAGCTTGTAGCTGGCTTCGGCGTTGAGCACTTCGGTGAACACCTGCACCTGATGCTTGCCGTTGGCCTTGGCCTTGTGCAGGGCCAATCCGGCGTTCTTCATCAGGCTGGTGGGGTCGGCGCCATGCTGGGGCGCGCTGGCCAGGCCCACCGATGCCGTGACATTGATCAGCTGATTATCGACGAACATCGGCTTGTCGAGTGTATGCAGCAACTGTTGGGCGACCCCTTGGCCGGCTTCCAGGCTCGTGTCGTCGAGCAGCACGGCAAACTCGTTACTGGCAAATCGGGCCAGTATGCCCCCAGCGTGCAAGCTGTTGCGCAGGCGCCTGGCCAGGCTGATGAGCAACTTGTCCCCGGTGTGGTGGCCCAGGCTGTCGTTGATGCGCTTGAAGTTGTCGATGTCCACCAGCAACAGGCACATCGGGTTCTGCACGTCCCGGGCGAAACATTCGTCCAGGCTGCGAATGAACGCCGGGCGGTTACCCAGGTTGGTCAGGTTGTCGGTATAGGCAAGCCGCTCGATACGCTGTTGTGCAAGCTTGCTCTGGGTGACGTCTTCGTAGATACCGATGTAGTGGGTCAACTCGCGGTTGTCGCCATACACCTTGGAAATCGACAGTTGCCCCCAATAGGGTTCCAGGTTCTTGCGCCGGCTCTTGAATTCGCCCTGCCAACTGTTGCCCATGGCCAGGCTCGACGGTGAGTCGAACAGCAACTCGTTGAGGTTCTCCAGTGCTGGCAATTCACCCAGGTGACGCCCCTGCACCTCCTCGGTGCTGTATTGGGTGATGGCGGTGAAGCTCGGGTTCACGTACTCGACCTGCCCATCGCGGTTGACCAGCAGGAACGCGCTGGCGCTCTGTTCCACGGCGCGCTGGAACAGGTGCAGCGCACTGGTCGCTGCCCGGCGGTTGTGGTTGGTGATGACCTGGGCGAACTGGTCGGCCAGTTCGCCGGCGAAGGCAATTTCATCGGACTGCCAGGCACGTGGCTGCCCGGCCTGTTCCAGGCACAAGACCCCGACCACCTGCCCATCGACGCGAATGCTGGCATCGAGCATGGCCTTGTTGCCAGGCCCCAGGCTCTGCATCAGCGCGCGCGTACGGGGATCGTGCCCGGCGTTGTGCGCGTCGATGGCACGGCTGGCGTGCAGGGCATCGAGGTAGTCAGGGAAATGGCTGGCGTCTATAGCTTCGGGTTGCCGGTGCGCTTGCACATCGCTGTACCAGGCGGTAATCGGTTCGAGGCGCTGGCCTTCGAGGTGCCAGATCCCGGCGCAGTCGATCTTGTAGATTTCACAGGCACTGCGCGTGATGAGTTCGGCGGCTTCGAGCAACGAGTTCTCGGCGCTGTAGCGCTGACGGGCCAGCCGCAGGATCAGGTCCTGCTGGCTACGCACGCGCTCCAGGTGCTCCAGCTGTTCGCGCTGGGCGCGCTGGTTCAGTTGCAGGGCCAGTTGCAGCCGGTTGTTGCGCGACTCCAGGTCGCTGGCTGTCTCGCCCGTGTCTTCGGGGTGATCGTCGAGTACGCTCAGGTAGCCACACAGCAGCTGGCGGCTGTGCTGCTTGAACGCTTCCCCCACTTCCAGCATGCGCACGGAGGCACCTGGGGTGTGCAAGGTATAGCGCACTCGATAATAGCCGCGCTGCGACAACTGCAACTGAATGTCGTCATGCAGCCGATACCGTGCTTCAGGCTCCATAAGGCTGGCGTAAGGGGCATCGACCAGGGCACAGAGGTCACTGGCATGAACGCCAAACTGGCGTTCACAGGCCGGGTCCAGATAAAGCAGCGACCAGCTGGCTTCGTTGAGCCTTTCGAAGCGCAGCATGCCCAACCGCGAGGGCACGGGTAACTGCGTGACGACTTCGGCCGCCACACGGTTGCCAGCATCGGGTTGGCTTTTCATCGAAGACTCGCTTGAAGAGGGAACGCGCGCGTTGGACCGCGTCGGATCTGGCAAGGTTGCATCATGTCCCTATAGCTGGCAAGCGGCCATGTACGAAGCTGTAACGAGGTTATCGGCCGCGAGTACGGAATCTGTAGAGCGGCTGTACTTGACCGGTTTGGCGCACCGGTACGCTGCAACCCTGAACATGCGCCGTACTTGTGAGGCGCCCTTGGGCAGCTGCCATTTGTTCAAGGCAAAAAAAGCCCCGTCAATCGACGGGGTTGAGGTACGAGCGTGGCAGCTCGAAAAAATGACTGCCCCTCGCCAGGAGGGGCAGTACGCTGCCTTACAGCAGCATGGTGCGGATATCGCCCAGTACATCGCCCAGACGCTTGGTGAAGCGCGCGGCGGCGGCGCCGTTGATCACGCGGTGATCGTACGACAGCGACAGCGGCAGCATCAGCTTGGGCTGGAAGGCCTTGCCATCCCACACAGGCTGCATGGTCGCCTTGGAAACGCCGAGGATCGCCACTTCGGGTGCATTGACGATCGGCGTGAAGCCGGTGCCGCCAATGTGGCCGAGGCTGGAGATGGTGAAGCAAGCGCCCTGCATCTCGTCTGCCGACAGTTTTTTGGTGCGTGCTTTCTCAGCCAGTGCGGCCGCTTCGGCAGCCAGCTGCAGCAGGCTCTTCTGGTCGACGTTCTTGATCACCGGTACCAGCAGGCCATCCGGGGTGTCCACGGCGAAGCCGATGTGCACGTACTTCTTGCGGATGATCGCTTTGCCGCTTGGCGCCAGTGAGCTGTTGAAGTCCGGCAGTTCCTTGAGCAGGAAGGCGCAGGCCTTGAGCAGCAGCGGCAGGACGGTCAGCTTCACGCCGGCCTTTTCTGCAACGGCTTTCTGGGCAACACGGAAGGCTTCGAGCTCGGTGATGTCAGCCGAATCGAACTGGGTGACGTGCGGCACGTTCAGCCAGCTGCGATGCAGGTTGGCAGCACCGACCTGCATCAGGCGGGTCATGGCCACTTCTTCGACTTCGCCGAACTTGCTGAAATCGACCACCGGAATTGGCGGGATGCCAGCGCCGCCGGTTGCGCCGGCAGCTGCCGGTGCTTCCTTGGCCTTCTGCATCATGGCCTTGACGTAAACCTGCACGTCTTCTTTCAGGATACGGCCGTGTGGGCCGGTTGCCGCAACGGCGCCCAGTTCCACGCCGAATTCACGGGCGAGCTGACGCACGGCTGGGCCGGCGTGCACCTTGGCGTTGTTGCCCGCAGCCGGGGCGGTGGGCGCAGGCGCAGCGGCTGCCGGGGCGGCGGCGGCAGGTGCAGCAGCTGGAGCCGCCTCGGCCTTGGCCGGTGCAGCAGCGGCCGGAGCCTGCGCTGCAGCAGGTGCAGCGCCTGCGATTTCCAGCTTGAGGATCAGGTCACCGGTGCCAACTTCGTCGTCGAGCTTGGCAATGACCTCCTTGACCACACCCGCGGCAGGCGACGGGATTTCCATGGAGGCCTTGTCGGACTCCAGGGTGATCAGCGACTGGTCGGCTTCGACGGTGTCGCCGGCCTTGACCAGCATCTCGATGATCTTGGCCTTGCCTGACGAGCCGATGTCCGGCACGTGGATGTCCTGCACACTGGCACCAGCTGCAGGCGCCGGCTCGGCGGCCGCAGGCTGTGCCGGGGCGGCTGGTTTTTCCTCGGCAGCTGGCGCGGCGGCCGGCTTGTCCTCGGCGGCCGGCGCCTCGGACGCCGCGTCGGCGCCCTCGGCTTCTAGTTCCAGCAGTTCGTCGCCTTCCTTGAGGGTGTCGCCCAGCTTCACCTTCAGGGACTTGATCACACCGGCCTTGGGGGCCGGAATTTCCATGGAAGCCTTGTCGGATTCCAGGGTCAGCAGGCTCTGGTCAGCCTCGATGCGGTCGCCGACCTTGACGAACAGCTCGATGACTTCACCTTCACCGCTGCCGATGTCAGGTACGCGAATGAGTTCGCTCACAAAAAATCTCCTCAGCAGTCCAGTGGGTTGCGCTTGTCCGGGTCGATGCCGAACTTGGTGATGGCCTCGGCCACCACGCTCGGTTCGATCTCGCCGCGATCGGCCAAGGCTTCCAGGGCGGCCAGCACGACGAAGTGACGGTCGACTTCGAAGAAGTGACGCAGCTTCTTGCGGCTGTCGCTGCGACCGTAACCGTCGGTACCCAGGACCTTGAACTCTTTGCTCGGCACCCACTGGCGGATCTGCTCGGCGAACAGCTTCATGTAGTCGGTGGAGGCGATGACCGGCCCCTTGCGACCGCTCAGGCACTGCTCGACGTAGGTCTGCTGTGGCTTCTGGCCAGGCTTGAGGCGGTTGGCGCGTTCCACGGCCAGGCCGTCGCGACGCAGCTCGTTGAAGCTGGTGACGCTCCACACGTCGGCACCGACGTTGAACTCTTCACGCAGGATCTTCGCCGCTTCGCGCACTTCGCGCAGGATGGTACCCGAGCCCATCAGCTGCACGTGGTGTGCGGCTTCGCGAGTGTCTTCCTCGAGCAGGTACATGCCCTTGATGATGCCTTCCTCGGCACCGGCCGGAATGGCTGGCTGCTGGTAGGACTCGTTCATCACGGTGATGTAGTAGAAGATGTCCTGTTGCTCTTCGGTCATCTTCTTCATGCCGTCCTGGATGATCACCGCCAGCTCGTAGCCGTAGGTCGGATCATAGGTGCGGCAGTTCGGGATGGTCGCGGCCAGCATGTGGCTGTGGCCGTCTTCGTGCTGCAGGCCTTCACCGTTGAGGGTGGTACGGCCGGCGGTGCCGCCGATCAGGAAGCCACGGGTGCGGCTGTCGCCAGCGGCCCAGGCCAGGTCACCGATACGCTGGAAGCCGAACATCGAGTAGAAGATGTAGAACGGCAGCATCGGCTGGTTGTGGCTGCTGTACGAGGTACCGGCGGCGATGAACGACGACATGGCGCCGGCTTCGTTGATGCCTTCCTCGAGGATCTGGCCCTTCTTGTCCTCGCGGTAGAACATGACCTGGTCCTTGTCGACCGGATCGTACAGCTGGCCGACGGAGGAGTAGATCCCCAGCTGGCGGAACATGCCTTCCATGCCGAAGGTGCGCGCTTCGTCAGGGATGATCGGCACGATGCGCTGACCGATTTCCTTGTCCTTGACCAGCTGCGCGAGGATCCGCACGAAGGCCATGGTGGTGGAGATTTCGCGGTCGCCCGAGCCGTCGAGGATGGCCTTGAGGGTGTCCAGCGGCGGCGTCGGGATGCTGAAGCTCTTGGCGCGGCGCTGGGGCACGAAGCCGCCCAGGGCCTCGCGACGCTTGGCCAGGTACTTGGCCTCGGCGCTGTCGGCTTCCGGACGGAAGAACGGCAGGTTCTCGAGGTCGGCATCCTTCACCGGGATGTCGAAGCGGTCGCGGAATTTGCGCAGGCTGTCGACGTCGACCTTCTTGGTGTTGTGCGCGGTGTTCTTGGCTTCGCCTGCACCGGTGCCGTAACCCTTGATGGTCTTGGCCAGGATGACGGTCGGCTGTTCCTTGTGGTTGACCGCCTGGTGGTAAGCCGCATAGACCTTGTACGGGTCGTGACCGCCACGGTTGAGCTTCCACACTTCCTCGTCGGACAGGTCTTCGACCATGGCCTTGAGTTCGGGCGTGTTGAAGAAGTGCTCACGGACGAACGCGCCGTCCTTGGCCTTGTAGTTCTGGTACTCGCCGTCGATGACTTCGTCCATGCGGCGCTGCAGGGCACCGTTGGTGTCCTTGGCCAGCAGCGGGTCCCAGAAGCGGCCCCAGACGACCTTGTTGACGTTCCAGCCACCACCGCGGAACACGCCTTCGAGTTCCTGGATGATCTTGCCGTTGCCACGCACCGGACCGTCCAGACGCTGCAGGTTGCAGTTGATCACGAAGATCAGGTTGTCCAGCTTCTCGCGGCCAGCCAGGGAGATGGCGCCCAGGGATTCCGGCTCGTCGCACTCGCCGTCGCCCATGAAGCACCAGACCTTCTGCTTGCCGGCCGGGATGAAGCCGCGCGCTTCCAGGTACTTCATGAAGCGTGCCTGGTAGATCGCCTGAATCGGGCCCAGGCCCATGGAGACGGTCGGGAACTGCCAGAAGTCCGGCATCAGCCACGGGTGCGGGTACGACGACAGGCCGTTGCCATCCACTTCCTGGCGGAAGTTGTTCATCTGGTCTTCGCTGATGCGGCCTTCGAGGAAGGCGCGGGCGTAGATGCCCGGCGAGGCGTGACCTTGATAGAAGATCAGGTCGCCGCCATGTTCTTCGGTCGGGGCCTGGAAGAAGTAGTTGAAGCCGATGTCGTACAGCGTCGCGCTGGAGGCGAAGCTCGAAATGTGACCACCCAGGTCCGAATCTTTCAGGTTGGTGCGCATGACCATGGCCAGGGCGTTCCAACGTACCATCGAGCGGATGCGGCGTTCCATGAACAGGTCGCCAGGCATGCGTGCTTCGTGGGTGACAGGGATGGTGTTGCGGTATGGCGTGGTGATGGCATACGGCAGCTGCGAACCACTACGGGTGGCCAGCTCGCCCATGCGGGTCATCAGGTAGTGAGCGCGGTCTTCGCCTTCTTTGTCGATGACCGACTCCAAGGCATCCAGCCATTCCTGGGTTTCGACGGGATCGAGGTCTTGCATGGCTTGCTCCAGGGCGGAAAGGCAACCAGAATCGATTGCCTGAGATTGCGACTGGCCTTATGGGCAGACGTCGTGAATTCTTGGATTACCGGGATCTTCGTCCGGCGCCGTGTAGTTTTACTACATTTGCTTTCGCATTTCATGCTTTTGCGCGACAGGCATAGTAGTAAAACTACATTCATGCGACGTTTGGTCGCATCCTGGCTTGTGAGGAAAAACGTTCATGTTGGTTGGTAATGTTTCACGAACGGGGAACCGTTGATGTTTCATGCCACGAACTTGCGATTTTCAGCTATTTCCAACTTTTGTACGACAGTCCAACCGTGGTCCGGCTTTCCCTTGGCCACTTTTCCTCATCCTTTTCACGCCGATCAAGGATAGACCATGCGCCTGCCTTTGCCTTGCGAACTGCCTGCCGCTCTTGAACCACTGACCTTGCGCAACCAGCAGTTTCTGCGCGAAGCAGTGGGCGCCCATCCCGAGCTGGACCTAGGCCATTGGAGCGAGCAGCATGCCCGACAGTTCGATCAGGTCGCGGCGGCCAGCGACTTCGTTCTAGCCCAGGTTCAGCGCGACCCAGGCCTGCTGTTCGGCTTGATGAGCAGCGGCGAGCTGGAACGGCGCTACGGCTCGGGCGAGTTGCGGGGGCATGTCGCTCAGGCTGCGCAGTCAGCGCAGAGTGAAGATGAGCTTGCCCGCAACCTGCGCAGGGAGCGCAACCGCCAGCAGGTGCGCATCATCTGGCGCGACATCACCCGCCAGGCCGACCTCGGTGAAACCTGCCGCGACCTCTCCGACCTGGCCGATGCCGCCATCGACGAGGCCTATCAGTGGCTGTATCCAAGGCACTGCCAGCAATTCGGTACGCCGATCGGCAACCGGAGTGGTCAGCCGCAACATATGGTGGTGCTGGGCATGGGCAAGCTCGGAGCGGGCGAGTTGAACCTGTCCTCGGACATCGACTTGATCTTCGCTTTCCCGGAGGGCGGTGAAACCGAAGGGGTAAAGCGCTCGCTGGACAATCAGGAGTTCTTCACCCGTCTGGGGCAGCGCCTGATCAAGGCATTGGACCCGGTCACCGTCGACGGCTTCGTGTTTCGCGTCGACATGCGCTTGCGCCCGTACGGTTCGTCCGGTGCGCTGGTGCTCAGCTTCAATGCCCTGGAGCAGTACTATCAGGACCAGGGGCGTGACTGGGAACGCTACGCCATGATCAAGGCCCGGGTAGTGGCGGGCGATCAGGTCGCCGGCGCGCAGTTGCAGGAAATGCTGCGCCCATTCGTGTACCGGCGTTACCTGGATTTCTCGGCCATCGAGGCCCTGCGCACCATGAAGCAATTGATCCAGCAGGAAGTCCGGCGCAAGGGCATGGCGGACAACATCAAGCTGGGCGCCGGCGGCATCCGCGAAGTGGAGTTCATCGCTCAGGCCTTCCAGCTGATTCATGGCGGTCGCGACCTCAGTCTGCAGCAGCGGCCTCTGCTCAAGGTGCTCGCGACCTTGGAAGGCCAGGGGTACCTGCCGCCTGCGGTGGTCGCCGAGCTGCACGAGGGCTATGCCTTCCTGCGCTACACCGAGCACGCCATCCAGGCCATCGCCGACCGCCAGACCCAGATGTTGCCGGAGAACGAGACCGATCAGGCCAGGGTGGCGTACATGCTCGGCTTTGCCGACTGGCAAGCCTTCGATGCCCAACTCGCCCACTGGCGTGGGCGTATCGACTGGCACTTCCGTCAAGTCATTGCCGATCCCGACGAGGAGGAAAGCGAAGGCGAGTTGGTGGTCGCAGGCGAATGGTCGCCGTTGTGGGAGCAGGCTCAGGACGAGGAGGCTGCGGGTCGTCAGCTGGAGGAGGCAGGGTTCAGGCTGCCTGGCGAAGCCTTGCGGCGCCTGGCGGCACTGCGTTCGAGCCCGCAGTTGCGCTCGATGCAGCGCCTTGGGCGCGAGCGCCTGGACGCCTTCATCCCCCGGTTGCTCGCCCAGGCGGTCGAGCATGAAAACCCCGACCTGGTGCTTGAGCGGGTGTTGCCGCTGGTCGAGGCCGTGGCACGGCGCTCGGCCTACCTGGTGTTGCTCACCGAAAACCCCGGTGCCCTGCGCCGTCTGCTGACACTGTGCGCAGCCAGCCCATGGATTGCCGAGCAGATCGCCCGCTACCCCTTGCTGCTCGATGAGTTGCTCAACGAAGGCCGCCTGTTCAGCCCGCCGCTGGCTCCGGAGCTTGCCAGCGAACTGCGTGAGCGCCTCACGCGCATTCCCGAAGACGATCTGGAGCAACAGATGGAGGCGCTGCGCCACTTCAAGCTGGCGCACAGCTTGCGCGTGGCCGCCTCGGAAATCAGCGGCAACCTGCCCTTGATGAAAGTCAGCGATTACCTGACGTGGCTTGCCGAGGCGATCCTCGACCAAGTGCTCGCCCTGGCCTGGCGCCAGACCGTGGCCCGCCACGGGCAGCCCATGGGCAGTGACGGCACGCCCTGCGACCCGGGGTTCGTCATCATTGGCTACGGCAAGGTAGGCGGGCTGGAGTTGGGCCATGGTTCCGACCTGGACCTGGTGTTCATCCACGATGGCGACCCCCAGGCCGAAACCGATGGCGCCAAACCCATCGACAGCGCGCAATTCTTCACGCGCCTTGGGCAGCGCATCATCCACCTGCTGACCACCCAGACCAACTCGGGCCAGCTGTATGACGTGGACATGCGCCTGCGGCCCTCTGGCGCCTCGGGCCTGCTGGTCAGCTCATTGGGCGCGTTCGAGCGCTACCAGCAGAACGAGGCCTGGACCTGGGAGCACCAGGCCTTGGTGCGTGCGCGCGTACTGGTGGGTTGCCCGCAGGTTGGCAAGGCGTTTGAGAAGGTGCGGGCGCACGTGCTGGGGCAGCCGCGCGACCTTGAAAAACTGCGCCTGGAAGTGAGCGAAATGCGCGCCAAGATGCGCGCTGGTCTTGGCACGAAAGCCACGGCTGCCGGTACTGGGCCGAATGCTTTCGAGCCGGGTATGCCCTTTGACATCAAGCAGGATGCCGGCGGTATCGTCGATATCGAATTTATGGTGCAATACGCCGCTTTGGCCTGGTCGCATGACCATGCGGCCCTGGTTCGATGGACCGACAACATCCGTATCCTGGAAGAGCTGGAGCAGGTGGGCCTGATGCCTGCCCATGATGCGGTGCTGCTGCGCGAAGTGTACAAGGCGTTCCGCTCTGCTTCTCATCGCCAGGCGTTGCAGAAGCAAGCCGGGGTAATCGATGCCGCGCAGTTTGCCGATGAGCGCCGCGAAGTGCGGCGTATCTGGAGTGAGCTGGGTCTGACCTGAGCCCGACCGAGGCCGCTGGCAGTGGCGACCCAGCCCTCGATTGGGGCGTGAAGCGGCCCCGGTGTTACACTGTCGGCCACATAGCCTGAATATAAAGAGGGGAGGCCGGGCTGGATCGCAGCCTGTCGCCTCCCCGAGCGTTTCTGGACCTAGCATGAGAATACTGATCATTGGCCCCAGCTGGGTCGGCGACATGGTGATGACGCAGACGTTGTTCCAGTGCCTGAAACAGCAGCATCCCGACTGCGTGATCGATGTGTTGGCCCCCGAGTGGAGCCGGCCGATCCTCGAGCGCATGCCCGAGGTGCGCAAGGCGCTGAGCTTCCCGCTCGGCCATGGTGCGCTGGAGCTGGCCACGCGGCGGCGCATTGGCAAGTCGCTCACCGGTCAGTACGACCAGGCCATTCTATTGCCCAACTCGCTTAAGTCGGCGCTGGTACCGTTCTTTGCCGGTATTCCCAAGCGCACGGGCTGGCGTGGCGAAATGCGCTTCGGTCTGCTCAATGATGTGCGCAAGCTGGACAAGGCGCGTTACCCGCTGATGATCGAGCGGTTCATGGCCCTGGCCTACGCCCCCGGTGCCGAGCTGCCCAAACCCTACCCGCAGCCCAGTCTGCAGATCGAGCCTGCCAGCCGCGAGGCAGCCCTGGCGAAGTTCGGCCTGGAGCTGGACCGTCCGGTGCTGGCGCTGTGCCCCGGCGCCGAGTTTGGCGAGGCCAAGCGCTGGCCAGCCGAACATTACGCCGCCGTGGCCGACGCCATGATCCGCCAGGGCTGGCAGGTCTGGCTGTTCGGGTCGAAAAGCGATCACCCGGTGGGCGAGCAGATTCGTGAGCGATTGATTCCAGGCCTGCGTGAAGAGTCCGTGAACCTGGCGGGGGAAACCTCCCTGGCCGAGGCGATCGACCTGATGTCCTGTGCAGACGCCGTGGTGTCCAACGATTCCGGCCTGATGCATGTGGCTGCTGCGCTGAACCGCCCGCTGGTGGCGGTGTATGGCTCGACCTCACCTGGCTTCACGCCCCCGTTGGCCAGTCAGGTCGAGGTCGTGCGGCTGGGCATCGAGTGCAGCCCCTGCTTCGATCGCACCTGCCGTTTCGGCCATTACAATTGCCTGCGTTTGCTCGAGCCGGGTCAGGTCATTGCCGCGCTGACCCGCCTGGGCGGTGCGAACATCATCGACGTGCTGACCGAGGTCGACTAAGTGCGGGTACTGATCATCAAGACTTCCTCACTGGGGGATGTGATTCACACCCTCCCAGCGCTCACTGACGCAGCCCATGCAATACCCGGTGTCCGCTTCGACTGGGTCGTCGAGGAAGGCTTTGCCGAGATACCGAGCTGGCATCCGGCGGTCGATCAGGTCATTCCAGTGGCCATTCGCCGCTGGCGCAAAAACCTCTGGCACACCCTGCGCAGTGGCGAATGGAAAGCCTTCAAGCAGCGTCTGCGCGAGCGCCAGTACGACCTGGTGATCGATGCCCAGGGCCTGGTCAAATCAGCATGGTTGACCCGCTACGTGAAAGCATCGGTCGCAGGCCTGGACCGGTATTCAGCCCGTGAGGGCTGGGCCAGCCGGTTCTATGACCGACGCCTGTCGGTCGCGGTCGGCCAGCATGCGGTCGAGCGCGTGCGCCAGCTGTTCGCCATGGCGCTGGCCTATGACCTGCCCGAGGGCATCGGCCGCTACGGCCTGGACCTCGACCGCTTGCAGTTGCCGCCGGCAGCCCCCTATGTGGTCTTCCTGCACGGCACCACCTGGGCCACCAAGCACTGGCCGGAGGCCTATTGGCGTGAACTGGCCGAACGCATGGGCCGGCGCAGGCTGGAGGTACGCCTGCCCTGGGGCAGCCCGGCCGAGAAGGCCAGGGCCGAACGCATCGCCCAAGGCTTGAACAATTGCCAGGTACTCCCCAAATTGAACCTGGCCGGTGTCGCTCGGGTGCTGGCCGCTGCAAAGGCCTGCGTGGCGGTCGACACCGGTCTTGGCCACTTGGCGGCAGCCCTCGATGTACCGACGCTTTCGTTGTTCGGCCCTACCAATCCAGGCCTGACCGGTGCCTATGGACGGACCCAGATCCACCAGGCCAGTGACTGGCCGTGCGCACCCTGCCTGCAGAAAAAGTGCACTTACAAACCGAGCGCCGACGATCTGCGCCGGTACGATCTGAACCGCGAGTGGCCACTGTGCTTCACTCGCCTGAATCCCGAGCATGTTGCGAGCCGCCTGGGCGCGCTGCTGCTGGCTGAGGATGTCCGTTGATGCAACTGGCTTTCGTGCTCTACAAATATTTCCCCTTTGGCGGCCTGCAGCGCGACTTCATGCGCATAGCCCTGGAATGCCAGCAGCGTGGTCACCAGATCCGCGTCTACACGCTGATCTGGGAGGGGGACATTCCGCCAGGCTTCGAAGTGCTGGTGGCGCCGGTCAAGGCGATCTTCAACCATCGGCGCAATGAGAAGCTCACGGCCTGGATGCAGGCCGACCTGGCGAAGCGCCCGGTCGACCGGCTCATCGGCTTCAACAAGATGCCGGGTCTGGATGTGTACTACGCCGCCGACGGCTGCTTTGAAGACAAGGCGCAGAATCTGCGCAGCGACCTGTATCGCCGCTGGGGCCGCTATCGGCACTTCGCCGAATACGAGCGGGCGGTGTTCGCCAGGGATGCCGGTACCGAGATCCTGATGATCTCCGAAGTGCAGCAGCCCCTGTTCATCAAGCATTACGGCACGCCAGTCGAGCGTTTTCACCTGCTGCCGCCGGGCATCTCCCAAGATCGTCGGGCACCGCCCAACGCTGCCGAAATTCGGGCGGGCCTGCGCAAGGAGTTTGATCTGGCCGAGGATCAATTGCTGCTCGTGCAGATTGGCTCGGGCTTCAAGACCAAGGGCGTGGACCGCAGCCTCAAGGCCCTGGCAGCATTGCCAGCGGCGCTGCGCAAGCGCACCCGGTTGATGGTGATCGGCCAGGATGACCCCAAGGTCTTCCAGTTGCAGAGCGCGGCGCTGGGCCTGGGTGACCAGGTGCAGTTCCTCAAAGGGCGCAGTGATATTCCACGCTTTCTGTTGGGCGCCGACCTGCTGATCCACCCGGCCTACAACGAGAACACCGGTACGGTGCTGCTCGAAGCACTGGTCGCGGGTTTGCCAGTGCTGGTGTCGCGTGTGTGCGGCTACGCCCATTACATCGCCGAAGCCGATTGTGGTTTGGTGCTGGACGAGCCGTTCGAGCAGGAGCAGCTCAATCGCTACCTGCAGCGTATGCTCGATGACCCCTCGGCCCGTGCCGATTGGTCGCGCAATGGCCTCGCTTATGCCGAGACGGCCGACCTCTACAGCATGCCGCAGCGGGCCGCCGATGTGATCCTGGGGCAGGAGGGGGCATGAAATTGATAGTGGCTGAACCTTTCAAACGGCTATGGGCCGGGCGAGATGCGTTCGAGGCGGTAGAGGCGCTGCAAGGCGAGGTCTATCGGGAACTCGAGGGGCGCCGAACGCTGCGCACCGAGGTAGCCGGTGAAGGCTTCTTCGTGAAGATCCACCGTGGCATTGGCTGGGGGGAAATTTTCAAGAACCTGCTGACGGCCAAGTTGCCTGTATTGGGTGCAGGGCAGGAATGGCGAGCCATCGAGCGCCTGCATCAGGTCGGCGTACCGACCATGACGGCCGTGGCGTTCGGTGAGCGAGGCAGTAACCCGGCCACTCAGCATTCTTTCATTATCACCGAAGAGCTGGCACCGACCGTCAGCCTGGAAGACTTCAGCCTGGACTGGCTCAGGCAGCCGCCTGCGCCACGTCTCAAGCGCGCCTTGATCGCGCGCGTGGCCGAGATGACCGGTGGCATGCACCGTGCCGGGGTCAACCACCGGGACTGCTACATCTGTCATTTTCTGCTGCACACCGACCGGCCCGTGACGGCCGATGATTTCAAATTGTCGGTGATCGACCTGCACCGTGCCCAGACACGCACTACCATCAGCCGTCGCTGGCGTGACAAGGACCTAGCCGCGCTGTACTTCTCGGCGCTGGACATCGGCCTTACCCAACGCGACAAGCTGCGTTTTCTGCGCAGTTACTTTCAGCGACCGCTGCGTCAGGTGCTCAAGGAAGAGGCTGCACTGCTCGCCTGGCTGGAGCGCAAGGCGCAGAAACTCTACGACCGCAAGCAACGCTACGGGGATGCACTCTGATGGCCAGTTGGACACTGGCGCCGGGTTACGAGCGCCTGGCGAAGGATTTCGGTAGCCTGGAGGCGGTATTCGCCCTTCAGGGCGAACGCCTGACCCGCGATCCGCTCAGCGAGGTGGTGCGCGTCGAGCGTGACGGCATCAATTACTACGTCAAGCGTTACACCGGCGCAGGCAAGCACATGCGCCGTTACCTGGGCCGCCCCCGTATCAAGGCCGAGTGGCAGAACCTCAAGCAGTTCGCCAAGTGGGGCATCCCTACTGCCGAAGTGGTGGCCTGGGGGCTTGAGCGCAATGGCCTGGCCTTTGGGCGAGGCGCGATGATCACCCGCGAGCTGCCCAATACCGAAGACCTCTCTGCACTGGCCGAGCGCAATGACCCACGGTTGGCCGACCGCGCCTGGGTGGATCACCTCAGCCGCCAACTGGCGCGTCATACCCGTGTCATGCACGAGCACCGCTTCGCCCATAACGATCTCAAATGGCGCAACCTGCTGGTCGATGACCAAGGTACGCTGTTCTTCATCGACTGCCCGACGGGTGACTTCTGGCGCGGGTTCATGTGGCGCCATCGCCTGATCAAGGACCTGGCCTGTCTGGACAAGGTAGCCAAATACCATCTTTCGGCAACCCAGCGTCTGCGCTTTTACATGCAGTACCGAGGCCGCGACCGATTGAACGCGCGCGACAAGAAGCGCATTCGGCAAGTGCTGGGCTTTTTCGAGGGAAGGGAATGACCGACTATATGGCCAGCGCAGACCGTGCGCTGCTCCAGCGCCATGGGCTGGACGATTTCGAGGCGCTGTGGGCACTCGAACTCGACGCCGTGGACGAACCCAACACCGGCCGTGGCGGCTGGAGCAGCGTGTATCGCCTGGAACTCGAGGGCAAAGGCTATTACCTCAAGCGCCAGAGCGACTACCTCACGCGCAGCCTGCACAAGCCCTTTGGCGAACCGACCTTCGCCCGTGAGTTTCGCAACATCGTTCGCTATCAGAAATTGCACATCCCGGCGTTGGAAGCGGTGTTCTATGGGGAGCGCAAGCAGGGCGGCAAGCACCGCGCCCTGTTGATGACCCGCGCGTTGGACGATTGGCGCGACCTCGACAGCCAGCTGTCGCAATGGCCTGAACTCGACACGCCTGTGCGTGACGGCATTCTCAAGGCATGCGGCCAGTTGGCGCGTACACTGCATGGTGCCGGCCAGGTGCATGGCTGCTTCTACCCCAAGCACATTTTCCTGCGCCAGCGCAGGGACGGCTGGGAGGCGCAGTTGATCGACCTGGAGAAAACCCGTCCGTTGCTCATGGGCATGCGTGACCGCCTCAAGGACCTGGAGCCTTTGCTACGTCGGGCGCCAGTCTGGAGCGACGGTGACATACGCACATTGCTGGCGGCCTACCTCGCACAGCCGATCGACAGCACCCTGGTCGAAACCTGGATGAACCGCCTGCTGCAACGCCGTCATCACAAGGAGGCCCGCTGATGCAGCTTTCCGAACTGAGGGAGGCAGGTCGTAACCCGTCGCTGCCGCTCGGTATTCGCCTTGCCGATGCCGCCGGTAGCGCTGAGCTGCAGTTGCTCAGCCTGCTGCGGGTGCTGCCGGGCCAGCGCTATGTGGGGGCTGGGGTATGGCGTGGCAGGCCGGTGTTGGCCAAGCTGCTGGTAGGCAGCAACGCCGCCCGGCAGTTCCAGCGCGAGTTGCAAGGCGTGAAGCTGCTCGCGGCGCAAGGGCTGACCACACCGGTGCTGCTCGCCGATGGCCTGATGGAAGGCGAGGGCGGCTGGCTGCTGTTCGAGTACCTTGATGGCGCGCAGAGCCTGGCCGATGCCTGGTCTGCGGTCGAGCACCTGCCTGTGCTTGCCGACGAGCAGCAGCAGGTGCTGGGCGAGGCGCTGGCGGCGGTGGCGCAGATGCACCGACGGGGGCTTTGGCAGGAAGACCTGCACCTGGACAACCTGTTGCGTCATGCCGGCAAGCTCTACCTGATCGATGGGGCCGGCATCAAGGTTGAAACGCCTGGCCAGCAACTTTCGCGGCCCCGCGTACTGGAGAACCTCGGCGTGTTCTTCGCCCAGCTACCCAAGCGCCTGGAACCCTTTACCGAAGAGTTGCTGGTGCACTATCTGCTGGCCAACGCCGAGCATGCATTGCCCATGGAGGCCTTGCAGAAGCAGATAGACAAGGTTCGCGCCTGGCGTCAGCGAGATTACCTGGACAAGGCTGGCCGCGATTGCAGCCTGTTCAGTGTCGAGCGCAGCCTGACGGCTCTGCGGGCCGTGGTCCGTAGCGAGGCCCAGGCCATGCTGCCGGTGCTGGCGCAGGCCGATGCCCTGATCGACGCCGGGCACCTGTACAAGACGGGTGGTGCTGCCAGCGTCGCACGGGCCGAGGTGGATGGCCGCAAGCTGGTCATCAAGCGCTACAACATCAAGCATGCCGTTCACTGGCTCAAGCGCTTCTGGCGACCAAGCAGGGCCTGGCATTCCTGGATCGAAGGGCATCGCCTGACGTTTCTCGACATCGCTACCCCGCGTCCGCTGGCTGTGCTGGAGCAGCGTGTGCTGGGCCTGCGCACGCGAGCCTATCTGGTCACCGACTGTATCGACGGTCCCGACCTTGTCGAATGCTTTGCGCCCTTCGTCGAGCAGGGCGATCCGCCGGAGGAGCAGGTAGAAGCGTTGGTGCAACTGATGCAACAGCTGATCGGCGAGCGGATCAGCCATGGCGATTTCAAAGGGCACAACCTGTTCTGGGATCGGGGCCGGTGGTCACTGATCGATCTGGACGCGATGTGCCAGCACAGCAGCCTGAGCAGCTTCGCGCCTGCCTTCGCCCGGGATCGTGCGCGGCTATTGCGCAACTGGCCGGCTGCCAGTGCCTTGCATCAACGGCTGGATCGATTGCTGCCAAGGCTTGCCAAGTAACTGGCTGGCAGCGCTAGCCAGTCACTGCTTCTGCCAGCCTGGCGCACGCGGATGCGCCATTGGCCATCCTTCCAGCGCAGAATGGCCCACGCCTGTGTGCTGGCCTCAGGTTGGCCAGGAAGCAGCAGGTGGTAATGGTCGTCGAGCAAGTGTGCGCGCAGCGGCACTCCCTGTGCAGCGACCAGCAGGTAGTAGCCCTTGTCGTAGTGATACAGCCCCTGGGCACCCTGTGGGGTGGCCTGCGCTGGCAGTTGCGGTAAGCGACATGAATCGAGCAGCGCCTGAATGTCTGGCAACCCGTCGTACCAGAGCACGGGGGAGTCCACCACCCATTCGCCGTCCTCACGCCGTTTTACCGGCACCTTGCTGTACGCATCCGGCATGCGTGGATCGATCACGCGCCAGCGATAGCCGTCAAAAGCGACTTGATAAGCAACACCTTCGGCGTCTTTGATGTAGTAAGTCGTGATGCCTGGGTAGGGTGATGCTTGTTCGTAGATGCCTTCCTTGTGAATGCCGTCAACACGGTAGTGCAGTTTGTCCACCGCGACGGATACAGCCCCTGACGGCGGCAGCTTCAGTGGCGGGGCTGGCGGAATGGCGCGAATGGCCCGGCGCACGACAGTGGTCCCGCTTATGTTCATCAACGCGTCGTTTACATGGGTGAAGGTTTCGACCAGATGCTTGACGACGCCTACCCGATCCTGTTCCTGGAAGGCCTTGGCCGTGTCGATTACGCAGAGCAGCGCTCGGGCCAACGCCAGCGGAAAAAGCGCCCGACTCGGCAGCACGAAGCTGACCAGGTCCAGCAGCACGGAAAAGGCATGTAGGCTGAATTCCCCCAGCAGCTCCGTTTTGGTATTCGTGCTGCTGTCTGCATAAGCACGTATGGCCTGCACTTCCGCTCGGTACAGCGCCTGTTGGAAGTCGCCCTCGATTGGCTTTCGCTGCAAGTTCGCGCCGAGGCCGCCTTGGGTCAGCCAACGCTCGACGTGCGCATGATCGATCAAAGGCAGGCGGCTTTTCAGATAGTCGCGCAGCGCGGGCTTTGCGCGCAGGGTCTTGAGTAACTCGCGGGCATTAGGGTATTCCCGCCAGGCACGCCGGTCAGGCGCGTCGGGCGTGTACAGGAGAAATCGCTGGTCAACCGTGGGGTCAGGCGTAATAAGGATGACGCCCTGGACAGTATGTCCACCCATGAGCAGCTGTTCGACACCAAGCCGTTGCACGTTCAGCCGGTTGCGCGAAGCATTGGCCGGATGGTCGAGCACGGTCTTTGCCCAGTTGTAGCCTCGCTCGAACGGGTCTTCCAGCAAATGTCCGGCATACCGCGCCTTGGCCAACTCAGCCCGCATGCGCGCCCGACTGATCGCCACGTAGTTATCTCGGCGCCATTGACCTTGTAGCGATGTCAGCAGCTGAGTGCGCAGATACTGGTCATAACTCTGGCCCACGTCCAGATCGCGAACGATATCCCTGACCTCGCTTGCAGCAATGCCATCAATCCTCCGCCCATCCTTGTAGTGCACTCGGGCAGTTATCCAGTAATCGATGTCCAGCAAACTGATGTTGAGCAGCGCCAGCTCATCCAAACGGTAGGTTTGCGGAACCAGTTCAACGGTGTTTCCCGTTTGAGGGCGGCTGGCCGCAGGTATCCACCCAGTAGTCATGCCTGGATGGACGACTGCACCGGTTTGCCGGGCTCTCGTTACGCTGACATGAATAAGCGTAGGATCAATGTCGATCAGCAGACGATGCTTGATTGCTTCGCGCAGACGGTCACGGGTCCACGTCAGCAAGTGTTTGCGACTGGTGAACGCCGCGAGGTCGAGAATCCCCGGTGCACGGGCGCGATCAACGGCAATCACCAGTTCCTGCATTGTCTGCATGATGTGCGTCAGTTCTTCGGCCGAAGCATTTTTCAGCCAACTGGGGGAGTTGCGTTCCAACAACAGGCTGTAGCGGGTCTGCAGTGCGCTACGGCTGTCTGAGAGAGGCAATAGATCACCTGCCGATCGCACGCGGTTTTCCAGCGAGCTCCAGTCAAACGGCATGTGCTGCATGGCCGCTTGCCAGGCATCGGTAAGGGCCGCAAGTTGGTAATCGATCAAGGTCTGGACCTGGACAGCGAGCATGTCGTCGTTGCACCAGACGTAGCGCAGTCGCTCGGCGTTCGCAGCACAATCGCGATCACGCGCTCGGAACATCAGGCGCAGCAGCGGGTGGCGTTGATGGGGGTCGTCCAAGCGTTCACACAGCTCCACATGCAGCTCTGCAAGGCTGTCGAAAGCTTCTACCCCGTGCGACAAGGTATAGAGCAGCGCACACTCGCTTTTCCCCCGGGGGTCTGGCGCGCTGCCCTCGGGTCCACCTTCGACGATAACGAATGCGCCGTGCAGGAAACTGCGCCAGTTAGGCGAGGTGATGTCGAGCACGGGCCTGTAGATCTGTGGCCGTTGCGCGCTGGGCAGATGTTGGCGCTGCCACGGCAGGGGGTGATTTATACAGATGGACATCAGTTCGGCATGGTACGACCCAAGCGTATGGTCATCCATGCGCAAGGCAATCTGGGCAGACAGTTGCTGACGCAGCACTTGCGTCATGCGTGCCCGGCGGCTCGTGTCCGGGGTGTCGCTCGAGAGCCAGTAGCGGGAAAGCTCGGCGAAGTAGTGCTGGCGCGCGTCAGCTATCGAGCGCGATGGGTCGGGTACCGGCAGGCCGTCCAGCAAAGCGGCCACTTGTGCGTCGAAGGCGCTGAAGTGCTCAAGGCTCATTACGAAAAACTCCGCGACGATGAGCCATGATGTTGCAGGCTGACGGACACGTACGGTGTTACCTGATTACCTCATGGGGGCGGTCATGGTCGTGGTGACGGCAAGGTTGGCGCTGCGTTGCATGCCTCATATCCCCTGGCCCTGGGCCCTGCGTCGCCATCTGCTCAGGGCCTGCGCCAACTGCGCCGGGCTGTCGAGTCGCTGCCGTCGCGCCTGGCTGAACAGGATCAGCGCCAGCTCTGCGGTCACCTGCGCGTCGGCGCTGGCGTGATGACGCTCTTGTACCTGCAGCCCGAAGCGCGCTACCCAGTCATCCAGCCCAGCTTCTCGCAGCACTGTGTCGGGGTTGAGCATGGGTGCCAACTCGGCCACATCCAGAAAGGGTGATTGCAGGCGATGACCCAAGCTTTGCTTGAGGGCGCGCGCCAGCATGCGTTCGTCGAACGGCGCGTGAAACGCCAGGACCGGGCTGTTGCCGATGAAGTCGAGCAGATCAAGTAATGCGTCAACCGGGTTGCAGCCCGCTGCCAGGGCGCTCGGCCCCAGCCCATGGATCAGTACGCTGGGGTTGGTCTTCTGTTCGGGTCGGTACAAGGTCCGTTCGAATTGTTGCGCGAAGTCCACCGCGCCGTCGTCGATGGCCACCGCGCCAATGGACAGGACCTGGTCACGGTTGGTGTTCAGGCCACTGGTTTCCAGGTCCAGTACCACCCAGCGCTGCTCGCGCAGGCTGCAGCAGCCGAGCGCTGTGGGTCGAGGCAAGGCCGCCAGGCGTTCACACTCCGCGTGCCCCAGTTGTGGGGCGTTGGGGCGCAGCCATGCGAACAGGCTCACAGCTGGTACCGCACGGCGAGGCTGGTTTGCAACCGCTGTGCCTGGCGCAGGGACTCACGCAGGATGCGCCGATCCAAGTGGTTCAGGCTGTCCGGGTCCAGGCGATTGGAATAGGCCAGGTTATCGCGTGCCTGGCGTTGATGCTGCTGCATGCGGGTCTGTTGGATGAAATGGTACGCCTCTTCGTACGCGGCGCCGTCCAGCGGGTCGATCACGCCTTTACCCACCAGTTGGCGAATACGCTCGAGGGTATTGCAGGCGCCGATTCCATTGGCCAGCGCCAGCACACGCGCGCCATCAACGAAGGGTGTGAGGCCCTGGACCTTGAGGTCCAGCGTGCCAGCCTTGTCGTTGCCCTGACGTGTCAGCACGAAGTCGCGCAGGCGCCCTACTGGCGGGCGCTGGCGCAGGGCATTGTCAGCCAGCATGCGCTGGAAGATACGGTTGTCGGCCACCTGCTCCAGCAGCCGTTTGCGCAACGCCTCGCACCCTTGCTCATCACCCCAGACTACCCGCAGGTCGAAGTAGATGCTCGAACCGAGGAGGTTCTCAGGGCTGGCTTCACGGACGAAGCTGGCAAAGCGCCGTGACCACTCGCTGTGCGACAGGCACAGCGCGGGGTTGCCTGCCATGACATTACCCTTGCACAGGGTGAAGCCACACTGTGCAAGGCATTGATTGATGTACTGCGCCAACGACAGCAGCCGCGATCGAATGGCATGGGCTTCGGCGTCGTCCACGGCGTCGAAGAGCAGGCCGTTGTCCTGGTCGGTATGCAGGGTCTGCTCGCGTCGCCCTTCACTGCCAAAGCACAGCCAACTGAATGGCACGCCTGGATCGCCACGCTCTGCCAGCGCCAGCTCGATGACCCGGCACACGGTGTGGTCGTTGAGCAACGTGATGATCTGGGTGATCTGTGTGGAGGAAGCACCATGTGCGAGCATGCGCTCGACCAGCTGGCTGATTTCGCCGCGCAAGGACACGAGGGTGTCCAGGCGCGGCGCATGGCGAATGGTGCGCGCCAGGTGTACCAGGTCTACCCGTTGTAGGGAAAACAGATCACGCTCGGACACCACGCCGCACAGGCGCTGATTTTCCACCAGGCAGACGTGGGCGATGTGTCGCTCGGTCATGGCCATGGCAGCATCGAACGCAGTCGCCTGCGGGCTCAGGTAGAACGGCGCAGCGGTCATGTGCCGTTGGATGGGGGCGCCGAGATCAGCGTCAGCTGCGGCCACCACCTGGCGCAGATCGCGCAGGGTGAAGATACCTGTCGGTTGACGTTGCCCATCGACGATCACGATGGAGCCAACCTGCTGCTCATGCATCAGCCGCACGGCTTCGCGCAGCGGCGTATCGGGGGCGCAGGCCACGGGATGACGCATGGCCAGTTCGCCTAGCGGCGTATTGAGCGAGTACTGGGTGCCCAGGGTTTGCACCGCCTGCTGGCGAACCTGCTGGTTGACCTGATCCAGGAGGCTGCTGACCCCACGCAGTGCGAAATCACGGAACACTTCGGAAAGGGAAAATACGCGGATGAACGCTGCCTTGTTCAGTTGCAGGCAGAACGTTTCATCACCGGCCAAGTGCTCCGTACGCGTAGCCCGCTCGCCGAGCAGGGCCGCCAGTGGAAAGCACTCACCATGGGTAATCTCGAACGTGGTCTCGACGCCCGGCTTGACCAAGTGCTGCCGTTCGCCTACGACGCGGCCCTGCTTGACGATATAGAAATGCTCGACGGGCCCGTCGCTCGGCTTGATGATGCTTTCGCCGCTCGCATAGAAGCGCAGCTGGCACTGCTCGACCAGATAGGCCAGATGGCTCTGCTCCATCTGATTGAAAGGTGCAAAGCGCTGCAAGAACTGAAGCGTGCCCTGGATGTTCTGCAGCACTGCCGTTCTACCCGCTTGCTGGTAGGCATCTTTTTTACTCATCGACCTGACCATATCGCTATGCCGAACTATATATATCTATCTATAGGGTCGGCTTTGTTGTTTTCGGCATTCATGGTCGGCTTGCGGGGCCGTGGTGCCCATTGGACGTAAGTCTAGGGTGTAGCCACGTCAATAATCCGACGAAAGGTAAAAAGGGTGTCGAAAATTTCGCGGTCTTACCTGTAGAGCGAATGGATACATGACGACCATGACTGAGCACACTGACATCTTGAGCGACGCAGAGCGCGCGGCACTCGCCGCCGTCAGCGCCCCACCGCCTGCCAGACCGGTGGTGCTCGTGGTCGACGACAATCCGGTGAACAGCGAAGCCTTGATGTTGTACCTGAAAAGCAAGGGTATCGACGCCATGACGGCGGATGGTGCCCAGGAGGCCCTGTTCAAGCTTCATTGGGAGCCGCGAATCGCGCTGATGATCACCGACCTTCGCATGCAGCCCAATGATGGGCTGTACCTTATTCACAAAGTGCGTGAAATGCAGGAAGCGGATCGGGCAGCACTTTCGATCATCGTGGTCTCAGGCGATACCGATGTGAAAGAGGCTGTCGATGTGATGCACCTGGGCGTCGTGGACTTTCTGCTCAAGCCCGTCGACCTGGCAAAGCTGCTGGAGTTGGTGAAGCGAGAATTGAAGCTGAGCTGACGCAGAAGCGGGGCCCTAAGGCCCCGCCAATCAACGCTGCACGCATTTCACTTCACGGCCCGGCCGTTCAAAGCCCGTTGCGTGCCTTGAACTCGCGGCGGCGGCGATGCAGCACAGGCTCGGTATAGCCATTGGGCTGCTTGCCACCTTCAAGCACCAGCTCCACCGCCGCCTGGAAGGCGACGCTGTCGTCGAAGTTGCCAGCCATCGGGCGATACAGCGCGTCGCTGGCGTTCTGCTTGTCGACCACCGCTGCCATGCGCTTGAGGCTTTCGAGCACCTGTTCCTGGCTGACCACGCCGTGACGCAGCCAGTTGGCCAGCAACTGCGCGGAGATGCGCAAGGTGGCGCGGTCTTCCATGAGGCCTACGTTGTTGATGTCCGGAACCTTGGAGCAACCTACGCCCTGGTCGATCCAGCGAACCACGTAGCCAAGGATGCCCTGGGCATTGTTGTCCAGCTCGTTGCGAATTTCCTTGTCCGACCAGTTCGGGTTGGTGGCCAGCGGGATAGCCAGGATGTCGTCGACCGAAGCCGGTGTGCGCGAAGCCAGTTCGCGCTGGCGCGCCTGCACGTCCACCTTGTGATAGTGCAGGGCATGCAGGGTCGCCGCCGTTGGCGAAGGCACCCACGCAGTGTTGGCACCCGCCAGCGGGTGGGCGATTTTCTGCTCGAGCATGGCGGCCATCAGGTCAGGCATAGCCCACATGCCCTTGCCGATCTGCGCACGTCCCTGCAGGCCAGTGGCCAGGCCCACATCGACGTTGTTGTTTTCATAGGCGCCAATCCACTTCTCGTTCTTCATGGCCCCCTTGCGTACCACCGGGCCAGCCTCCATGGAGGTGTGGATTTCGTCGCCGGTACGGTCGAGGAAGCCGGTATTGATGAACACTACACGCTCAGCCGCGGCCTTGATGCACGACTTGAGGTTGACCGTGGTGCGGCGCTCTTCGTCCATGATGCCGACCTTGACGGTATTGCGCTTCATGCCCAGCAGGTCTTCGACCCGGCTGAATATCTCGGCGGCGAATGCCACTTCCTCCGGGCCGTGCATCTTCGGCTTGACGATGTACACGCTGCCTGTGCGGGTGTTGCGACGGCTGGTGTTACCGTTGAGGTTGTGCAGTGCCATGAGGTTGGTGAAGAGGCCGTCCTGGATACCTTCAGGCACTTCGTTGCCTTGGGCGTCGAGAATGGCCGGGTTGGTCATCAGGTGGCCCACGTTGCGCACGAACAGCAGCGAGCGACCATGCAGGGTGACACTGCCTCCATTGGGCGCAGCGTATTCACGGTCAGGGTTCATGGTGCGAGTGAAGGTCTTGCCGCCTTTGTTCACGCTTTCGGCCAAGTCACCTTTCATCAGCCCCAGCCAGTTACGGTAAACGACCACCTTGTCATCGGCGTCGACTGCCGCCACGGAGTCTTCGCAGTCCATGATGGTGGTAAGCGCCGACTCCATCAGGATGTCCTTGACGCCGGCCGCATCGGTGCTGCCTACCGGGGTGCTGGCATCGATCTGGATCTCGAAGTGCAGGCCGTTGTGCTTGAGCAACACTGCAGTAGGGGCGTTGCTGTCGCCGTGGAAACCGATCAGCTGCGCGTCATCGCGCAGGCCCGTGTTGCTGCCGCCCTTGAGGGTGACGACCAACTTGCCCGCCTCGATGCGGTAGGCCGTGGAGTCGACATGGGAGCCAGCCGCCAGCGGTGCTGCCTCATCAAGGAAGGCACGGGCGAAGGCGATCACTTTGTCGCCACGTACCTTGTTGTAGCCTTGTCCTTTTTCAGCGCCGCCTTCGTCGCTGATGGCATCGGTGCCATAGAGCGCGTCGTACAGCGAGCCCCAGCGGGCATTCGCGGCGTTCAGCGCGAAACGGGCGTTCATGACCGGAACCACCAACTGCGGGCCGGCCATCTGGGCGATTTCTTCGTCCACGTTCTGCGTGGTGGCCTGGAAATCGTCGGCTTGTGGCAGCAGGTAACCGATTTCCTGAAGGAAAGCCTTGTAGGCCGAGGCGTCATGGGCCTGACCTTTGCGTGCCTGGTGCCAGGCGTCGATCTGGGCTTGCAGCTCGTCGCGCTTGGCGAGGAGGGCTTTGTTCTTTGGAGCGAGGTCGTTGATGATCTTTTCAGCACCTGCCCAGAACTGCTCGGCGACGATGCCGGTTCCGGGGATGGCTTCGTTGTTCACGAAGTCGTACAGGACTTTGGCGACCTGAAGGCCACCGACTTGAACGTATCCAGTCATTGCTTGCCTCACTCTGCTCAGCTATTTCGCTCTTTTGTATTGAGCCTGTAGCGCTTCTCCTCACACGGCACCAGTGCATGCCTCCGGTAATGAGCCGGACGCGGCTGGGTGCGGCTTGCCTGCCTGACGGCAAGCAACGTGCATTATTCACAGGCGCCTCGACAGACCTTGAAACGACGTTTTGTAGTCCGCGCTCGGGGATACTACATGAAGCAGCTGGCCGGGCACTATCAGACTAAAAGCGGCATCAGGCGACGCATTGGTCGCACGGGATTCTGCAAGGAAGCGCCATGTTCGCAAAAAACAGTGTGATTGTTCCAGATAAATCTAAAAACAGTACACGATTTGTGGTCGGAATTACCCTGCGGCAGGTTGCCGCGCTGCGCCTATACTGTGGCGACATCTAGGTCCCGCATGGCCGGACTGCACGTGAGGAGCACGCCGTGGAACATCTTGTACTGACCGTGATCGCCCCGGACAAGGCCGGTCAAGTGGAAAGGATTGCCCAGTGCATCGCTGACTTCGGGGGAAACTGGCTGGAGAGCAGCATGTCGCGCATGGCAGGGCAGTTCGCCGGCATCCTGCGCGTCGCTGTCCCGGCCGATCGCCACGACGCGCTCGTGGACGCGCTGGAGGCGTTGTCCACACATGGTATTCGCATGCAACTGGCGGAGAGTGGCAATGAGCCACCGAGTACGGCCAAACCCTTTGGCATGGAGCTGGTAGGCAATGATCGGCCAGGGATCGTACGAGATATCACACGCGTATTGGCAGAGTTGAACGTGAATGTCGAACGGATCGCCACGCAGGTGCGCCCGGCGCCAATGAGCAACGAACCTCTGTTTCATGCCGAAGCCCTCTTGGCATTGCCGGAATCCCTATCCCTTGAACAGCTGCAACACCGTCTGGAAGCCTTGGCCGACGACTTGATGGTAGAGCTGCGTCTGCGCGCGGATGAATGAAGCTGGCTCGTCGTCGTGAAGGGTGGCCGCAGCTTATCCCGTTTTCACGGGGAAGGCCCTGTGGATAACCTGGGGCTATCACGCTCCAGGCCGCAGCGGTTAAGGGCTTCATAAGGTTGATCAAAAAATGATCAGTGATTCCGGGGTTGTGCACAAACACCGGGGACGAGGGTGTGGATAACCTTGGGAGATGTCTCTGCAGCCCTTACGCCTTAAGGCATGCAGAGACATGATCATTTTTTGATCAGCGGCGTCTGCGCAGGCTCAGCCATGCATCCACGCTGTATAGCAACAGCCCCGCCCAAATGAACATGAAGGCCGTCAGTGTGCTTGCAGACAAATGCTCGTCGAACAGCCAGACGGCCTGAAGCAGCACTAACGTTGGCGCCAGGTATTGAAGAAAGCCCAACGTGGTGTAGGGCAAATGCCGTGCTGCGGCGTTGAAGCACACGAGCGGGACCAGCGTCACCGGGCCTGCAGCCATCAGCCACAAGGCTTCGCTCGTGGTGTAGAACCCGCCTTGCGCACTCATTGCGGCAGGATGCAGCAGCAGCCAGCCAAGGGCCAGCGGTACCAACATCCAGGTTTCGACCACCAGACCGGGCAGGGCGGCTACCGGCGCCTGTTTGCGAATCAGCCCATAAAAACCGAATGTCAGCGCCAACGCCAATGAGACCCAAGGCAGACTGCCCACTTGCCATACCTGTTGCATCACCCCGAGCGCGGCCAGGCCGACCGCCAGCCACTGCAGACGGCGTAACCGCTCGCCAAGGATCAGCATGCCGAGCAGGACATTGATCAGTGGGTTGATGTAGTAGCCCAGGCTGGCCTCGAGCATGCGCCCGTTGTTCACCGACCACACATAGGTCAGCCAGTTGGCGGCGATCAATGCGCCGCTCAACGCCAGAATGGCGAGCCTTCGCGGATTGTCGCGCAGTTCGCGCCACCAGCCAGGGTGTTTCCAAAAGGCAAGCAGTACTGAGCCGAACAGCGCGGACCACAATACGCGGTGGACGATGATCTCCACCGCCGGGACGCTTTGTATGGCCTTGAAGTACAAGGGGAACAGGCCCCAGATGATGTAGGCGCCAAGGCCCAGTAGATACCCGCGACGCAGGTTTGCAGCGTGCATGCAGAGTCCTTGCTTGAGGTGCTGATCAACGGCCGCTATTGTAGACAGAGGCCGTTGGCGTTCTAGAACAATTTGAGTGGCGCTTCATCGAGTGCGGCCATTTGTTCGCGCAGCGCCAGGATCTGATCGCCCCAGTAACGCGGCTGACCGAACCACGGGAAGCTGAGTGGGAACGCCGGATCGTCCCAGCGGCGCGCCAGCCAGGCACTGTAGTGCAGCTGGCGCAAGGCACGCAGCGGTTCGATCAGCGCCAGTTCGCGTGGGTCGAAGTCGTGGAATTCGTTGTAGCCCTCGACCAGTTCGGCCAGTTGACCCTGACGCTCGTCACGACTGCCGGCCAACATCATCCACAGGTCCTGTACCGCAGGGCCCATGCGGCAGTCGTCCAGGTCGACCACGTGGTAAACCTCGTCGCGGTGCATCAGGTTACCTGGGTGCAAGTCCCCGTGCAGACGGATGACCTGGTGCGGGGTACGCGCACAGGCAGCCTCCACCCGTGCAAGCACATCGCGCGCGACGGACTCGAACGCAGGCAGCAGCTCACGTGGAACGAAACCACCTTCGAGCAGTGTGTTCAGCGACGCGTGCCCGAAATTGTCCACGCCCAGGGCCTCCCTGTGCTCGAACGGTCGGCTGGCACCTACGGCATGCATGCGACCGATGAGCTGGCCAAGGCGATAGAGCTGATCGAGGTTGCCAGGTTCAGGCGCGTGGCCGCCCCGGCGAGGAAACAGCGTGAAGCGAAAGCCGCCATGCTCGAACAGCGTATGCCCTTCATGCTGCAAGGGTGCCACGACCGGCACCTCGCAGTCGGCCAATTCGGCAGTGAAGCGGTGTTCCTCGAGAATGGCCGCATTACTCCAGCGATCAGGCCGGTAGAATTTGGCGATCAGCGGCGACTCGCCCTCGATGCCTACCTGATAGACACGGTTTTCATAGCTGTTGAGCGCCAGTACCCGTGCATCGCTGAGAAACCCCAGGGATTCCACGGCGTCCAGCACCAGGTCGGGAGTAAGAGTGGAGAACGGGTGAGACATGGTGACTCCGGGGGTAGGCAGCGTGGTCCTCATGTTACCGCGTTGACCACCCACGCGCCGCACGGGCACTCGGCCATTTCCGGCGGGGTGGCCGTTGCAGCTCAGGCCGGTATGCCGATCACCACATCGGCAGCAGAGAACTGCACATCAAGGGTGCTGCCCGCTGTGACCTGCTGCTCAGCCAGCCAGGCCGACTCGGCGAATGCGCACAGGATCTGGCCGTTGCCGAGCGCCAGGCGCACCTCATGGGGGCCGTCTGTGCCCGTCATGATCGAGTCCACGGTCACCTGCAGACAGTTGTGGTCCTGCTCTGCTCGCTCACCGCCGCGGAGCAGGCGCACCCAGCCGGCCTTGAGCAGTGCCACTACCGTCGTGCCCAGGGTCAGCCCCAGGCGTTCGGTGCTGTCATGGGTGATCAAGGCCTCGATGTGCAACCCCCCGCCCAGTGCGAGGCCGACTCGGTCATGCCAGCCCACGCGCTGCAGCGCACTGATTTGCCCTTGCAACTGGTTTCGGGCACTGGTGCGCAGCATCAGGCGCCCCAGCAAGTCCAGATCACTTGCGTCGTCGGTAGCTTCGAGCAGTTGAGCCTGCAGGGCTTGCAGGCGCTGGTACAGCCGCAGTACGCGTTCGCCCTCGGCGGACAGGCGTGCACCACCGCCTCCGCGGCCTCCGGTACAGCGCTCGACCAGCGGGGTGCTGGCAAGGTTGTTGAGTTCATCGATGGCATCCCACGCAGCTTTGTAGCTCATGCCGGCGGCCTTGGCGGCGCGGGTGATGGAGCCCTGTTCGGCAATGTGCTGCAAAAGCGCCACACGCTGCGGACGTCGGGTGATGTGCTGGGTAAGCGGAGTAGGTAAGGGCATGGGCATCCGACCGGTTCGGTGATGGGCCAGTGTACGGGTTGGGGTAGCGTATCACCCAGCCGTGGCCTTGCGCCTTGGCGCTCATGCGTAGCCAGGCTTTGGCGTGCGCGCCAGGCAATACACGTCAACGCGCACGGCACCCGCTTTGCGCATGACCAGCGCAATGGCTTGCGCCGTCGCGCCGGTGGTCAGCACATCGTCGACGAGCGCGACGTGTTTGCCGCTAAGGTCACCGCACACGGCGAACGCCTGACGCAGGTTGCGCCAGCGGGCCTTGGCGCTCAGGTGCTGCTGGGCCGTGGTGTGACGGGTGCGTACCAGCAGGTGTTCGAAGCAAGGCACGGCCAATTGCCTGGACCACCAACGCGCCAGCATCGCGGCCTGGTTGAATCCCCGTTCACGCAGGCGACGCTTGGTCATGGGTACAGGGAGCAATACATCAGGGCGCGGCAGGCCTTCGGCATAGTGATGAGAGAGGGCGTTGCCGGCCATTTCCCCCATCAGGCGCCCAAGTGGCCACTGACGGTTGTGCTTGAACCGGCTGATCATGGTGTCCACCGGGAATGTGAAGTGCCACGGGACGATGACCTGTTCGAAGGCCGGTGGCCGGCGATGGCACTGCCCACACTCCAAACCGGCCATGGCCAATGGCAGGGCGCAGCGTGAGCAATGGTCTGCCAGCCAGGGCATTTGGTGCTCACAGGGCTCGCACAATGCATAAGGTTGAAGCGCAGGCCCATCGCACAGTAGACACTTCTGATTAAATATTGACCAGTTGTAAACTAGCTTGGCAAGCTTGAGTTGACAGTTCATGGGGCTTCCCTGACTATTTCGGCTATCCGTGATGCGCTGGCGTTGTTTTTGCCCGGCGCCTGCCAGAGCCTAAACAAGGAAACGCCGATGAGCGCCAGCACAACTGCAACAACACGTCACGACTGGTCCCTGGCCGAGGTCAAGGCGCTGTTCCAGCAGCCGTTCAACGACCTGATCTTCCACGCACAAGCCGTGCACCGTGCGCATTTCGATGCCAATCGGGTGCAAGTTTCCACCCTGTTGTCGATCAAGACCGGTGCGTGCCCAGAAGACTGCAAGTATTGCCCGCAGTCCGGCCACTACAACACCGGCCTGGAAAAGCAGAAGTTGATGGAAGTGCAGAAGGTGCTCGAGGAGGCCGCGCGCGCCAAGGCCATCGGCTCTACGCGCTTCTGCATGGGCGCCGCGTGGAAGCATCCTTCGGCCAAGGACATGCCCTACGTGCTCGAGATGGTGAAGGGGGTCAAGGCCATGGGCCTGGAAACCTGCATGACCCTCGGCAAGCTCGACCAGGAGCAGACTCAGGCACTGGCGC
This sequence comes from uncultured Pseudomonas sp., assembly GCA_963529135.1. Lineage (GTDB taxonomy): Bacteria > Pseudomonadota > Gammaproteobacteria > Pseudomonadales > Pseudomonadaceae > Aquipseudomonas. The sequence continues at coordinate 28,977 of CAURYQ010000008.1, read as the reverse complement.
AGGCCGGCCTTGACTACTACAACCACAACCTCGATACCTCCCCGGAGTTCTACGGCAGCATCATCACCACCCGCACCTATGCCGAGCGCTTGCAGACCCTGGCCTATGTTCGCGACGCCGGCATGAAAATCTGCTCAGGTGGCATCCTCGGCATGGGAGAGACACTGGACGACCGCGCTGGCCTGCTGATTCAACTGGCCAACCTGCCCGAGCACCCGGAATCTGTGCCGATCAACATGCTGGTCAAGGTGGCGGGTACGCCTTTGGCCGACGAAGCCGACGTCGATCCATTCGACTTCATCCGCATGCTGGCCGTGGCCCGTATCCTCATGCCCAAGTCGCACGTGCGTCTTTCGGCGGGCCGTGAGCAGATGAACGAGCAGATGCAGGCCTTGGCATTTTTGGCCGGTGCGAACTCGATCTTCTATGGCGAGAAATTGCTCACCACGGCCAACCCTCAGGCAGACAAGGACATGCAGCTGTTCGCACGTCTGGGGATCAAGCCTGAAGCCGGTGAAGAACATGCCGACGAGGTGCACCAGGCGGCGATCGAGCAGGCCTTGGTCGAGCAGCGTAACGACGCGCTGTTCTACGACGCTGCCTCGGCCTGACATGGCCTTCGATCTGGCTGCGCGTCTGGCCGAACGGCGTGCGGCGGACCTGTACCGGCAGCGCCCCTTGCTCGAAGGCCCACAAGGGCCGCTCGTGGTGGTCGACGGCCAGCGGCTACTGGCCTTTTGCAGCAACGACTATCTGGGCCTGGCGAATCATCCCGAGGTGGTCGCAGCCTGGCAGGCGGGCGCCGATCGCTGGGGTGTGGGCGGGGGCGCTTCGCACTTGGTCATTGGCCACACGGCGGCGCACCATCAACTTGAAGACGCATTGGCCGAACTGACCGGGCGGCCGCGAGCATTGTTGTTCTCGACAGGCTACATGGCCAACCTGGGTGTCATCACAGCCTTGGTCGGCAAGGGCGATACGGTGCTGCAGGACCGCCTGAACCATGCTTCTCTGCTCGATGGCGGCCTGCTCAGCGGCGCACGATTCAGCCGCTACCTGCACAACGATGCCGACAGCCTGGGCGACCGCCTGGCCAAGGCCACGGGCAATACGCTGGTGGTGACAGACGGCGTGTTCAGCATGGATGGCGATTTGGCCGATCTGCCGGCGCTCGCCCGTGCGGCGCGCGCGCGCGATGCCTGGCTGATGGTGGACGATGCCCATGGCCTGGGTACTTTGGGAGCAGGGGGCGGTGGGATCGTCGAGCACTACGGCCTGGGCGTGGACGATGTCCCGGTGCTGGTCGGTACCTTGGGCAAGGCTTGTGGCACGGCCGGTGCGTTCGTCGCGGGCAGTGAAATGCTGATTGAGGCACTGGTCCAGTTCGCACGGCCTTATATCTACACCACCAGCCAGCCGCCGGCCCTGGCGTGCGCCACGCTCAAGAGCCTTGAGCTGGTGCGAACCCAGCCCTGGCGTCGCGAGCACCTGGCGGCGCTGATACAGCAGTTTCGAGACGGCGCGAAGCAGCTCGGCCTGCACCTGATGGAGAGCCTGACGCCGATCCAGCCGATTCTCATCGGTGACAGCGCGAAAGCGCTTCGCCTGTCGCGGTTGCTGCGTGACCGGGGTCTGTTGGTGACCGCTATTCGCCCACCTACCGTAGCCGTCGGCAGTGCGCGCTTGCGCGTCACCTTGAGCGCAGCGCACACGGCAGCCCAGGTGCAGCTATTGTTGAATGCATTGGCAGAGTGTTATCCACAACTGGAGAGCGCCGATGCGTAACCGAATCGTACTGCTACCAGGCTGGGGCCTGGGGACGGCTTCCCTGGAGCCGCTGGCGGCGAGCTTGCGCGCCCAGGACCCTCGGCTTCAGGTGACGCTGATGGCAATGCCGGAGCTGGATCACAGCGACGTGCAAGGCTGGATCGATCACCTCGACCGCAAGGTGCCTAACGACGCCTGGCTGGGAGGGTGGTCATTGGGTGGGATGCTGGCCAGTGTGCTGGCCCACAAACGCGGCGACCACTGCTGCGGCTTGCTCACCTTGGCCAGCAACCCCAGCTTCGTGGCGCGGGCAGACTGGCCCCATGGGATGGCCGAAGACACCTTCGGCACTTTTCTGGACGGCTGCCGTAGCCATACCTCGGTTACGCTCAAGCGCTTTCGTACGCTTTGCAGCGACGGAGCCTTGCAACCGCGCACGCTGCTTCGGCAACTGGGCGTGGGCGTTCCGGATACCGACCCACTGTATCTGGCGACGGCGCTGCACGTGCTGGCCCAGTTGGACACCCGAGCCGCCCTGGAGGCGTTCGCTGGCCCGCAGCTTCATCTGTTTGCCGGGGCAGATGCCCTGGTTCCAGCCGAGGCCGCCAAGGCGTTGAGCGAGCTGCTGCCCGATGTGGAGGTCGGCCTTGTGGAAGACAGCTCCCATGCGTTTCTGCTGGAGTATCCACAGGAGCTGGCCAGCGGCATCAAGAGTTTTCTGCATGAGAGTGGTGATGACTGATCTTTCCCAGCCGGCCTTGCCCGGTGCTTTGCCCGACAAGCGCCAGGTGGCCGCGTCGTTTTCACGTGCCGCTGCAAGCTATGACAGTGTGGCGGCGTTGCAGCGCGCGGTGGGCATGAACCTGCTGGCAGCGTTGCCAACCGCCTTCAAGCCGTCTTGCTGGCTGGACCTGGGCAGTGGTACAGGCCATTTCAGCCGCGTGCTTGCCGAACGTCATGTGTCGGCGCACGGTATTGCCGTGGACATCGCCGAAGGCATGCTGCGTCATGCGCGCCATCGAGCGGATGGGGCGCAGGCGTACATCGTGGGCGATGCGGAGCGTTTGCCGCTGGCCCAGGGCAGTGTCGACCTGATCTTTTCCAGCCTCGCGGTCCAGTGGTGCAGCCATTTCGCCTTGGTGCTGGAAGAAGCGTCGCGTGTCCTGCGACCGGGCGGCCTCCTGGCCTTCAGCAGCCTGTGCGCAGGTACGCTCGAGGAGTTGCGGGGCAGTTGGCAAGCGGTGGACGGCCAGGTGCACGTCAACCGCTTCAGGCGCTTTGCCGAGTACGAACGCTCATGCGCCACCAGTGCGTTGCAGGTGCTGGAGCTGCGGCAGTCGGCGCATGTCTTGCACTACGCCGATGTGCGTACCTTGACCCATGAGCTCAAAGCGTTGGGCGCGCACAACCTCAACCCGGGGCGCCCTGCCGGGCTCACCGGGCGCGCCCGGGTGCAGGGTATGCTCCAGGCCTACGAGGCTTACCGTGAGCCTCAGGGGCTGCCTGCCACCTATCAAGTGGTATACGGTATCCTGCGCAAGCCTATGGCCTAGGAGAACGTCATGAGTCAGGCCTATTTCATCGCGGGTACCGATACCGATGTCGGCAAGACCACCATTGCGGCCGGCCTTTTGCACGCCGCTAGGTTGCACGGGCTGAGTACCTTGGGCGCCAAGCCGGTGGCGTCCGGTTGCAGCATGACGGCCAAAGGGTTGCGCAACAGCGACGCCCTGGCGCTCATCGACGAAAGCACCGTCAAGCTGGACTACGCACAGGTCAACCCTTTCGCCTTCGAGCCGGCCATTGCTCCGCATGTGGCCGCGCGGGAGGCCGGTGTGACGCTGGCGGTGCCGCAGTTGCTGGCGGCCATGCGCATCGTCTTGCAGCACGAGGCCGACTTCACGCTGATCGAAGGCGCAGGTGGGTGGCGGGTGCCGCTCTCGGGCCTGGCGAACCTGTCGGACTTGGCCGTTGCCTTGCGCCTGCCGGTCATTCTGGTGGTAGGAGTAAGGCTGGGCTGCATCAGCCACGCGTTGCTCAGTGCCGAAGCCATCGAGCGGGACGGGCTGCAGCTGGCCGGTTGGGTTGCCAACATCATCGAGCCACGAACCTCACGCCTCGAAGAGAACCTGGCGAGCCTGGCCGAGCGCCTACCGGCGCCTTGTCTTGGACGTGTGCCCAAACTCAAGCACGCCACCGCGGACAAGGTGGCCGAGCACTTGCAACTGGACTTGCTGGATTAGGGCGAGGTCACGTCCGCACGCGCTCGCGCACGGCATGGATGGTCGAGGTCTATTAGGTGGCACTGAGCCATTAGCGATTTAAACGGGTCTTTTCCTGGCTGGCCTGTTTTAATGAGGCCTCACCGTCATCCAGTGTCGATGGAGTCCTGACATGGAAATCACCGGTAGCTCTGCCTTTTATGCTGGTCTGGGTCCCATCCAGACTGGCCAGAATCGGGTTGACCAGGCCGCCAGCCAGATCGCCAACACCACCGCTGAACGTTCTGCCACCAGTCAGTCGAGCGATTTCCAGGCTGAGCGCTTGCGCGCCGTCGACCGAAGTCAGCAGATGGACTTGGCCACCAACGCCGTCCAAATGGCATTGGGCAAAACCCAAGTCGAGCTTGGTGCCAAGGTCGTCAAGGCATCCGACGAAATGCTGGGTCGTATCATCGACACCTACGCCTGACCGCCACCACGGCCTGCTTACAGCTCAAGCGTCCCTGTGACGCTTGTCTAGCCTCGCTCTCCCACCCTTCTTGCGTATAGCGCCCGCCCTCGCGGTGCGGCGTCACGCCTGGCGTTGGCCGATTCGCCGTTTTTCGCGGCGTAAATGGCACTATCGTCCCTCCTTGACATTGGCGGGCGGTAAACGTAAGTTTCAAACAACTGTTTGATAGACCCTGCCGCGTGCGCTGGTCCCCCACAGAACTCACCTAGAGGTTCATCGCGATGCCTGACTACAAAGCCCCCCTGCGTGATATTCGCTTCGTGCGTGACGAGCTGCTCGGCTACGAAGCGCACTATCAGAGCCTGCCAGGTTGCCAGGACGCCACCCCCGACATGGTGGACGCGATCCTCGAAGAAGGTGCGAAGTTCTGTGAGCAAGTCCTGTCGCCGCTCAACCGCGTAGGTGATCAGGAAGGCTGCACCTGGAGCGAGGCCGGCGTGAAGACGCCGACTGGCTTCAAGGAAGCCTATCAGCAGTTCGTGGAAGGCGGCTGGCCAAGCCTGGCGCACGATGTGGAGCACGGCGGCCAGGGCTTGCCCGAGTCGCTGGGCCTGGCCCTGAGCGAGATGGTCGGTGGCGCCAACTGGTCATGGGGCATGTACCCAGGCTTGTCCCACGGCGCGATGAACACCATCTCCGCTCACGGCACGGACGAGCAGCAGCACACCTACCTGACCAAGCTGGTATCGGGTGAGTGGACCGGCACCATGTGCCTGACCGAACCGCACTGCGGCACCGACCTGGGCATGCTGCGTACCAAGGCCGAACCGCAGGCCGACGGCAGCTACAAGGTCACCGGTACCAAGATCTTCATTTCGGCCGGTGAGCACGACATGGCCGAGAACATCGTGCACATCGTGCTGGCACGTCTGCCCGATGCACCTGCTGGGACCAAGGGCATTTCCCTGTTCATCGTGCCGAAGTTCCTGCCCAACGCCGAAGGTGCAGCCGGTGAGCGCAACGGTGTGAGCTGTGGCTCCATCGAGCACAAGATGGGCATTCACGGCAATGCCACCTGCGTGATGAACTTCGACGCAGCCACTGGCTACCTGATCGGCCCGGCCAACAAAGGCCTGAACTGCATGTTCACCTTCATGAACACGGCGCGCCTGGGCACTGCGCTGCAGGGCCTGGCCCATGCCGAGGTTGCGTTCCAGGGCGGCTTGAAATATGCCCGTGAGCGCCTGCAAATGCGCTCGTTGACCGGGCCCAAGGCACCTGAAAAGGCCGCCGACCCGATCATCGTCCATCCCGACGTGCGGCGCATGTTGCTCACCATGAAAGCCTTCGCCGAGGGCACCCGTGCCATGGTGTACTTCACGGCCAAGCAGGTGGACATCGTCAAGTACAGCCAGGATGAAGAAGCGCGCAAGAAAGCCGACGCCTTGCTGGCTTTCCTGACTCCGATCGCCAAGGCCTTCATGACCGAAGTGGGCTTCGAGGCGGCCAACCACGGGGTTCAGGTGTATGGCGGTCATGGCTTCATCGCCGAGTGGGGCATGGAGCAGAACGTTCGTGACAGCCGCATTTCCATGCTGTACGAAGGCACCACAGGCATCCAGGCCCTGGACCTGTTGGGTCGCAAGGTGCTGATGACCCAGGGTGAGGCGTTGAAAGGCTTCACCAAGATCGTGCACAAGTTCTGTCAGTCTCAGGAAGGTAACGAGGCAATCAACGAGTTCGTCCAGCCTCTGGCTGCGTTGAACAAGGAATGGGGCGAGCTGACCATGAAGGTGGGCATGGCCGCCATGAAGGACCGTGAAGAAGTGGGCGCCGCGTCAGTCGACTACCTCATGTATTCCGGCTACGCCTGCCTGGCTTACTTCTGGGCCGACATTGCCCGCCTGGCTGCCGAGAAGCTGGCAGCAGGCACCAGCGAAGAGGCGTTCTACACCGCCAAGCTGCAAACGGCGCGCTTCTACTTCCAGCGCATCCTGCCTCGCACCCGTACCCATGTGGCCGCCATGCTGTCCGGCGCTGACAACCTGATGGCCATGGACGAAGAGCACTTCGGCCTGGCTTACTGAATCACCAGGCTGCACACGAACCGTCTGCCTCGGCAGGCGGTTTTTTTGCCTGGCGCAAGGCAACCAGCGATGCCGCTCAAGTGTTGAGGTGCGTGGCCGATCAAGTAAGGGCACAATGCCACTATTGGTCTGCCAGGTTGGAATTGCCCTTGCTTCGCTTTCACGCTGTTCGTGCAAGCCATTTCGTGCCCTCCCTCGTGCTGCTGGGGGCAGGCTTGGCTGCGGCCTACGTCAAGGATCTGAGCGTCTTCTTCACGTCGCTTTTCAACGTCCTGCCCACCCTGGTGCTGCTGATGGGCGGCGCTTATTGCGCGGTATACAGGCGCCAGCGCGAGCTGTTTGTGATGCTCACGGTCTACATCGCCTACTTCCTGCTCGATACCCAGACCGACTTCTACCGCGACAACGGCCGTGTTCGTGAAGACGCTGCGGTGATCTTTCATCTCGTGTGCCTGCTGCTGCCGGCTTTGTATGGGCTTTATGGCCTCTGGCAGGAGCGCACTCATCTGCTTCAGGACCTGGTCGCCAGGTGCGCGGTGCTGGTAGCCACGGCTGCGGTGGCGGCAGGTTTCGAGCAGAGCTTCCCCGAGGCGTTGCTGGCCAGCCTGGCGGAAATTCGCTGGCCGGTCTTGCACGGCCAGTGGATGAGCCTGATACAGCTGGCCTACCCGGTCTTCCTGGGCATGCTGGGGCTGCTCATCGTGCAGTATCTGCGTGCACCCAGGCCTTTGCACGGTGCCTTGATCGTGGGTTTGGTCGGTATCTTCTGGATGCTGCCCAAGACCTTCGTATTGCCCTTCACGTTGAACATCATGTGCAGCCAGGTGATGCTGATGATTGCCACGGCAGTCGCTCATGAAGCCTACCAGATGGCGTTTCGCGACGAGCTTACCGGCCTGCCGGGCCGCCGCGCGCTCAACGAGCGCATGCAGCGACTAGGCCGCTCCTATGTGATCGCCATGGCTGACGTGGACCACTTCAAACGCTTCAACGATACCCATGGTCATGATGTTGGCGACCAGGTGTTGCGCCTGGTTGCCAGTCGACTTGGCAAGATCAAGGGGGGCGGGCGCGCCTACCGTTTCGGCGGCGAAGAATTCGCAGTGGTGTTCGCGGGCAAGACGGCCGATCAATGCGTACCGCACTTGGAGGCCGTGAGAGAGTCGATTGCAGGTTATGCCATGCATCTGCGAGATCAGCGCGCGCGTCCGCTGGATGACAACGCAGGCCGCCAGCGCCGCGCGGGCACCAGTGGCAACACGGTGACCGTGACCATCAGCCTGGGTGTGGCCGAGCGGCAGGGCGACAACCGGAGCGTCGAGGAGGTGCTCAAAGCTGCCGACCAGGCGTTGTATGGCGCCAAGGCTGCAGGACGCAATTGCCTGATGGTTCACGGCCTGAAAAATCGACGGGGTGCGGTGCGAGAAGCGTGACCAATACTGACTACATGGTCTTTTGATGACCCTATGTCTCGTAAAAGTTGTTCGGTTACACTGGCTGCACTACCCGTGTTGCGGTGCTCGTCGCCGCCCGTTCCGACCAGCGAGAGGTTGTCATGGCTGAATATAAAGCGCCCTTGCGCGACATGCGCTTCGTACTGAATGAAGTCTTCAACGTAGGCCAGCAGTGGGCGCAACTGCCGGGCTTGGCCGAGCTGGTCGATGTCGAAACTGCCATGGCGGTCCTCGAGGAGGCGGGCAAGGTCACAGCCCGCAGCATTGCACCGCTCAGCCGCGCTGCCGACGAAGAAGGCTGCCGCTGGGACAATGGCGCGGTGCATACGCCAGCCGGCTTCACCGACGCCTATGACACCTATGCCCAGGGCGGCTGGGTAGGCGTAGGCGGAGACCCCCTGTTCGGCGGCATGGGCATGCCCAAGGCGGTGTCGGCCCAGGTGGAGGAAATGGTCAACGCTGCCAGCCTGTCGTTCGGCCTGTACCCCATGCTCACCGCCGGCGCCTGCCTGTCGATCAACGCTCACGCCGACGAGGCGCTCAAGCACAAGTACTTGCCGAACATGTATTCAGGTGTATGGGCCGGTTCCATGTGTCTGACCGAACCGCATGCGGGCACTGACCTTGGCATCATCCGCACCAAGGCCGAGCCTCAGGCTGACGGCAGCTACCGCGTCACCGGCACCAAGATATTCATCACCGGCGGCGAACACGACCTTACCGAGAACATCATCCACCTGGTCCTGGCCAAGCTGCCGGACGCGCCGGCTGGCCCCAAGGGCATCTCCCTGTTCCTGGTTCCCAAGTTCCTGGTCAATGACGACGGTAGCCTGGGGGCCCGCAACCCGGCGACCTGCGGATCGATCGAGCACAAGATGGGTATCCAGGCCTCGGCCACCTGCGTGATGAATTTCGATGAGGCCGTAGGTTTCATCGTGGGTGAACCCAATAAAGGCCTGGCCGCCATGTTCACCATGATGAACTACGAACGCCTCGGTGTAGGTATCCAGGGCCTCGCCTCGGCGGAGCGCTCTTACCAGAACGCCGTCGAGTATGCCCGCGATCGCCTGCAGAGCCGCGCCCCCACGGGGCCGCAGGCCAAGGAAAAGCCTGCCGACCCGATCATCGTGCACCCCGATGTGCGGCGCATGCTGTTGACCATGAAGGCGCTGACCGAGGGTGGGCGTGCGTTCTCCAGCTACGTGGCCATGCAGCTGGACAGCGCCAAGTACGCTCAAGACAGTGCCGTTCGAAAACGCAGCCAGGAGCTGGTTGCGCTGTTGACCCCTGTGGCCAAGGCGTTTCTGACAGACCTGGGCCTTGAGTGCACCCTTCATGGCCAGCAAGTGTTCGGCGGGCATGGCTACATACGCGAGTGGGGCCAGGAACAACTGGTGCGCGATGTGCGTATCACCCAGATCTACGAGGGCACCAATGGTATCCAGGCGCTGGACTTGATGGGGCGCAAGGTGGTGGCCAGCGGTGGCGCCTACTATCAGTTGTTCTCGGACGAGGTGCGTCAGTTCATCACCCGTGCCGGGAGCGACATGGACGCCTTCACTCAGCCACTGAGTGCGGCACTCGATCAGTTGGACGGCGTGACTGACTGGGTATTGCAACAGGCCAAGGGCAATCCGAACGAGATCGGAGCGGCGTCGGTTGAATACCTGCACGCATTCGGTTACGTCGCCTATGCCTACATGTGGGCCTTGATGGCACAGGCTGCGCTGGCTGGTGAAGGCGATGAAGCCTTCTATCAGGGCAAGCTCGGCACGGCACGGTTCTATTTCGCGCGCCTGCTGCCCCGTGTGGATTCGCTCATCGCTTCGGTAAAGGCCGGTAGCGAATCGTTGTACCTGCTGGATGCGGCGCAATTCTAGAGTTTGTGCACACGTTACAAGCGGCTGGAGGGGCGCGCGGTGAGAGGTTGGGCGCCTTGACAGCGGGTGGTGATGGGAATGATTGCCCTTTGTAAGCTTTTTCCTACAACACGCGGTGACTTTTCGCCACTGTTCTCAGATTGGATCCAGGGTTATCTTTATTCCATGGACGTTGCGCAGGAAGCGCATAGGACAGATCACGGAAGACGACGAAGGATTTCCCGCCAGGATGGTGGGGCGATACGGATGTCACAGGGAAACAGTCTGAAGAACCCCGCCTCGGCGGGGTTTTTCTTGTGTGCTGCATTCAGCCCAGTGAATCCAGAGGCGAAGCCGCCGGCCCGCGCAAGTCGGTTTCTTCCTCTAGCAGGGCCCGCAGAAGCTCGATGGAGGCCTGTTGGCGCTGGGCATCACGGAACACCAAACCCACTTTCAAGGGTACGCGGGGTTCGCTCAATGGCTTCCACAACAGCCCTTGCTGCGCCTGCTCGGCTTCTTTGGCTCGCCCCGGCAGGATGGTCGCCAGCGCGGTGTGCGCCAGGCTGTCGAGAATGCCTGCCATGTTGTTCATCTCGGCCTGTACCTGCGGCCTCCGGCCTTGGCACGCCAACTGCGCTTGCCAGATCTGGCGCATCTGGAACTCTTCACCCAGCATCAGCATGGGTAGCTCGGCCGCCTGACGGATCGACACTTTCTTGAAGTCTTTCAAGGGATGGGTCGCTGGGATGACCAACTGCAACTCATCTTCGTACAGCAACACGCCATGTAGCCCCGGTTGACGGGCTGGCAGGTAGCTGATGCCGATGTCGAGGTTGCCACTGATCAGGCGCTTCTCGATTTCCAGACCCGATAACTCGTATATCTGCACCACCAGGTGCGGCTGCGCTTTGCGCAGTCGTTCCAGCAGTTGGGGTACGAGACTAGGGCGGACAGTTTGCAGGACCCCGATTGCCAGTGTTCGCAGGGCCTGCCCCTTGAAATTGCGCATCGCTTCATGAGCCCGTTGCAGGCCATCGAGCAGCGGTAGGGCGTGGTTGTACAAGGTGTGCGCCGCCAGCGTCGGCAGCAGGCGCTTGTTGCTGCGCTCGAACAGGCTCAGGTCAAGGCCATGCTCGAGTTGGCGAATCTGCTGCGACAGGGCCGGTTGAGACAACGAAAGGCGCTCGGCTGCGCGCCCCACATGCCCCTCCTCATAGACCGCGACGAAATAGCGCAGTTGACGAAAATCCATAAGTTCTACTTATTGAAAATACTGCTAAATCGAAATGTCGAAATCGGCACTCGCCGCCTAGTCTATCGCCGTATAACAAAGGGTTACAGAGTATTCAGGGATCTTCCCTCTCCCGTTGCCTGATTTCATTATCCATAGGCGCGGCATTCGAGGCCGCAGCCGGTCGCTCCACCCTGCCCATTATCCAAGCGTGCGGAACTCGATGAACCTGTTCAATCTTCGCCGTCCGGTGCGTGACGCCGCCATCAAGACGCTGCGTGAGCCAGAAAGCGTACAACCTCACCGCGACTGTCCAGAATCTGGCCTACCTGTTTTCGTCAGGGGGCAAGGCGCCTGGCTGTGGGACGACCGTGGTCGGGCCTGCCTGGACTTCAGCCAGGGCGAGGGCGCCAACACGCTCGGGCACAGCCCGGAGGCAGTGGTAAAGGCGCTGGCCCGTCAAGCTCACGCCTTGATCAACCCGGGAACTGGTCGCCCTAACCCAGGGCTATTGAAGTTGAGCCACCAGCTCTGCGAGGCGACCGCAAGTGAGCAGGCCGTGTTTTTCGATACTGCGGCCCAGGCACTCGATGGCGCTTTCAGCCTGGCTCGCCGATGGGGTGGGCGCCATCGCAACGGCGCCTGCCACATCATCGTTGCCAGCCAGAGCGGCAAAGACCTTGCGGCTAGCTGTACAGCCACCCCAGCGAGCCGCTACGAAAGGCAGCGCACCGACTTCAGCAATGTGCCGTTCAACGACCTGACGGCGCTGCATGCGGCAGTCGACTCGCGCACGGTAGCCATAGTGTTGGAACCGCTGCAGAGCCAGGGCGCGATCGTGCCTGCAACCGGTGAGTACCTCAAGGGCGCCGAAGCCCTTTGCCGCGAGCTGGGCATTTTGCTGATTCTCGATGAGACGCGTACTGGCATGGGCCGCTGCGGTGCCTTGCTGGCTGAAAGTCTTTACGACGTTCGTGCCGACATCGTCGCGTTGGGGGCGGGCCTTGGTGGCGGTGTTCCGCTGGCCGCTTTGCTGGTGCGCAGCAGCGCTTGCCGCGCGCAGGCGGCGGGGCTGCCGGGCGGCCAGCACAGCAGTGCAGTGACGGCCGCGGCAGGCCTGGCCGTCCTGGACGCGGTGCTGGAAACAGGATTCATCGAACGCGTGCAGGACACCGGCCGCCATCTACGAGAGGGCCTCAGCCGCCTGGCTGGGCGCTTTGGTCAAGGCAGGGTGTGCGGGAACGGGCTGTTGTGGACGTTGCAACTCCATGAACCCTGGGCACGGGCGCTGGAGCGCGCGGCGCTGGAAGAGTGCCTGCTGATCAGTGCCCCCCAAGCCGATGTGTTGCGGTTTTCGCCCGCGCTGACCGTTACCCGGGGCAATGTCGATGAGATGTTGTCACGTCTGTCGCGCGCGTTTGCCCGACCGCACGCCGGCCAGGCCTCAGGACGGAAGATGCCGGCCTAGCCCATACATGTCACACCGAACCGTCTGGCGTTTCTGCGCATCGCCCTGGGCCTGTCACATTCGGCCCCGGGCGTTTTTTTTGCCTGTGGAACCTCTGCAAGCGGCTACGAGTCTGTGATGTAACCCCTTACGGAGAGACTCGCATGGACATTATTCGGATCATCATCGCAATCATCCTGCCGCCATTGGGCGTGTTCCTGCAGGTGGGGTTTGGCGGGGCCTTCTGGCTGAACATCCTGCTGACCCTGCTTGGCTATATCCCCGGCATCGTGCACGCGGTGTACATCATCGCCAGGCGTTGAATGTCCTGCGGGCTCACGGGCAACCGTGAGCCGTCGCCTGGATCATTGCTGCCCTAGCACCCGGCAATAGAATTGCCATTCCTGCTCGAGCGCATGCTCCAGGTTCCTGGCCTTGCGGAACCCATGCCGCTCGCCCTCATAGAAATGTGCCTGCGCCTCGATGCCATTGGCATTTAGCGCCGCAACCATCGCGCGGGTCTGCTCCGGCACCACGACCGCATCCTGCTCCCCCTGAAAGAACACCACCGGCACCTTGATTCGCTCGGCATGCAGCAGCGGTGTGCGCTGCCGATAACGCTCGGCATCCTGGTCCGGGTCACCGATCAGCCAGTCCAGGTAGTCACCCTCGAACTTGTGGGTAGCCCGAGCCAATGCAATCGGATCGCTAACGCCGTACAGGCTCGCGCCCGCTAGGAACACGTCCTTGAACGCCAGGGCGCAGAGGGTGGTGTAGCCGCCGGCACTGCCGCCGCGGATGAAGGCCTTGGCCTTGTCGATCAGGCCATCGGCGGCCAGGCGTTCCACGGCTGCACAGGCATCCTCCACATCGCTTTGCCCCCACTGCAGGTGCAAGGCATGGCGGTACTCGCGGCCATAACCGCTACTGCCACGGTAGTTGAGGTCGGCCACGGCAAAGCCACGTTGGGTCCAGAACTGGATGCGTGGATCAAGCACTGGATAGCAGGCCGATGTCGGGCCGCCATGAATGAATACGATCAGCGGCGATGGCTTCGTGCTGCCGGCGGCAGGATAGAAGAAACCATGAGCCAGCGCAGCGCCAGTTCCGCAATGAAAGGACTGGGGCAGGCTGATCCGCTGAGCTGGCAACACCTCGGCGCCACCGGCCAGCACGCTCACTTCATGGCTGTCACGGGCAATCGCTATCACCGCCGGTGGGCTGATGGGCGAGGCGGCAATGGCATATACGCAAGCGGCGTCCATGGCCAGGTGACGAAAGCGTGTATAAGCGCTGGCGAACCGCTCGGTGCGACCGTCGGCGGTGCGCAGCCCCAGTTGCCCAAAGCCGGCTTCGAACCACGTAGCCAGGTAATGCTGCGGCCCCAGGGGCAGCCAGGTGCTGGCGCCCAACTGCCAGGGCGCCGAGGCGTGGTCGGCAGGCTCGCTCGCCAGCGCCTGCCAGCAGCCGTCGACCTCTCCCCAAGGCTGCCAGAAGCCATTGCAATCGGACAGGCAGTACAGGCGATTGGCCTGATCGAAACGCGGCTGCTGCAGCGATTCATCCCCAGCTGCTACCGTTTGCGCCGCTTCCCATTGGCCATCGGCCTCGCGGCGGCGGGTCATGAGCCGTGTCACCGTCCAGGGCTGCGCGGGGCGATCCCATTCTATCCAGGCCAGGCGTTGCCCGTCTGGGCTGACCGTGGGCGATGCATAGAAATCGGCGCCCTCGGCGAGCACCTGACGATTGCCGTCGGCCAGTGCCACCAGGCGATGCTCGACCGTTTCGCCATGACGCTCCTCCACGGCCAGGACCTGACCGTCGTGCCATTGCACATCGCCATAGCGGCAGGCGGCATCCTGGGTGAGGGCGCGCGGCGGTGTGTTTTCCAGGGCCTGGGTATAAACCTGCTGGTCCTTTTCATTGACGAACACCAGCCCATCACCGCCCAGGCAGAAACTGCCTCCGCCATATTCGTAGACACGGCTGCGCACACTGAAGCCGTCCGGGGTCAGGCACCGCGCCTGGTGATGGTGCCAGTGCCAGATGCGGCAAGCATCGTCCGCCGGGCGAAACTCGACCCAGAACAAGCCGGCATCACCGACCTTGAGTTCGGCGAAGTCGGTACCGGCAGCGACGGCCTGGGCAGCGGTGAACTCAGCCTCGGGCGATGACACGGGAGTTTCGTTCATTTCGGAAGGTCATCTGTTCTATGGCGAGGTCGGCGCCTTGCGCCTGCTCGCGAGCCTTTAGGATCAACCCATGGTCGGGCGACTTGGCGCACACCGGGTCGGCGTTGCTGGCATCGCCAGTGAGCATGAAGGCCTGACAGCGGCAGCCGCCGAAGTCCTTTTCCTTTTCATCACACGAGCGGCAGGGTTCAGGCATCCATTGGTAGCCGCGGAAGCGGTTGAAGCCAAACGACTCGTACCAGATATGCCGCAGGTCATGATCGCGCACGTTGGGGAACTGTACAGGCAACTGACGGGCCCCATGGCAGGGCAGGGCCGTGCCATCCGGGGTGATGGTCAGGAACAGGTTGCCCCAGCCGTTCATGCAGGCCTTGGGCCGCTCTTCGTAATAATCCGGCGTGACGAAGATCAGTTTGCATGGGTTGCCTTCGGCCTTGAGCTTGTCGCGGTATTCGTTGGTGATCCGTTCGGCCCGCTCCAGCTGGTCACGGGTGGGCAGCAGCCCAACCCGGTTCAAATGTGCCCAACCGTAGAACTGGCACGTGGCAAGCTCGACGAAATCCGCTTCCAGGGCAATGCACAATTCGATGATGCGGTCGGTCTTGTCGATGTTGTGACGATGGGTGACGAAATTGAGCACCATCGGATAGCCATGGGCTTTCACGGCGCGCGCCATGTCCAGCTTTTGCGCGAACGCTTTGCGCGAACCGGCCAGCAAGTTGTTCACTTGCTCGTCACTGGCTTGAAAGCTGATCTGGATGTGGTCCAGCCCGGCCTGCTTGAAGGCGGCGATGCGCGCCTCTGTCAGGCCGATGCCTGAAGTGATCAGGTTGGTGTAGTACCCCAGCCGACGTGCTTCGGCGATCAGCTCGGCAAGGTCCTGGCGAACCAGCGGCTCGCCGCCGGAAAACCCGATTTGCGCGGCGCCCATCTCACGGGCTTCGGCCATGACCTTGAACCATTGCGCCGTGCTCAACTCTTGGCCCTGGGCTGCGAAGTCCAGGGGGTTGGAGCAGTAAGGGCATTGCAGCGGGCAGCGATAGGTCAGCTCTGCCAGCAGCCACAGCGGCAAGCCGACTTCGGGCGTCGGCGGCAATTCAGCCAAGTTCGATCCAGTGTTCGGCACGGGCCACCTCCATGAACTGCTCGATGTCGTCGGCCACTTCCGGCGCATCGGGGAACTGCTGCTGGAGTGCGTCGATGATGGCTGCAACGGTGCGCTGACCGTCGATCAGCCCTCCGATCAGGCTGGCGCTTTCGTTGAGCTTGATCATGCCTTCTGGATACAGCAGCACATGGCCTTTCTGGGCCGGCTCATACTGGAAGCGGTAACCCTGACGCCACTTGGGCACTTGCTGACGATTGAAGCTCATAGGGTGATCCCTTTGTGCCATACCCGTTCCTGGGTGACGGTGTGGTAGGGCGGCCGGTTCAGCTCGTAGGCCATGCTCATGGCGTCGAGCATGCTCCACAGGATGTCCAGCTTGAACTGGAGGATTTCCAGCATACGCTGCTGCCCAGCCCAGGTGGTGTAGTGCTGCAAGGTTATTGCCAGGCCGTGTTCCACATCGCGACGGGCCTGGCCCAGGCGCGTACGGAAATACGCGTAGCCTGCCGGGTCGATCCAGGGGTAATGCTGGGGCCAGCTGTCCAGGCGCGACTGGTGGATCTGCGGGGCGAAGAGCTCGGTCAACGAGCTGCTGGCCGCTTCCTGCCAGCTGGCGCGACGGGCGAAATTGACGTAGGCATCCACGGCAAAGCGCACCCCGGGCAATACCAGCTCCTGTGAGCGCAGCTGTTCAGGGTCCAGGCCAACCGCCTGGCCCAGGCGCAGCCAGGCTTCGATACCGCCGTCTTCGCCAGGGGCGCCATCGTGGTCGAGCAGCCGCTGGATCCATTCCCGGCGGACCTCCCGATCTGGGCAATTGGCCAGGATCGCGGCGTCCTTCATCGGGATGTTCACCTGATAATAGAAGCGATTGGCGACCCAGCCCTGGATCTGCTCGCGGGTAGCGCGGCCTTCGTACATGGCCACATGGTAGGGGTGGTAAATATGGTAGTAGGCGCCTTTGGCGCGCAGGGCCTGCTCGAATTCGGCAGGGGACATCGGCAGTGCATCGCTCATTCGGCTGGCTCCTGTAAGGCTGGGCGTGGCGGCGGCCCCGTTACAACTCGATGCTCATGCCGTCGAAGGCCACTTCCACGCCCCGGCGCAGCACTTCGGCGCGCTCGGGAGAGGCTTCGTCAAGAATCGGGTTGGTGTTGTTGATGTGGATGAGGACCTTGCGCTGGCGGGGGAAACCCTCGAGCACTTCGAGCATTCCGCCGCTGCCGTTCTGGGCCAGGTGCCCCATCTCACGGCCAGTGCGCGTGCCCACGCCGCGGCGCTGCATCTCGTCGTCTTCCCACAAGGTGCCGTCGACCAGCAGGCAGTCGGCGCCCTGCATCATCTCAAGCAGTTTCTCGTCCACCTGGCCGAGACCGGGTGCGTAAAACAGCTTGCCGCCGGTGCGAGTGTCCTCGACCAGCAGACCAAGGTTATCCCCTGGGTGTGGATCGAAACGGTGCGGTGAGTAGGGCGGCGCTGCGCTGCGCAGCGGGAAGGGCGTGAACCGCAGGTTGGGGCAAGCGTCGATGACGAAGCTGCCTTCGAGCTCGATACGGTTCCATTGCAGGCCGCCGTTCCAGTGGCTGAGCATGTTGAACAGGGGAAAGCCGGTGGTCAGGTCCTGGTGGACCATGTCGGTGCACCACACAGGGTGCGGGCACCCCTCGCGCAGGCTGAGCAGGCCGGTGGTGTGGTCGATCTGGCTGTCCAGCAGGATGATGGCGTCTATGCCAGTGTCGCGCAGCCCACGGGCAGGCTGCATGGGCGCGAACGCCTGGAGCTGCGCGCGGATATCTGGCGAGGCGTTGCACAGCACCCAATGCACACCGTCGTCAGACAGGGCGATGGATGACTGGGTGCGGGCAGTTGCCCGCAGGGTGCCGTCTCTGAAGCCCTTGCAGTTGACGCAGTTGCAATTCCATTGCGGAAATCCGCCACCGGCGGCCGAGCCGAGAACCTGGATGTACATGGGTACTCTCTTTGCTGTGCGGAAAATCATGGCCAAAAAACGAAAACGCCCCGGCAGGCCGAGGCGTCGAACCCTAAGCCGTGCTTAGCGGTTGGCGAAGTACATGGTGACTTCGAAGCCGATACGCAGGTCAGTGTATGCAGGTTTGGTCCACATGGGATTACTCCTTCCGAATGGGTTTGAGGAACGCTTGACTACTACTTGGGTACCACCATGGACAGGAGGTTCCCTGAATCAGGGTTGCGCTATCTTACAAGAAAACCGTTCATCCGAAGACGACGTATCAGGAAAGTAGCGTTGCATCAGTTGCAACAATCGTGAGCCGTCAGCTGTGAAAATCAGGTGGCGCGGCAGCGTTTGCCAGACAGATCCAAGGCGCTTGCCCATCGAGCAGCTCACCCTGCAACCTTTCCAGATCATGCTGCCGCACAGTCAGGATAGCCCTGCGTACGTCCTCCAGCGCCTGAGGTTGTGTAGCCAGGTGTGTCTGCCAGGCCCACTCCACTACCTCGGTGTTGCTCATCACTGCTTCATCGAACTGATCGGCCAGCCGCTGCCGTGAGCGCGGGTCCAGGGTGACCTGCCTTCGCAGCACCGTCACCACATGATCGAGAATGACGGCGGGGCTGGCGTGAGGCGATTGCACGCCGATCACCAGACCGTGAACCCCCTCGATCTGACGCAAGGCGCTGAACACCGCATAGCCCAGTTGCAGCTCGACCCGCAGGCGTTGATAGACCGGGCCCTGAAGCAGGTACGCCAGCAGTCTGCCTGTCGCTTCTTGGCCAGCGGGCAGAGGGCAGAACAGTAGCAAGGCATGTTCGCTGCCGTGGCCGTCAACCTTGTGCCAACGGCGTGTGGACGGCGGCGGGGTGATGGCCGGCGCGCAGCCTTGGCCTGGGAAACCTTGCAGAAGGGCTGCTAGTGCCGATTGTGAAGAAGCCTCGAAGCCTACGCCCAGGCCATGCCATGTGGCCTGCTGCCAGAGCGTATCGAGTTGCGCCTGGCTTTGCCCGGACCCCGGAGGTGGCTGCGCGTCGAAGCCTGCCACGGCGTCGGGCAATCGCTCGAGCAGTGCCCTGATCGGCATCGGCTCGCTGGGCGCCATCGGCAGGCCAGCCCAACAGTCGGCCGGCGGGGCCAGCAATAGTGGCAGGGCAATTCCTACCGCTGTGATCACCGCCGCGTCCACCCCGGCGCAGCGCAGTTCCCAACCCTGGCCGGCCGTGGCGAACTGCAGTTGTACCGAGGCCCGTTCACAGCGCGCTTTGAGTGGCGCCAGAGCTCGGTCCAGGACCGCATACAGCGCCTGCCCAAGCGGGCTGGGCACCCGCCAGCGCACACGCAGGGCAGCGTGCTGTCGAGTAGCCGGCAAGGCGTCGCTGAAGCTCAACCCCAAGGGAAGCGAGGCGACCGCTTGCTCAGGCAACCGCGTGTGCAGCAACGGTTCACTCGCAGGAAGCTGCCAGCAGCCGTCGCCATTGGTAGGCAGGCCTGCGATAAGCGCTGCAAAGGCCCGTTGCCCCTGTGTGTCGAGCGCGGTAAAGGGGTGGCCCATACTGTCCCTGCGTGCCAGATCAACGGCGCTGGCGCTTTGCTCACGGCGCCTTTGCAGGAGATCGAACTCTCGATTGAGCCGCTCGAAATCAGCCGCCTGCAAGAAACCAAACCAGCCATGGAGCAGTGCCAGAAGCCGTTCAGAAGGCCGATCGGTAGCCAGCTTCAGGTCGATGTGCCAGAGCAGCTGCCCGGCGAAGGCGTAAAGCGTTTCAATCTTGATGGCCTGTAACCCATGCTTGCGCGCGGCATCGAGCCACATGCCGGGGCGGCTGTCGTTCAGGCAGGTGGTCAACAGCGCCAAGGCGTGTTCAGCGCCGGCCGGCATCTGGTCGTGGGCGAACACGTGTGGATTGCAGCTTGTTCCGAGCGGAGGTGGCGGGCTCTGGGCGAGACGCTCGCCGCTGGCGAACAGTCGAGCGGCGGGCATCGCCACCTGTTCCAGTTCATCCAGGGGCTGAGGGCCGCTCAATGCAAGCACCATCTGGCCACCCTGGTAGAAACGTTGGTGAAAACCGCCCAGCGCCTCCTGGAAGGCCGGGTCTCGCAGGGCCAGGGTATAGCGGTTGCCAGCGTGAAATGCACGCAGCGGATGATGCGCCGCCACCGATTGCAGCAAGGCGTACTGCTCTTGGGCCTGGCGGCTGCGCGCCCAGGCGATGAATTCGGCGTGGATCACTTCGCGCTCGTCACGTTGGCGAGACAAGGCAAGGTCCGGCTCGGCCAGCATCTGGCACAACCGCATCAAACCCCCGGCCAAGGCAGCGGGTGGGGTTTCGAAGAAGTAGTCCGTCGCCCGCTCGCGGGTGCTGGCATTGACCTGGCCGCCAAGCGCCTGCACATAGCGCATCAGGCCATCCTCCAGTGGATAGCGCAGTGTGCCCAAGAAGAACAGATGCTCGAGAAAATGAGCCAGGCCGGGCCATCTGGCGGGGGCATCGTGGCTACCCGCATGCACCCTGAGTGCCGCTGCGGCGCGCTTGAGGCGAGGGGCGTGGCGCAGCGTGAGCTGCAAGCCGTTGGCAAGGGTGAGCTGGCGGATAGCGTCAGGCATGGGGGCTCCGGTGTGGTCCGTGCATGCTAGCCTGCAACCGTTTGGCTGTCAGCGACCCTACCGCGGTGTAGGTCCGTGCAACGCCTGGCGCAGGTCGCTGAGGTAAGGAAATGCGCGTCGCCCTTGCGCTACGGTTTCGCGTTGCACCTCGGCCAGCAGCAGGCCCTCTTCCTGACCCCCCATGCTCAATGCGCTGCCATCGGGGCCGATGATGCTGCTTTGTCCGCAATAGTCGATGTCGGCTTCCGAGCCGCAGTAATTGGCATACACCAGGTAACACTGGTTTTCCTGTGCCCGGGCCCGCACCGTGACCTGGCAGACGAAGTCGTAGGGCTTCATGTTGGCCGTGGGGACGAGGATCAGTTCGGCACCGTTCAAGGCCAGCCGGCGGGCATTTTCCGGGAATTCGATGTCGTAGCAGATCAGCAGGCCGACTTTCCAGCCGTCCAGCTCGACGACCGGAAAGTGATCGGGGCCTTCCTCGAACATCGCGCGATCAAGCTCGCCGAACAGATGAGTCTTGCGGTAGTTGCCCAGGCTGCTGCCATCGGCAGCGATCAGTTGCGCGCTGTTGAAGATGGCACCGTCGTGGTCCCGCTCCGGGTAGCCGTAGGCAATGGCGATGCCGTGGGTACGCGCCGTCTGCATGATGGCCTGCGCCGACGAGCCGTCCCAGGTTTCGGCCAATTGGCGAACCTGGCCGGTGCCGATGTTGTAGCCGGTCAGGAACATCTCCGGGCACACCAGCAGTGATGCGCCCTGGCTGGCTGCCAGCTGCGCCTGATGGCGCAACCGCTGCAGGTTACCGGGCACATCCAGCGGCGCAGGCATCGCTTGGAATAAAGCTATGCGCATGACATCTCCTGGGTCAGTCGGCAAGCGCGATCGGGCCGATCTCGTCGAACACATCGCCCGGGCCTGGGTTCTGCGGGTGGGTAGCCCCGCCGAAATGGTTGATGATACCCCACACGGCATTGAGCGAAGTCTGCACGGCACCCTCTACCCAGGCCGGCGTCCATGACACATCGTCGCCTGCGATGAAGATGCCGCGTTGCTCGGCAGGCATGTCCTTTTGCATGAAGTGGGCGTACATGCGCTGGTTGTAGCGATAATGCCCGGGCAGGGCGCCCTTGAACGCACCGAGGAAATACGGGTCCGCTTCCCAGGACACGGTGATCGGGTCACCAATGATGTGGCCGGCGATATCGGTCTTAGGGTAGATCTTCTTCAGTGCGTCCAAGGCAAGCTGGACACGTTTCTCCACCGGGTGCGGCAGCATCTTCAAGGCATCGCTCATCCAGGCATAGGACAAACAGATCACCCCCGGCTTGTCGTCGCCGTTGTCGAACAGGTACGTGCCACGGGTCAGGCGGTCGGTCAGGGTCATGCTCAGCAGGTCGCGACCGGTTTCCGGGTCCTTGTCCTTCCAGAACGGCCGGTCGACCATGACGAAGGTTTTCGAGGACTGCATGTAGCGCGTGCGGTCCAGCGCCATCCACATTTTCTGCGAAAACAGCGATTCCTCGCAGTCGATCTGGGTGGTCAGCAACCAGGTCTGGCAGGTGGCGAGCACGGCGCCGTAATGGCGGGTGTCGCCCCAGTTGTCGGTGACGGCCAGGCGGCCATCGGCAGCGCGCTGGATGCGCTTGACGCCGGTCCGGGGTGCACCGCCATGCAGGGAGCGCAAGCTGGTGCCCTCGGGCCAATGGGCGCAGCGCTCGGGTCGGTGGCGCCAGATACCTTGCGGGACCTGCTCCACGCCCCCCACGATCAGATGCTGGTGATCGTCGCAGTTGGTCATGACCACCCGGAAGATTTCCAGCATCGAGTTCGGAAAGTCCGAGTCCCAGCCGCCGGTACCGAAGCCCACCTGGCCGAACACCTCACGGTGCAGGAAACTGAGTTTGGCGAACGAGCGCGAGGTAGCGACGAAGTCGTAGAAGGTGCGGTCATCCCATAGCGGGACGAGCCTGTTCCACAGCGCCTTGAGGCGCGGCACATCACGGTCGCGGATGGCTTGCTGGATGTCGGCGAACTGCGCGCCGCTCTCCAGGGCATCTGCCCAGGCATCGGCGACTTCGTGGAACAGCTTGGGCAGATCGGCAGGCGTTTCGGCGTAGTACGTCTGGCCTTCGAGGTCGATCACCGTGCTGTTGGAGGCCGAACTCAAGGGGTTGGGGAAGGGTTTGGTCTGCAACCCCAGCTTGTCCACGTAGTGATAGAACGCCGTGGATGACACCGGAAAGCGCATGCCACCCAACTCGGCGACGATGCCATCAGTACCGTTGAAGGCTTGCGAGCGCAACCGGCCGCCCAGCTTGGATGCCTCGTACACCACGGGCTTTAGCCCCAGTTTCATGAGCTCATAGGCCGCCACGAGGCCGGCGATCCCGGCACCGATGATCGCGACTTCCTCGCCATGGCGTTCCGGTGGGATGGTGCCCAGGCCTGCTGGATGCTCCAGCCAGTCGTCGAACGCGAACGGAAAATCCGGGCCAAAAATGGTGATAGGTGGTTTGCCGTCGTCGGGGTGCCGGTTGTTCTTGTTCATTGGAGGACCTTGCCAGAGCGGCTACGCGAAGTGCTGAGCCTGAGTATAGGAGACGTCTGGCGGTCATTTTAGAGAGGGGGCATTTCGTTATTAAGAAGCAGAATGAGGTCGAAATGTCTCAATTTTGGTCATAGTGACGTGTATGGTGAGCATTTTGACCAATCCATATTCATGAACATAGGTTTCAAAGCGCCTGACCGCGATCCACCTTGCTGCTGAGGATGATCGACGTGGTGGTTTTTTCGACGCCCTCGACGTTGCCGATCCGGTCCAGCAACTGGTCCAGTTGTTCCGGGGATTCCGTGTTCAGCCAGGCCACGTAGTCGAACTCGCCGCTCACCGCGCACAACTGCCGCACAGCGGCCATAGCGCTTAGCCGTTTGACGACCTCCTTGCCAGAGCGCGGCTGCACCTTGATGCCCACATACGCCTGCAGCCCACCGCCCATTACCTGCTGCCCCAAGCGCACGCCGTAACCGGAGATCACCTTGTTCTTCTCCAGCCGCTCGAGCCGCGAGTTGACCGTGGTGCGCGCGATGCCCAACTGGCGCGCGAGCATGGCCACGCTTTCGCGGGCATTGATCTGCAACAGGGCGATCAGCTGGCGGTCGATTTCATCCAGGGCGAACGGGCGAGGGTCTGGCATGGCGTGGCTCGGGGAGCGGAAGGGAGGGAGCTAGCCTAGCTAGCCTGGAGGGGCGGGGGCAAGGAGAACTGCGCGGGTGCGCTCAGCCGTTCGCTGAGGCTCACCGTGCTATTTGGTAGCGGGTGCTACGACCGCCACCAGGCAGGCGTTCGATACAGCCTTTTTCCAGTAGGTCGCTGAGATGGCGAGTGGCGGTGGCTTTGGATACCTTCGCCACGGCTTGGTACTGCGCTGCGCTAATGCCTTGCTCGAAGCCGCGTCCGCCACCGTCTAGCAAACGGTTGAGTACCTTTACGTGCTCGGCTGACAATCCTTTGCTGCGATGCGCCTGCCAGAAGCGCGCCTTTGCCAATACTCGATCAATACGAACAAGGGCCTCTTCCAGACTGTTGAGTAGGGTGGTTAGAAACCAATACAGCCACTGGGTGATATCCAGTCCGCTTTTCTGACTGGCCTCCAGAATACGGTAATAACCGGCGCGGTCGTCGAGAATGCTCGCGGACATCGCATAGAAACGGATGGCTTGTCGTTCACCCTGCGCCAATGCCAGGTCGGTGAGCGCGCGAGTAAGGCGGCCATTGCCGTCATCGAACGGGTGTAGGGTAACGAACCACAGGTGCGCGATGCCTGCACGCAGGAAGGGGTCTAGGCCGGCGTCGCTGCGACTGCGCTCAAACCAGGCAAGAAAGTCCTCTAGTTGAGTTTCCAGCCCGGCCCGCGGGGGTGCTTCGAAATGGACCGTTGGGCGGTCGCTTCGACCGGAAACCACCTGCATGGGCTCAGTACTGCGCAGTGTGCCGATGTGTAGAGGCCTGGCCAGCAGTTGGTCATCGGTTGGGAACAACCAACGATGCCAAATGAAAAGCCGGTCTGTATCTAGCGCTTGCTGATACCCCTGAGTGGCATCGAGCAGCAACGCTGCCAAACCTTCGGATCGTGGTGTGGCCCACTTGCTTTCTTCGTTCAACCCCAAGCGCCGCGCCAACGAAGATCGCACGGAAACCACATTCAGTTGCTCGCCTTCGATGGCGGAAGAAGTGATTATGTTCTGCAGCATGGCATCCAGGCTGCTCTGCACTTCAGTGTCACACCCTACAGCCTCGAGCATTCCTAACAAGCGGCCCTGCGCCTGACTGCAGGCGCGCAGCAGCGGTGCAAGCGGTTCAGTCTGCCAGGTGAACCCTGGCCAGTCGGGCTGTTGCCAGATCCAAAGTCGGTCATTCATGGAAGTGTTCACGTGAGCCGATTAGCGAGCCTATTCGGCTCATCCAGTGAGCCGATAATGCCGATTATTCGGCTCACTGTCTAATGTACGGTTTGGAAGCGGTGGCTTTGCAAGCGGTTCAAGCACGGGCGTTGAGCCCACGACACGGATGTGCAGGTGCAAAAAAGCCGCGCAAGATGCGCGGCTTCGGAAATGGTGGGCCCACACGGACTCGAACCGTGGACCAAAGGATTATGAGTCCTCTGCTCTAACCAACTGAGCTATAGGCCCTCAGTAGGAGGCGGGATTATAACGAGGGTTTCGCACCTGTGCCATCCGAAAGATCCGATAGTGCTATACGAAGAAATTGCGCAGCGAATTCCTCGGGCAGCAGGGGCAGGCTGACGATGTAGCCCTGGATCTGTTCGCAGCCCTCTGTTGCCAGGAAACGCTGCTGGGCCTGGTTCTCGACACCTTCGGCGATGATGGTTAGTTGCATGCTGCGGCCCAGGGCAATGATGGCGCGGGCGATGGCGGCATCGTGGGGGTCATCGGGCAGGCCGCGGATGAAGGATTTGTCGATCTTGAGAATGTCCAGCGGCAGCCGCTTGAGGTAGCTGAGCGATGAATAGCCCGTGCCGAAGTCGTCGATTGCCAGTTGCACGCCCAGCTTTTTCAACTGGTGCAGCACGGCCAGGGCTTCTTCGGCTTGGCTCATGATGAAGTTTTCAGTGATTTCCAGCTGCAGGTCGCCGGCCTTGAGTTGATGCTGCTTGAGCAATGCCTCGATGCGTCGCGCGAGGTTGGGTTGGCGCAGCTGTGCACCGGCCAGGTTGATCGACAGTGGCCCGAAGGGCTCGTAGCGTTGTTGCCAGGCCTGCATCTGGCGGCAGGCCTGTTCCAGTACCCAGTCACCGAGTTGCAGGATGGTGCCGTTCTCTTCCGCCAGGTGAATGAAATGCTCCGGTGGCACTTCGCCGAAGGTTGGGTGGCTCCAGCGGATCAGGGCCTCCGCACCGACCAGGGTCTGGGTTTGCAGGCTGAGCTTGGGCTGGAAACACAAGCTCATTTCGTTGCGTTCGATGGCCCGGCGCAGCTCATGCTCCAAGGCGACGCGCTCACTGGCCTGGGCGGTAAGGTCGCGGGTATAGACTTCCACACGGTTGCGACCCTTGGCCTTGGATCGGTACATGGCGGCATCGGCGTTGCGAATGAGGGTGGCAACATCGCTGCCGTCGTGTGGATAGAGGCTGATGCCGATGCTGGCGCTGGTGAAGAACTCGTGCTCGCCTGCCTGGAATGGGGCGTTGAAACAGGCCAGCAGCTTGTTGGCGATGGTGCTGGCGTCGCTGGGTTTGTGCAGGCCCGGCAACAGGATGATGAACTCGTCGCCACCCAGGCGCGCCACGGTGTCGACGTCGCGAACCTGCTCCTTCAGGCGCTGGGCGATACCTTTGAGCAACAGGTCGCCGACCGGGTGGCCAAGGCTGTCGTTGATGTGCTTGAAACGGTCCAGGTCCAGGAACAGTACGGCGCCCTGGCGATTGGACAGCTGCGAGCAGGTCAGCACGGCCTGAAGCCGGTTTTCGAACAGCGTGCGGTTGGGCAGGCCGGTGAGGGGGTCGTGGTGGGCCTGATAGTCCAGTTCGGCCTGTGCATGCTTGATGCTGGAAATATCGGCGAACACCGCCACGAAGTGCGTGATCTCGCGCTCAGGGTTGCGCACGGCGCTGATGGTGAGCCAGCTGGGGTACAGCTCGCCATTCTTGCGCTTGTTGTAGATTTCTCCCTGCCAATGCCCTTCGTCGGTCAATTGGTGCCACAACGCGGCGTAGAACGCGCTGTCATGCTGGCCCGAGGCGAGCAGGCGAGGGGTCTGGCCCAGTGCTTCGATTTCGCTGTAGCCGGTGATTTCACTGAAGGCACGGTTCACCGCGCTGATCCGCTGGTCGATGTCGGTGATCAGCACGCCTTCGGCCGTATTTTCGAATACCGTGGCGGCCAGTTGCAGTTTTTCTTGCATCAGGTGGCGTTCGGTGATGTCCCGAGCGATCGTCAACATGCAGTCGGTACCCGCAATTGGCAGGGGGCGGGCCGACAATTCGCACAGGCGAATCTGCCCGTCGCTGCGACGGATATGGCAGGTGAAGTCGCGCACGAAGCCTTCACGGTTCAGCTGGTCCAGCAGGCGCTTGCGCTCATTGAGGTCTACCCATATGCCCAGGTCGAGCGAGGTCTGGTCCAGGGTAGGATGGAGTGCGTAGCCGGTCAGGCGGCAGAACCCATCGTTGACCTCCAGCAACAAGCCATCGCGCTGGCGGGACAGCAACAGGCCGTCGGGAGAGGCATGGAATGCCTTGGCGAACTTTTCCTCGGAAATCTGCAGCTGCTGCTGGGTTTCCTTGAGTTGGCTGATATCGCGCACGGCCACGACCAGCGCGGGTGTGCCGTCGAGTTCGAACGTTTCAGCGGAGGTGAGGCCGGTGAACAATTGGCCGTTACTGCGCCGGAAGCTCATTTCAAGATTGCGGATACCGCCTTGGTGCAGGCGTTCGAGCAATCGCGGCCCTGAGCCTTCGACCGCCCATAGATTCAGCTCGGTCGCCGTACGGCCGATGACTTCACCGGGCGTGAGGCCTATCTGCTCCTCGAACGCTTCGTTGACCTCCAGCAGGCAACCGTCACTGTGACGGGCGATGAGCAAGATGTCCGGGCACTGTTGGAATACCGACGCAAATTTCTGTTCGGACAGACGCAGTGCGTCCTCGGTACGCTTGGTTTCGCTGATGTCGATCATCAGGCCGCGCATCACCGGCTGGTGACCATGCTTGATCAGGCTGACGATGTTGCGCACCCACAGCGACTGGCCGTCCGCCTGTATCACCCGGTAATCCAGGCTATGGTCGCGCCCGGCAGCGGTTTCACTTTCGCAGTAGGCCTGGGCCCACAACGCATCGTCAGGGTGGAGGATGCTGCGCCAGAAGCCGGGTTTGAGCCAGTTGCTGAGCGGGTAGCCGAGCAGGTCTTCGGCATGGGGCGATACATAGCTGTACGTGAAGTCATTCACGTCCGCTTCCCAGGCAATGGCTGAGAGGCTTTCGACCAGGCCGCGGTAATGGTATTCGCTGCTGCGCAGCTCTTGCTCCAATGCAATGCGCCTGGAGATTTCGGAGCTCAGGCGCCGGTTGATGCGCATGACGGTCGCCAGCACCAGCATCAGCAACAACACGGTCGGTAGGCCGTACACCACCAGATCGGACCAGAACATGTGGGCAGTGCCGGGCTGAGCGGCCTCTTCCGAGGGAGCAGACGGCGTGGTGGTTTGGCGGGGCTGCGCTACGGCAACGTGACTGGCGACGGAGCTCGGCTGCCGCACTGGCGCCACGCTTGCCGGCATCGCATCGGCGGCGGCAGCCAAGTCGGTGGCGCGCTGTTCAGGTCCATTCGACGAGGGCTGCAAAGGGCGGTCATTAGCAACCGCGCCGGCCGTCGTGTTCCACAGACTCAGGGTCACCAGCAGGATGGCCGGCATCAGGGGCATAGCGGCCTCTCGCATTCAGATGGTCTGAGTCGAGTGTAGACGGCCAATGCTGCCCAGGATGGGTGGCTACGGAGAGTTTTTCAGAATTAACAGGGCCTTGGAGACGGGTGGGCATTTGTACTCGGAGGCACAAAGAAAACCCCGGCCTGGGCCGGGGTTTGTCATCACTCGTCGAGGAAGGAGCGCAGGTGCTCGCTTCGAGTCGGGTGACGCAGCTTGCGCAGCGCCTTCGCCTCGATCTGACGGATCCGCTCGCGGGTCACGTCGAACTGCTTGCCCACTTCTTCAAGGGTGTGGTCGGTATTCATGTCGATACCGAAGCGCATGCGCAGCACTTTGGCTTCGCGTGCAGTAAGGCCCGACAAGACATCACGGGTCGCTTCCTTGAGGCTTTCGACCGTGGCCACGTCGATCGGGGACTGCATGGTCGAGTCCTCGATGAAGTCACCCAGGTGCGAATCTTCATCGTCACCGATCGGGGTTTCCATGGAGATCGGCTCTTTGGCGATCTTCAATACCTTGCGGATCTTGTCCTCAGGCATTTCCATGCGCTCGCCAAGCTCTTCCGGGGTCGGTTCACGACCCATTTCCTGCAGCATCTGCCGGGAAATGCGGTTGAGCTTGTTGATCGTCTCGA
>CAURYQ010000007.1:0-78878 GCA_963529135.1 uncultured Pseudomonas sp. | reverse complement strand
ACCTGCACCGCCCGACGTATTGTGGCGGCATCGTCACGCTTCCTTGGCACGGTGTCACCTCCAGTGCCTCGGATAAAAAATACGCTACAGCCGGGGGCGTAGGCCTACCTTTGGAACTCCTATGGCCGCCTTCATTCACCGGCACACTTCATCCGGAACTCGTCCACGTGGGCAAGGCCGCCAACAACTTCACGGAGCTGCAATCCGAGTGGGAGTTCATCCGCCGCTTCATGGACGAAGGCCCAGAGGGCCTACCCCGCCCCCCTATCACTTCCCACTTCCCCTGGCCCTGGCAAGCCTTCACACCTCAATTCGAAGGCCTGACCCACTACTTTCGAAAATCCTCTCGAATCACCAAGCTCGGCCTGCTCCTGATCTCGCCCGCCTTCCTGATCATCGGAACCGGTCACTGGCTGAGCCTCATGCTGTGCTGGAAACCGCGATGGCCCAAGATCATTCGTGAAGCTGGCCTACCCGGAAAACCCGTACCGCCACTCACCACGCTTGATGACTATCCACCAGCTATCCAAGAGCGGTTGCGCGAAAACGCTTACCTGTGGGCTGCCCGTCCAGGCAAGCGTCCTGAGAGAAAGAAACGCACCTCTACACGTAAGCCAAAGGCCGAAATTGAATCCTGGACCCTGGAAGAGGGTATCCCCCACGAAATACATGGTGCCAACAGATCATCAGACTGAGACCAACTCAACCGTTGTCTCAAGCGCAAGATAGCCCACCAGCCCTACCCCTTCATGCGAGGCATCTCGATACGGTGCTCGTGCACTCGTCGATACAACGTGGCCCGCGAGATACCCAGAGCCTGAGCAGCTTCGGCCGGCTTCCAACGGTGCCGGATCAGCGCATCCAGCAACCGTTGCCGGGCCGGGCAGGACGCCTCGCTAATCAATTGACTTACCGCCTGGCCGCGAACCTCCTCGGGCAGGTCATGCAGGCGTAGCTGGCCACCCTCGTTCACAGCACACGCATAGCGCAATACCTGCCGCAGCTGGCGCAGGTTCCCCGGCCAACGGTACTCCAGCAACGCCTGCAAGGCCTCGTCCGTCATCTCGACATTCACCCCACATGCATCGGCCTCTTCGGCCAGCAACTGGTGAATGAGCCCCAGCCGGTCTTCGCGCTCGCGCAACGCTGGCAGCTCGAAGCGGGCATTGGCCAGGCGGAAGTACAAGTCTTCACGAAACTGCCCCTGCTCCACCCTGGCGGCCAGGTCGCGGTGCGTGGCGCAGATCACCTGGATATCCACGCGCTGTCGCCGCGCTGCTCCCAGCGGCGCCACCTCGCCTTCGGCCAGTACCCGCAGCAGGCGGGTTTGCAGGCTCAACGGCATGTCGCCGATCTCGTCCAGAAACAACGTACCGCCATCGGCCTGCTGCAAAAGCCCCTGCATGCCTTTGCTGGAAGCGCCGGTGAAAGCGCCCGCGACATAGCCGAACAATTCACTCTCGATCAGGTTTTCTGGAATGGCGGCGCAGTTGAGCGTCACGAAAGGGCCGCTGCTGCGTTTGCTCTGCTGGTGCAACTGGCGGGCGAAGACTTCCTTGCCTGTGCCGGTTTCGCCCTGCACCAGCACGGCAAGGTTGCAATCCTTGACCCGCGTGGCCAGGCGCAAATGCTGGTCGAGGCGCCGGTCGAGGTCCTGCTGCAAAGGCTCCACAGGGCGCCTGCGCTGCGGTGCGCTGACCCGACCATACAACTCGCCCAACCCTGGCAGGCGCTGCGCCGAGGCGTTGCTGACACGCCGCAATTGCGCCTGGTCGAACAGTTCGCCAATGTGTGCAGGCAAACGCCCCAAACGCTGCATCAGGCGCTGCCGCGTTAGGCTGTTCATCGCCTGCAGGCGGCCGTCGGCATCCCAGGCCAGCAGGTAGTCCGGCTGGCTTTCCACGTAGCCTGGCGTGCCGTGCGCCCGCATCACCCAGTGGCCTTGGGCGCTGTGCATGAAAAAGGCGTTTTCTATTTCCCGCGCGGTCTGCTCGACCAATTGCCGAATCAGGTGCTGGCTGCGGCGGTCGTCGGGTGAGCGCACGGCAGAGACGTCCAGCACCCCCAACAATTCGCCCAAGGGGTCGAACACAGGCGCTGCGCTGCAGGTCAAGCCAATGAAGGCGGCGCGGAAGTGATCGCGCTTGTGCACGGTTACCGGCGCCTTGGTGGTCAGCACTGCCGCCACGCCACAGGTACCCTCCTCCCCTTCCGACCAGCATGTGCCTAGATACAACCCGGCTTTACGGCAATCATTGCGGATGGTCGATTCGACGCGGTAATCGATGGTGCGCCCTTGAGCATCGGTGAGTAGCACGCAGTAGTCGGCTTCGCGCACTTGCTCGTGCAGTCGGGCCACTGCGTCCCCAGCAATGCGCAGGAACAGCTCAGAGCGCTCTCGGCACTCGTTGAGCAGGGCCTGGGAAAGGATGCGCGGCCCTTGCTCGGAGGCAGGGTCGAGACGGTAGAGCTCCATGGAGCGACGCCATGAATCGAGGATCAGCGGCGGCACCGGCGCCTGGGGCAGACGGTCGGCGTTCTTCAGTACCCTGCTGACGCAGTCGACATGAGCGCGGGAGTTCGCGGCAAGCATTCGGGCCCTCCGGTTCTCGTTGCTGTTCTTGTGGTTGTGCAGCCATTAAGCGCCTGCGTGCAGGTCTCGACAAGCATGGTGTGATCACCGGTGCCCTTGAGACGCTGCGTCTCAGCGTCTCGCCGCATACCGACCGGGAAGAAACCTGGCGTCTCACAAGAACGGGGCGTCTGGCCGCAGGACGCCCGATGCAAGCGCTCTGCTTCGCGGCTTTGCGGCCTTTCGTGCAAAGCTGGCACCGCCCTTGCTCTTGTCATTGCAAACAAGAACACGAGGTGCGCCATGCCGCTACCCGCCCCACTGGTCGGCATCATCGCCAACCCGGCTTCAGGCCGAGACCTGCGTCGCCTGACAGCCACTGCCGGTTTGTACTCGAGTACCGACAAGGCTGCGGCCATTGCGCGCTTGCTCGCCGCATTCGGTGCTACGGGTGTTGGCCACGTGCTGATGCCCAGCGACATGACCGGTATTGCCGCCGCGGTAGTCAAGGCCAGCACTGGACCGATGGCGCGCGATCAGCACTGGCCTCATCTTGAAATACTCGACTTGCCACTGACCCAGACCGTCAGCGACACCCGCCTTGCGACCCGCCGCATGGTGGCAAGGGGGGTGTCACTGATTGCGGTGCTGGGGGGTGATGGCACCCATAAAGCCGTGGCGGCCGAAGCCGGCGACGTGCCATTGCTGACCCTGTCCACTGGCACCAACAACGCGTTCCCCGAACTGCGCGAAGCGACCAGCGCAGGGCTTGCCGGGGGCCTGATGGTCAGCGGCAGGGTGCCCCTGGCCATCGGCCTGCGCCGCAACAAACGCTTGCTGGTATCGGTGCCCCAGCAGCAATTGAGCGAATGGGCGCTGGTCGAGGTGGCGGTGTCGCCGCAACGCTTCATCGGCGCGCGGGCGCTGAGCCGAAGCGAGGACCTGAGCGAAATCTTCGCCTGCTTTGCCGAGCCACACGCCATCGGCCTTTCAGCGCTGTGCGGTCTGTGGTGCCCGGTCTCGCGCCAAGCGCCCCACGGCGCCTGGGTCCGCCTGGCCGAGGATGCCGCACAGGCGCTGCTGGCGCCCGTGGCACCCGGCGTGCTGCAACCCTGCGGCATCACGGCTTCGGGCCACATGGCACCCGGCCAGGCCCACCGCCCCGTACTTACCCAAGGCACCTTGGCGCTGGACGGCGAACGGGAAATCGAATTCTGCGCCCACGACACGCCCGTCATCACCCTCGATCACCAAGGGCCGTTGAGCGTGGACGTGCAGGCCGTGCTCGCGCATGCCGCCCAGCACCGCCTGCTGGCTGTACCCCTTGGTCACCCGCTGCACCCCGCGACCCGTTGAGACAACCCCGGAGAACAAAAAGATGTCCAATCAACTGAGTGCTGCACAACTGCTGCATGCCTATGAAGTGATGCGCACCATACGTGCCTTCGAAGAACGCCTGCATGTGGAGTTCGCTACAGGTGAAATACCCGGCTTCGTCCACCTCTACGCAGGTGAAGAGGCCAGCGCGGCGGGGGTGATGGCCCACCTGCGCGACAGCGATTGCATCGCTTCCAACCACCGCGGTCATGGCCACTGCATCGCCAAGGGCGTGGATGTGTACGGCATGATGGCCGAGATCTACGGCAAGAAGACCGGTGTCTGCGGCGGCAAGGGCGGCTCGATGCACATCGCCGACCTGGGCAAGGGCATGCTCGGCGCCAACGGTATCGTCGGCGCTGGCGCACCGTTGGTGGTGGGCGCTGCGTTGGCGGCCAAGCTCAAGGGCCGCGACGATGTGGCGGTGGTCTTCTTCGGGGACGGCGCCTCCAATGAAGGCGCGGTGTTCGAAGCCATGAACATGGCCGCGATCATGAACCTGCCGTGCATCTTCGTGGCCGAGAACAACGGCTATGCCGAGGCCACGGCGTCTAACTGGTCGGTCGCCTGCGATCACATCGCCGACCGCGCCGCCGGTTTCGGCATGCCAGGGGTCACCATCGACGGCTTCGATTTCTTCGCGGTTCATGAGGCCGCCGGTGCCGCCATCGAACGGGCACGCGCCGGCCAAGGGCCGTCGCTGATCGAAGTCAAGCTCAGCCGCTACTACGGACACTTCGAAGGCGATGCGCAAACCTATCGCGCGCCCGATGAAGTGAAGAACCTGCGCGAAACCCGCGACTGCCTGCTGCAGTTCCGCGACAAGAGCGTGCGTGCAGGGCTGCTCGAAGCAGGGCAACTGGACAGCATCGACGCGCGTGTCGAAGACGTGATCGAAGACGCCGTGCAGCGCGCCAAGTCCGACCCCAAGCCCCAACCTGCCGACCTGCTCACCGACGTCTACGTCGCCTATCCCTGAGCCGCTTACAACAAGAACAACAGGAGAACCACCATGGCAAGAAAGATCAGCTACCAGCAGGCCATCAACGAAGCCCTGGCCCAGGAAATGCGCCGTGACGACACCGTGTTCATCATTGGCGAAGATGTGGCTGGCGGCGCTGGCGCACCGGGCGAGGACGACGCCTGGGGGGGTGTGCTGGGCGTGACCAAGGGTCTCTACCATCAATTTCCAGGCCGCGTGCTGGATGCGCCGCTGTCGGAGATTGGCTACGTCGGCGCCGCCGTGGGCGCTGCGACCCAGGGCCTGCGCCCGGTCTGCGAACTGATGTTCGTCGATTTCGCCGGCTGCTGCCTCGACCAGATCCTCAACCAGGCCGCCAAGTTTCGCTACATGTTCGGCGGCAAGGCGGTGACGCCGCTGGTCATGCGCACCATGTACGGCGCCGGGTTGCGTGCCGCGGCCCAGCATTCGCAGATGCTCACATCGCTGTGGACGCACATCCCGGGCCTCAAGGTGGTGTGCCCTTCCTCGCCCTATGACGCCAAGGGCCTGCTGATCCAGGCCATCCGCGACAATGACCCGGTGATCTTCTGCGAGCACAAGCTGCTGTACAGCATGCAGGGCGAGGTGCCGGAAGAGGTGTATACGGTGCCGTTCGGCGAAGCCAACTACCTACGCGACGGTAACGACGTCACCCTGGTGACCTATGGCCGCATGGTGCATGTGGCCATGGAGGCCGCCAACAACCTGGCCCGCCAGGGCATCGACTGCGAGGTTCTGGATTTGCGCACCACCAGCCCCCTGGACGAAGACAGCATTCTTGAAAGCGTCGAGAAAACCGGGCGCCTGGTGGTGATCGACGAGGCCAACCCCCGTTGTTCGGTGGCCACGGACATCAGCGCGCTGGTTGCGCAGAAAGCCTTCGGCGCCCTGAAAGGGCCCATCGAAATGGTGACAGCGCCGCACACGCCCGTGCCGTTCTCCGATGCCCTGGAAGATCTGTACATACCCGACGCGGCCAAAATCGAAGCCGCCGTGCGCACCGTCATCGAAGCTGCAAGGAGCGCCGCATGAGCCAGATCCATACCCTGACCATGCCCAAATGGGGCTTGTCGATGACCGAAGGCCGGGTGGACACCTGGCTCAAGCAGCAAGGCGACGTCATCACCAAGGGTGACGAAGTGCTGGACGTGGAGACGGACAAGATCAGCAGCAGCGTCGAGGCGCCTTTCAGTGGCGTGTTGCGCCGCCTGGTGGCGCGGCCGGATGAAACCCTGCCGGTTGGCGCGCTGCTGGCAGTGGTGGTCGACGGCGAAGCCGACGAAGCTGAAATCGACGCCGTGGTACAGCGCTTCCAGGCCGAGTTCGTCGCCGAGGGCAGCGCCGACCAGGCCCAAGGGCCGGCGCCGCAAAAAGGCGACGTGAATGGGCGCGTGTTGCGCTGGTTCGAGCTGGGCGAAGGCGGTACGCCGTTGGTGCTGGTGCATGGCTTTGGTGGCGACCTCAACAACTGGCTGTTCAACCACCCCGCCCTGGCGAGCGAGCGACGAGTGATTGCCCTCGACCTGCCGGGCCATGGCGAGTCGGCGAAAACCTTGCTGCGCGGTGATCTGGATGAGCTGAGCGAGACAGTGCTGGCCCTGCTCGATCACCTGGACATACCGCGTGCCCACCTGGTCGGCCACTCCATGGGTGGCGCAGTCTGCCTGGGCCTGGCGCGTCTGGCACCGCACCGGGTGGCCAGCCTTGGTCTGATCGCCAGCGCGGGCCTGGGCGAGGCCATCAATGGGCGCTACCTGCAAGGGTTCGTCGCTGCGAGCAACCGCAACGCGCTCAAGCCACAGATGGTGCAGCTGTTCGCCGATCCAAGCTTGGTCACACGGCAGATGCTCGAAGACATGCTCAAGTTCAAGCGCCTGGAGGGCGTCGACCAGGCTTTGCAGGTCTTGGCCTCGGCACTGGCCGATGGCGACCGGCAACGCCACGCGCTGCGCGGCGTTCTGGGCCAGCATCCGACGTTGGTGATATGGGGCGGCAAGGACGCGATCATTTCGGCCAGTCACGCCGAGGGCCTGGAAGCCCAAGTGCTGGTTCTGCCCGAAGCAGGCCATATGGTGCAGATGGAGGCGGCCGACGCGGTCAACCAGCACCTGCTCGCTTTTTTGCGTAGTCATTGACCCTATCCGGTTTCCCTGGAGATCACCATGAACGACTTGAGCAATCAACACATGCGCGCGGCGGTATGGCACGGGCGTAACGACATCCGCGTCGAAAAGGTACCCCTGCCGGCCGATCCGGCACCTGGGTGGGTGCAGATCCAGGTGGACTGGTGCGGGATCTGCGGCTCGGACCTGCACGAGTACGTTGCCGGCCCGGTATTCATTCCGGTCGAAGCGCCCCACCCGCTCACGGGTATTCAGGGCCAGTGCATCCTCGGCCACGAATTCTGCGGCCGGATCGCCAAGCTCGGCGAAGGCGTCGAAGGCTATGCAGTCGGCGACCCTGTGGCGGCCGACGCCTGCCAGCACTGCGGCACCTGCTACTACTGCACCCACGGGCTGTACAACATCTGCGAGCAACTGGCGTTCACGGGGCTGATGAACAATGGCGCCTTTGCCGAACGGGTCAATGTGCCGGCCAACCTGCTCTACCGGTTGCCGCAAGGTTTTCCGGCAGAGGCAGGGGCTCTGATCGAGCCGCTGGCGGTTGGCATGCATGCGGTGAAGAAAGCCGGCAGCTTGCTGGGCCAGAGCGTGGTGGTGGTGGGCGCAGGTACCATCGGGCTGTGCACCATCATGTGCGCCAGGGCAGCCGGCGCGGCACAGGTGATCGCCCTGGAGATGTCGTCGGCGCGCAAGGCCAAGGCCTTGGAAGTGGGCGCCAGCGTGGTACTGGACCCCAGCCAGTGCGACGCCCTGGCGGAGATTCGAGCGCTCACCGCAGGGCTGGGTGCAGACGTGAGCTTCGAATGCATTGGCAACAAGCACACGGCCAAACTGGCCATCGACACCATTCGCAAGGCCGGCAAGTGCGTAATGGTCGGCATCTTCGAGGAGCCCAGCGAATTCAACTTCTTCGAGCTGGTGTCCACCGAGAAGCAGGTCGTCGGCGCACTGGCCTATAACGGAGAGTTCGCCGACGTGATTGCCTTCATCGCCGATGGGCGGCTGGACATTCGCCCTCTGGTGACCGGGCGTATTGGACTGGAGCAAATAGTGGAGCTTGGTTTTGAGGAGCTGGTGAACAACAAGGAGGAAAACGTGAAGATCATCGTGTCGCCGGGCTTGGGTCGCTAGGTGTCTGCCGTTGCCGGCAGATGCCAATTGATTGCACAACTCTGAAGACTACTCATCCCCGGGTGGGAGCGGTCTTGCGCCGCGACGGGGCGCGCAGCGGCCCTGGGATTTCAGCTTCGCAGCCCATACTGCCGGGGCTGCTGCGCAGCCCATCGCGGCACGAGGCCGCTCCCACACGGGTGCAGCGGCCCTGGGATTTCGGCTTCGCAGCCCATACTACCGGGGCTGCTGCGCAGCCCATCGCGGCACAAGGCCGCACGGGTGCAGCAGCCCCGGGATTTCGGCTGCGCAGCTCATACTGCCGGGGCCGGTCCGGCGCCCCGGCAAGGCCGCCTGCATTGGTACGGCGTAGGTGCCCCATCTGACAGCCAGCGCAATCCACCCTGTGGGAGCGGCCTTGCGCCGCGATGGGCTGCGCAGCAGACCCAGGATCTCACCATCGAATCACAGATCATCGGGGCGCCGGACCGACCGCGTTTGGCTGCGCAGCAGACCCAGCAATTCACGCTGCTGCGCTGGGTGCCCGGAGCCTTTCCGACAAGCCGCGTGACCCTCAGATCGCGTTGGCGATATGAGAATCAAGACGGTATCTACACGAGAACTGAAGGCAAGCAGGGTTGGGTCAAAGCTGGCGCTTCATATTCTTTCATCGATCCCCTGAAAAGCCCCCTCACTCCCCCCGTCACTCGCTGTTTCAGCCGCTCGATCTGGGTCATAATCGGCGCACTCACTGCCCGGTCCTCGCCATGCGTTCACTGCTCCCTCTGACCCTGCTTCTGTTGCTCGCTGCCTGTGGTGATGGCGTATCCCTGAGCCCGCCCGACGCCCGTCTGCCGGACGGCGGACGCTACCGTGGTCAGGTGGTAGACGGCCTTTTGCAAGGTCAGGGCCGTATCGACTACCCCAACGGCAGCTGGTACGCCGGCGGCTTCAAGGACGGCCAGTGGCACGGCCAGGGGGAATGGCATGGGCAAAACGGCGAAGTCTATCGTGGCCAATTCGCCGCCGGCCTGTTCGAAGGGCTTGGGGA
Source organism: uncultured Pseudomonas sp. (assembly GCA_963529135.1). Classification (GTDB taxonomy): domain Bacteria; phylum Pseudomonadota; class Gammaproteobacteria; order Pseudomonadales; family Pseudomonadaceae; genus Aquipseudomonas. The sequence goes on along the minus strand of CAURYQ010000007.1, from coordinate 69,642 downwards.
CCTGACGACACCGGGTAGTCATTATGCAGGCACCTTCCGCCATGGCAGACGCGACGGCGAAGGTACGCTCAAACAGACCGGGCAGACCTACCGTGGGCAGTTCAAGGACGATCTCTACGAAGGCGCAGGCGAACTGGAGCTGGCCGACGGTAGCCGCTACCGGGGCTTGTTCGCCCGGGGCAAACCCAACGGTGCCGGCGTACGCAGCGATGCCAGCGGCAATCAGTTCAGCGGCAGGTTCGTGGACGGCCAACTGCAAGGCACCGGCACTTACGACAGCGTCGAAGGCGAGCAATACATCGGTGAGTTCAAGGACAACCGCCTGGAAGGCCGCGGCCGCTACGAAAACGCCGAAGGCGATGTGTGGATCGGCCAGTTCAAGGACGGCTCATTGAACGGCGAAGGTGAAATGCTGGGCAGCGACGGCAGCCACTACAAAGGCACCTTCGTCGACTGGCGCATGTCTGGCCAAGGCAGCCTGCAACTGGCCGATGGCAGTCAGTACGTGGGCCACATGCTCGATGATGCCTATCACGGACAGGGACGCCTGACACTGGCCGACGGCAAGGTACAAAGCGGCACCTGGGCCAATGGCGTCCGGGTTCGCGATGAGCACGGCACCTTGTTGCCAGACCCGCTCGACATGGCCCTGCTCAACCAAGGCCGCTTGCTGAACGAAGCCCTGGCTGCCGTGCCACGGTCCATGCCGCCGATCGAGCTGTACAGCCTGGTGGTGGGTGGCGACGGGCAGCAGAGCGTTTTTCTGCGCGAGGCCGATTACGTGAGCCGCCTGCTAAAGGTGCGTTTTGGTGCCACAGGCCAGGTGACGCTGGTCAACCATCGTGACTTCATGGCAACCCGCCCCATGGCCACTCGGCAGAGCATTACCCGCGCAGCCAAGACCCTGGCCGAGCGAAGTGGCCCTGAAGACCTGCTGTTCATCTATCTCACCAGCCACGGCAGCCAGGACCATCAACTGGTGCTCGATCAACCGCGTCTGCAACTGGCCGACATTTCTGCCGACGAACTGGCCGATGCACTGGCGCCCTTGAAAGATCGAGACAAGGTCATTGTCATTTCTGCGTGTTATTCCGGTGGCTACATCGATGCCTTGAAAGACCAGCGCACGCTGTTGATGACGGCAGCCCGAGCCGACCGTGTCTCCTTCGGCTGCTCGGAAGAGGCCGACTTCACCTACTTTGGCGATGCGCTTTTCGCCCAGGCCCTCAACCAGACGGACGATCTGAAACAAGCGTTTGAACTGGCGCGTACCAGTGTTGCCGAACGTGAACGAAACGAAGGCTTCGAAGCGTCCGAGCCGCAGCTGTGGGCACCGTCCAACGTGCTGGATCACTGGCAGCGCTTGCGCCGGCACCAAGCCGAAGAGGCCTTGCGCAATACGACACAGGCAGCGGTGGGGGAACGGGCAAAAACGCCGCGCAGCCACTAAGCTTGTGTGTAACAAGGGAGAGACATCATGTACTTGACGCCTCAGCATGTTCTGCTTGCCGGAGCGACCGGCCTGACTGGCGAGCATCTGCTCGACCGCCTGCTCAACGAGCCCACCATCACCCGCGTGCTGGCGCCTACCCGCCGCCCCCTGGCAGAGCACCCACACCTGGAAAACCCCGTGGGCGACCCCGCGGTCTTCCTGCCCCAACTCGAGGGCCGCGTCGATATTGCCTACTGCTGCCTGGGCACGACGCTGAAACAGGCGGGCTCGGAGTCCGCATTCAAGGCCGTCGACCTGGACATGGTGGTGGCCTTCAGCAAGCGAGCACGCGAGATGGGCGCCAGGCACTTGCTGGTGATCAGTGCCGTGGGCGCCGATCCCACCTCCTCCATCTTCTACAACCGCGTCAAGGGCGAAATGGAAGAAGCGCTCAAAGCGCAGGACTGGCCCCAACTGACCATCGTGCGCCCGTCGCTGTTGCTGGGGGAACGAACGGAACCAAGGCTGACCGAGACACTGGCTGCACCCTTTTCCAAGTTGATCCCAGGCAAATACCGGGGCATCGAGGCGTGCACCCTGGCCCGAGCGCTATGGCGCCTGGCACTGGAGGAGGAAGACGGCATACGGATCGTGGAGTCGGATGAGTTGCGCAAGCTGGGGAGAAACTGAGCCGCTGCAGGGCCGCAGCGCTCAGAAGCCGCCACTGCCGTGATAGTAGATGCCGGCAGCGGCTGGCAGAGTCAAAGGCAATAGCAAGGTATCGAGCATGAAGCTCGCTGGCAGGTCCACGGGCGCAAACCGTGGGGCGTCAACGCCGAAACGCGCTTGCGGGCAACAACCCCCGTTCATCGCATACCAATTCAGTCGGGTACCTGCGTAGACCACAGGCGCCCCCGGCTTGGTGCCATCCAAGGTGCGCACCGTGGCGCATCCACCGAGCATCAGCACAGCCAGCGCACCGGCCAACCCCCTTTTCAATCATCCACTCCGTAATGATGTTCACCCCAACGCGGCAACATGTCCTGGGGAATATCGAGCAGGTTGAGAATGCGCGCCACCACGAAGTCGACCAGATCGTCGATGGTCTGCGGCTGATGATAGAACCCCGGCGAAGCCGGCAGCATCACCGCGCCCATCTGCGAAAGCTTTAGCATGTTCTCGAGATGAATGGTCGAAAACGGTGCCTCGCGAGGCACCAGGATCAACTGACGGCGCTCCTTGAGGGTGACATCGGCAGCTCGCTCGATCAGGTTGTTGCATGCCCCGGTGGCGATTGCCGACAGCGTGCCGGTGGAACACGGCACCACCACCATCGCTGCCGGCGCGCCAGAGCCCGATGCCACCGGCGACATCCAGTCTTCCTTGCCATACACACGGATCTGCCCGTCGCCAGCCCCGGTGTACTCGGTCAGAAACGCCTGCATTGCCTGCGGTTTGGCAGGCAGCATCACGTCGGTTTCAGTGGCCATGACCAATTGCGCGGCCTTGGAGATCAGAAAGTGTACCTCGCGGTCTTCGCGCACCAGGCAGTCGAGCAAGCGCAGGCCGTATTGCGCCCCCGACGCGCCGGTCATTGCCAGGGTAATGCGTTGCGGCCCGCTCATTTGAGCGCCTCGGCCAGCTTGCCGTGCAGGCCGCCAAAGCCGCCATTGCTCATGATCACCACCTGCGTCCCCGGCCGCGCCTGACGCTTGACCTGCTCGATGATCGCCTCGAGGCTGTCGGCCACCACACTGGGGACCTTGCATTGCGCTGCCGTGGCCGCCAGGTCCCATCCGAGGTTGGCAGGTGCGTACCAGATCACCTGGTCAGCATCGTTGACGCTTTCTGGCAGGCCGTCACGGTGTGCGCCCAGCTTCATCGAATTGGACCGCGGCTCGATCACGGCAATCACCGATGCATCACCCACGCGCTTGCGCAGGCCGTCGAGGGTGGTGGCAATGGCAGTGGGGTGATGAGCGAAATCGTCGAAGATGGTCACACCCTGCACCTCGGCGACTTTCTCCATGCGGCGCTTGACGCTCTTGAACGCGCTCAGGCCCTCGATGCCCATGGCCGGGACCACACCAACGTGACGTGCTGCCGCCAGGGTCGCCAAGGCATTTGCCACGTTATGCTGACCGGTCAGGGCCCAATCCACCACGCCTTGCACCTGCCCGTCTAACAGCACTTCGAAACAGGAGCCATCCGGGCTCAGCAGGCGTGCCTGCCATTGTCCGCCGTCACCTGTGGTCTGCACCGGCGTCCAGCAGCCCATCTCGATCACCCGCGCCAGCGCTTGCTCGGACGTGGGATGGATCACCAGGCCTTCGCTGGGAATGGTGCGTACCAGATGATGAAACTGACGCTCGATGGCGGCAAGGTCCGGGAAGATATCCGCATGGTCGAATTCGAGGTTGTTCAGGATCGCTGTGCGCGGGTGGTAGTGCACGAACTTCGAGCGCTTGTCGAAGAAGGCGCTGTCGTACTCGTCCGCCTCGACCACGAAGAACGGCGTGCCACCCAACCGGGCCGACACGGAGAAGTTCTGCGGGACGCCACCGATGAGGAAGCCAGGGCTCATGCCTGCATGCTCAAGCACCCACGCCAGCATGCTGCTGGTGGTGGTCTTGCCGTGGGTACCGGCGACGGCCAATACCCAGCGGCCCTGCAGCACATGGTCGGCTAGCCACTGCGGCCCTGACACATAAGGCAGCCCCTTGTTCAGCACATACTCAACTGCCGGGTTGCCACGGGACATGGCGTTGCCGATGACCACCAGATCGGGGGCCGGCTCCAGTTGCGCAGGGTCATAACCCTGAGTCAGCTCGATGCCCTGGGCCTGGAGCTGGGTGCTCATCGGGGGATAGACGTTGGCGTCCGAACCGGTGACACGATGACCAAGTTCCTTGGCCAGCACCGCCAATGAACCCATGAAAGTGCCGCAAATACCGAGAATGTGAATATGCATGGTCGACCTCGCAAAACATCGAGGCAGGGTAGCCCAGGGCGCGACAAATCGCACCCGCTGTTTCATCAGTCGGGCCGGGTGATGCCATGCTTGCGCAGTTTGCGGTACAGCGTGTTTCGACTGATGCCCAGATGCTCGGCCACCCGGGTCAGTTGCCAATGCCGCGCGTCGAGAACCGCCAGCAGCGCGTGACGTTCCGCCTCCGCCAACGCAGCCTTGCCGGCAGGTGCAGTGGAACCGTCTTGGGGCGGGGCCTCGGTGGCCACGGGCGGTACCGCCTGACGACGCGCCGTGCGTACCACGGCAGGCAGGTCCGCCAGGGTAATGCGGCCTTCATCGCAGAGGGCTGCCAGGGTGCGCAGTACATTACGCATCTGTCGCACGTTGCCAGGCCACGGGTACTCCAGCAACACCTGGCGCGCCTGGGGGTCGAGCTCGATCAACTGGCCCTGGGTTTCCTGGCGCAGCAGCAGGTCCAGCAATTGCGCCTTGTCACTGCGTTCGCGCACCGCAGGCAATGCGACTTCCAGGCCATTGAGGCGGTAGTACAGGTCTTCGCGGAACGTACCTTGCGCCACCCGCTGCAGCAGGTCGCGGTGGGTGGCACTGATGATGCGCACATCGACGGCTTGCGGCTCACCACCGATAGGCACTACCTGCCGTTCTTCGAGAACGCGCAGCAGGCGGGTTTGCAGATCCAGCGGCATGTCGCCAATCTCATCGAGCAGCAAGGTACCGCCGTCGGCCTGCAGCAGCTTGCCGCGCATGCCCTCCTTGCGCGCACCGGTGAAGCTGCCGGCGCGGTAACCGAACAGCTCGCTTTCGATCAGGCTTTCGGGGATGGAGGCGCAGTTGATGGCCACGAACGGCTTGTCGCGGCGCGCACTTGCCTGGTGCACGGCCTGGGCGAAAGCCTCCTTGCCACACCCCGTTTCGCCGCTCAGCAGCAAAGGCACGTTGCGCTCGAACACCCGGACGCTGCGGCGAAAGTCATTCTGCAAAGCAGGGTCCAACAGACAGACCTGCGGTGGCTGGCGGACTTCTCGTCGTGGTTGCCCGGTAGGCATGGTCCACACCGGAGCCCGTGCCTGGCCACGCAGGCTGGCGAACACCTGCCGCCCGTTCAGGGTCAGCAACGGCCACGCCGCACTGGCGTCAGGCATGGCTCGGCTGAACAGCTCGTCATGAGTGCAGGCGAAGAAATGCTCCAGCGTCTGCCCCTCGACGTCGGCCCGCACGCGGCCCAGTAGATTCAGCGCGCTCTGGTTGGCCGCGCAGATACGCCCATCCCCGTCCACCGCCAGCAGCCCCTCGCTGAACAGCCCCACCGATTCGGCCTGCAGGTGAAAACGCAGCAACCAGTGATGGTCGAACTGGCGCAGGAAGTAGCAGCTTTCGATCATCTTGGCCGAGAGGGTCACCATTGCCATGGTGTGGAACTCGCTTTGACGCGAGACGTCGGGCCGCGCCGAAGACACGTCCAGCACCGCCAGCAACTGCCCATGAGGGTCGAACACCGGGCTGGCCGAGCAAGTCAGGCCGGTGTGTCGCCCACGAAAGTGCTCATGCTGGTGGATGGTCAATGCCTGACGCTCGACCAGACAGGTGCCGATACCATTGGTGCCCTCTCGCGCCTCGCTCCAGTCGGCACCCAACCAAAGCCCTGCCTGTTCGAAGCTGCGCCGCTCCGTAGGCGCGGTCACGCAATTGAGGATCACGCCACGGGCATCGGTGAGCAGCACCGCATGGCCGGCACCGGAAAGCTGCTGGTGCAGGCTGTTCATTTCCTGATCGGCGATCTGCAGCACTTGGCGCAGGCGCTCGCGGCTTTCCAGCAGGCGGCCATGCTCGAGTACCACGGGGGCCTCGGCCAGCGCTGGGTCCAGGTGATAGTCCTCCAGACAGCGCAACCAGGAACGCGCGATGGAGGGATCACTGCCGCCCTCTACGCTGCCACCATGGGCGACCGTGTGCACCTGCCGGGCATGCCGGGTGAAGGGGTTGCTCTGCATTATTGTGATTCTCCGCAGATCGAGGCTCTGGCCAGCATCCTCCACAGCTCGCCGGTTTGCAATGCGCACTCCACAAGGTGTGCCATCAACGGTACACCCTGTCACTCAAACCTGTATCGAGCGTGGTACATCGCCTGCCAGCCGTACGCGCCAAAGCACGCCAAGTGCTTGATTCAACTGAGGCGCGCTACGCTGGCCCGACCTTTGCTCTACGCTTTGCACTCCACACAACCACAATAGCCAGGAGACACACCATGCGTTACGCACATCCCGGTACCGACGGCGCCAAGGTTTCCTTCAAGAGCCGCTACGGCAACTACATCGGTGGTGAGTTCGTTCCTCCGGTAAAGGGTGAGTACTTCACCAACACGTCGCCGGTGGACGGCCAGCCGATCGCCGAATTCCCCCGCTCCACTGCCGAAGACATCGACAAGGCCCTGGACGCGGCCCATGCCGCCGCCGACGCCTGGGGCCGCACCAGCGTGCAGGACCGCTCCAACGTCTTGCTGCGCATCGCCGACCGCATCGAGCAGAACCTGGAAGTGCTGGCCATCACCGAAACCTGGGACAACGGCAAGCCCGTGCGTGAAACCCTCAACGCCGACATCCCGCTGGCCGTCGACCACTTCCGCTATTTCGCCGGGTGCATCCGCGCCCAGGAAGGCGGTGCGGCGGAAATCAACGAAAGCACCGTCGCCTATCACATTCACGAACCACTGGGAGTGGTCGGCCAGATCATCCCGTGGAACTTCCCTATCCTGATGGCTGCCTGGAAGCTCGCACCGGCGCTGGCGGCGGGTAACTGCGTGGTGCTCAAGCCTGCAGAACAGACGCCCCTGGGCATCACCGTGCTGGTGGAACTGATCGGCGACCTGCTGCCCAAGGGCGTGCTGAACGTGGTGCAGGGCTATGGCCGCGAAGCGGGCGAAGCGCTGGCCACCAGCAAGCGCATCGCCAAGATCGCCTTCACCGGCTCCACGCCCGTGGGCTCGCACATCATGAAGTGCGCCGCCGAGAACATCATCCCCTCCACCGTCGAGCTGGGCGGCAAATCGCCGAACGTCTACTTCGAAGACATCATGCAGGCCGAGCCAAGCTTCATCGACAAGGCTGCCGAAGGCATGGTCCTGGCGTTCTTCAACCAGGGCGAAGTGTGCACCTGCCCATCCCGTGCGCTGGTCCAGGAGTCGATCTACCCGCAGTTCATGGAAGTGGTCATGAAGAAGGTGCTGCAGATCAAGCGCGGCGACCCACTGGACACCGACACCATGGTCGGCGCACAGGCCTCGCAACAGCAGTTCGAGAAGATTCTGTCCTACCTCGAAATCGCCCAGCAGGAGGGCGCCGAGCTGCTGACCGGCGGCAAGGTCGAGAAACTCGAAGGCTCGCTGGCCACCGGTTACTACATCCAGCCGACGCTGCTCAAGGGCAACAACAAGATGCGCGTGTTCCAGGAGGAGATCTTCGGCCCAGTGGTGAGCGTCACCACCTTCAAGGACGAAGCCGAAGCTCTGGCCATCGCCAACGATACCGAGTTCGGCCTGGGCGCGGGGGTCTGGACCCGCGATATCAACCGTGCCTACCGCATGGGCCGCGGCATCAAGGCCGGGCGTGTCTGGACCAACTGCTACCACCTGTACCCGGCGCACGCCGCATTCGGCGGTTACAAGAAATCGGGCGTTGGCCGTGAAACCCACAAGATGATGCTCGATCATTACCAGCAGACCAAGAACCTGCTGGTGAGCTACGACATCAACCCGCTGGGCTTCTTCTAAACGCTGCATAGGCCTTTGTGCCGGTTACCTGTAAAGGGCCGGCGTTGGCTGGCCCTTCCGCCGGGGTGGTTGTCTTGCGCCAACCGCTCTGGCTCGCTTCCTGCAGTACAGATCACCATCGGCCCGAACCCCTTCCGGCCACCAAGAAAAAGAACAGGTGAAACCATGCCAAGCGAACAACCAGCCGGTACACCGGCAGGCTCTTCCGTAGATTTCGAGAAAGTCGGCTCCGACTACTTCCAGCAACGTGAACTCAAGAAAGGCGCCGCAGGCTGGGTGCTTCTGGTCGGCCTGGGCGTGGCCTACGTCATTTCCGGCGACTACGCCGGCTGGAACTTCGGCCTGGCCCAAGGGGGCTGGGGCGGCATGTTCCTCGCGACCCTGCTGATGGCGACCATGTACCTGTGCATGTGCTTCTCGCTGGCCGAGCTGTCGTCGATGATCCCTACCGCCGGCGGCGGTTATGGGTTTGCGCGCAGCGCTTTCGGCCCTTGGGGCGGGTTCCTGACCGGCACCGCCATCCTGATCGAATACGCCATCGCACCGGCGGCCATCGCCACCTTCATCGGCGCCTACTGCCAGTCGTTGTTCGGCATCGGCGGGTGGATGATCTACCTGGCGTTCTATGTGGTGTTCATTGGCATCCACATCTTTGGCGTGGGCGAGGCGCTCAAGCTGATGTTCATCATTACCGCCATCGCCGCCGTTGCCCTGGCCGTGTTCCTGGTGGCCATGGTGCCCCATTTTGATGCAGCCAACCTGTTCGACATTGCCGCTACCGATGCCGTGGGTGCCAGCAGCTTCCTGCCGTTCGGCTATGTGGGCGTGTGGGCAGCCATTCCCTATGCGATCTGGTTCTTCCTTGCCGTCGAGGGCGTACCGCTGGCCGCCGAAGAAACCAAGAACCCCAAGCGCGACCTGCCCCGCGGCCTGATCGGCGCGATGCTGGTGCTGTTGGCCTTTGCCCTGCTGATCCTGATCGTCGGACCCGGCGGTGCCGGCTCGGAAGCGCTCAAAGCCTCCGGCAACCCGCTGGTCGAAGCACTGGCCAAGGCTTACGGCGGTTCGACCTGGATGGGCAGCTTCGTCAACCTGGTCGGGCTGGCAGGCCTGATCGCCAGCTTCTTCTCGATCATCTATGCCTACTCGCGCCAGATCTTCGCGCTGTCCCGCGCAGGTTATCTGCCGCGCAAACTGTCCGAGACCAACAAGAGCAAGGCGCCGGTCATGGCACTGGTGATTCCAGGCATCATCGGTTTCGCCCTGTCGCTGACAGGTCAAGGCGACTTGCTCATCCTGGTTGCCGTGTTCGGAGCTACCTTGTCTTATGTGCTGATGATGGCGGCGCACATCACCCTGCGCATTCGTCGCCCGAAAATGGAGCGTCCCTACCGCACCCCTGGCGGCATCTTCACATCGGGCCTGGCACTGGTACTGGCCTGCATCGCCGTGGTCGCCGGCTTCCTGGTCGACCCGCGCGTGGTGATCGGCGCTGCGGTGATCTATGCGGTACTGATTGCCTACTTTGCGTTCTACAGCCGTCACCATCTGGTGGCGGGCACGCCGGAAGAGGAATTCGCCGCGATCCAGAAGGCCGAAGAGGCCTTGCACTGATCGATGACACTCGCCGCGGGGCGCCCCGCGGCTTTGGAGAATCTGCATGGCAAGTTTCGTACATACCGTGGGCAACCTGGTCTACCGCTTCGACAGCCTCAGGGAAGTCATGGCCAAAGCCAGCCCGGCACGTTCCGGCGACTACCTCGCCGAGGTCGCCGCATCGAGCGACGGCGAGCGGGTGGCCGCGCAGATGGCACTGGCGAACATCCCGCTGACGCACTTTCTGAGCGAGGCCCTGATCCCCTACGAAAGCGACGAAGTCACCCGTCTGATCATCGATACCCATGATGCGCAAGCGTTCGCGCCGGTCAGCCACCTGACCGTGGGCGGGCTGCGTGACTGGCTGTTGAGCGAGCAGGCCGATGAGGACAGCCTGCGTGCACTGGCGCCTGGCCTGACGCCGGAAATGGCCGCTGCCGTGTCGAAGATCATGCGCGTCCAGGACCTGGTGCTGGTGGCCCAAAAGATCCGCGTCGTCACGCAATTTCGCGGCACCATGGGGCTGCGTGGGCGCCTGTCGACCCGGCTGCAACCCAACCACCCCACCGATGAGCCGGCCGGCATCGCGGCGAGCATTCTCGACGGCCTGCTGTATGGCAACGGCGATGCCATGATCGGCATCAACCCTGCCACCGACAGCACCGCGTCCATCTGCGCGTTGCTGGAAATGCTCGACGCCATCATCCAGCGCTACGACATCCCGACCCAGTCCTGCGTGCTCACCCACGTCACGACCTCCATCGAGGCGGTCAACCGGGGCGTGCCGCTGGACCTGGTGTTCCAGTCCATCGCTGGGACCGAGGCGGCCAATGCGGGCTTCGGCATCAACCTGAACGTGTTGCAGGAGGGGTACGAGGCGGGGCTGTCGCTCAAGCGCGGTACCCTGGGGCAGAACCTGATGTATTTCGAAACCGGCCAGGGCAGCGCACTGTCGGCCAATGCCCACCATGGCGTCGACCAGCAGACGTGCGAAACCCGCGCCTACGCCGTCGCGCGGCATTTCAAGCCGTTTCTGGTCAATACCGTGGTCGGCTTCATCGGTCCGGAATACCTCTACAACGGCAAGCAGATCATCCGCGCCGGGCTGGAGGACCATTTCTGCGGCAAGCTGCTGGGCGTCCCAATGGGCTGCGATATCTGCTACACCAACCATGCCGAAGCCGACCAGGACGACATGGACACGTTGCTGACGCTGCTGGGGGTAGCCGGCATCAACTTCATCATGGGCATCCCCGGCTCGGACGACATCATGCTCAACTACCAGACCACGTCGTTCCATGACGCCTTGTACGCACGTCAGACGCTGGGCCTCAAGCCCGGGCCTGAGTTCGAAGCGTGGCTGGCGCGTACCGGCATCTTCACTCAGTCCGATGGCCGGGTGCGCTTTGGTGACAACCTGCCGCCGGCCTTCCGCCAGGCGCTGGCACAGCTCGCATAGGAACCGCCGCTCATGGACAACCGCACACCGACACCCGAAAACCCGTGGCTGGCCCTGCGCAACCTGACACCTGCGCGTATCGCCCTCGGGCGCGTCGGCACCAGCCTTCCGACCGGCGCCCAGCTGGACTTCCAGTTCGCCCATGCCCAGGCCCGCGATGCCGTGCACTTGCCGTTCGATGTGGCCGAGCTGGCTGCGCAGCTGGATGAACGTGGCCGCGACAGCCTGGTGCTGCACAGCGCTGCCTGCGACCGGCATCAATACCTTCAGCGGCCCGACCTGGGCCGGCGTCTGAACGACGATTCGGTGGCCACCTTGCGCCAACATGCACAGGCCAATCCAGGCGGGGTCGACCTGGCGATCGTCGTTGCCGACGGGTTGTCAGCCTTGGCGGTGCACCGTCATACCCTGCCCTTTCTGTCGCGTTTCCAGGAGCAGGTCAACGCAGAGGGCTGGACCTGCGCGCCCATCTCACTGGTTCAGCAGGGACGCGTGGCGGTGGCGGACGAAGTCGGTGAGCTGCTCGGGGCTCGGATGACCGTGATGCTGATCGGTGAGCGCCCTGGGCTCAGCTCTCCGGACAGCCTGGGGCTGTATTTCACCTACGCGCCTCGGGTCGGGCTGACCGATGCCTACCGCAACTGCATTTCCAACGTCCGCCTGGAGGGCTTGAGCTACGGCATGGCCGCCCATCGCCTGCTCTACCTCATGCGTGAAGCCTGTCGCCGCCAGTTGTCCGGCGTGAACCTGAAGGATGAGGCTGAAGTTCACAGCCTGGAAAATGACGAGCTGGCCAGCCAGAAAGGCAATTTTCTGCTGGGCAAGGACTGAGCCCGTGCGATGAAGGGTGGCGGCACCTGTGCCGTCTTCCTCGTGCGTGCATCAGCGTGCGATTGAACTCTGCCCGTGCACCTTCTCTCTGTTTCAATCGGACGGTGGGCGGTGCGCATGGCGTCGATGCCTACGCGCCTGGGCACCGGGTCGCGTACCTTCCTTCTCCCGTAACCCCTCGCTACAAACTCTGCGGGCGTGATCTTCACTTCGCCGTATAATGGCCCACTTGTCATGTGTGAAATTTTACCCCCCCTCCAGTTAAACGAGCCTTCGACCCAGAACACAGGTGCTGTACATGGATTTCAACCCGCTGGACCTTATCCTGCATCTCGATGCGTACCTTGATCTGCTGGTCACCAATTACGGGCCCTGGATCTACGCCATTTTGTTTGCTGTCATTTTTTGCGAAACCGGCCTGGTGGTGATGCCTTTCCTGCCGGGCGACTCTCTGCTGTTCATCGCGGGCGCAGTCGCTGCAGGTGGCGGCATGGACCCGGTCCTGCTGGCGGGCTTGCTGATGGCCGCTGCCATCATGGGTGACAGCACCAACTACGTGATCGGCCGAACGGCCGGCGAGCGACTGTTCAGCAACCCGAACTCCAAGATCTTCCGCCGCGATTACCTGCAGCGCACCCACGATTTCTACGAGCGTCACGGCGGCAAGACGGTCACCATGGCGCGTTTCCTGCCCATCCTGCGCACGTTCGCGCCGTTCGTGGCAGGTATTGCCCACATGCATTACCCACGTTTCCTGGGCTTCAGCGTTGCCGGCACATTGCTTTGGGTGGGCGGCCTGGTCACGCTGGGTTATTTCTTCGGCAACGTGCCGTTCATCAAGCAGCACCTGTCGCTGATGGTCGTCGGCATCATCGTGTTGTCGCTGGTCCCGATGATCCTTGGCCTGTTGCGCACCCGCCTGGGCCGCACGGCCAAGGCGCATTGAGGCGCCCGATCGCCCATGTGGTCGTTCAGCGCCTGGCGGCGCAAGCGTACGCTGGCGCGTTTCCCGATCAGTGCCCAGCAGTGGCAGGCCGTGCGCGAGCGCCTGCCGATGCTGGACGGTATCACTGACGCCGAAGACCAGTGGCTGCGCGAGGCCTGCGTCCTATTCCTGAACGAAAAGCACCTGACCTGCCTGCCGGGTGTCGAGCCTGACGATGCGCAACGCCTGGCACTGGCTGCCCAGGCCCAACTGCCCTTGCTGCACCTGGGCGACCTGAACTGGTATCAGGATTTTCACGAAATCATCCTCTACCCCGACGACTTCAAAAGCCCGCAGCGCCACCGCGACGCCAGCGGCGTTGAGCACACCTGGGACGGCGAGCACAGTGGCGAGGCCTGGCAACAAGGCCCGATCATTCTGGCCTGGAATGGTGTGCTCGGCAGCGGCGGCTGGGAGGCCTACAACCTGGTCATCCATGAGCTGGCGCACAAGCTGGACATGCTCAATGGCGATGCCAATGGCCTGCCCCCATTGCACAGCGGCATGTCTGTGCCACGCTGGGCGCATGCCATGCAAGCGGCCTTCGATGACCTCAACCAGCAACTCGACCGCAATCAGCAAGCCGAAACGCCAATCGATCCGTATGCCGCCGAAAACCCCGCCGAGTTCTTCGCCGTCACCAGCGAGTACTTCTTCAGCGCCCCCGACCTGCTGCACCAGGCGTACCCGGAGGTCTACCAGCAGCTGTCGCTCTTCTACCGGCAGGACCCACTGGTACGTCTGAGTCGGTTGCAAGCCGAGCATCCCGATTACCGTTCCGTCCCCCTCTAGGGCCCGTTGCCTCTGGCCAGACGTGGCATGCCCCGTCGGAATATGCCTATAATCGCCGCCACTTTTTTGGTCAAACACGGGGGCACTGCCCAATGAGCTACAGCAAGATTCCGGCGGGCAAAGACCTGCCGAACGACATCTACGTCGCCATCGAAATCCCGGCCAACCACGCGCCGATCAAATACGAGATCGACAAGGACAGCGACACGCTGTTCGTCGACCGTTTCATGGCCACCCCGATGTTCTACCCGGCCAACTACGGTTTCATCCCCAACACCCTGGCTGACGACGGTGATCCACTGGACGTGCTGGTGGTTACTCCTTACCCAGTGGCTCCGGGTTCGGTCATTCGTGCCCGTCCGGTCGGCGTCCTGAACATGACCGACGACGGCGGCGGCGACGCCAAGGTCATCGCAGTACCTCACGACAAGCTGTCGCAGCTGTATGTGGACGTGAAGGAATACACCGACTTGCCTGCCCTGCTGATCCAGCAGATCGAGCATTTCTTCGCTAACTACAAAGATCTCGAGAAAGGCAAGTGGGTCAAGATCGAAGGCTGGGATGGCGCTGACGCTGCCCGCGCGGCGATCACCAAATCGGTCGCAGCCTACAAAGGCTGATCCCGATCGCATCAAAAAACCCGCCTAGGCGGGTTTTTTTTCGTGCGCACTACTCGTCATGGCCCACCCTGGCTGACTGATCCTACAGCGCCTTTCACTAACATCTGTAATCCCCTACTTTTCCCCTCCGCGCATCAACATCCTGTTCATACCCTTGGTGGCACCCTGCCGCTACACTTTGCCCATGAACACATCCGGTGAACGTTTAAGAGCCCTTCTTCAAGAGTGCGGACTAACGCCTTCCGACTTCGCAGCCCAGCGGGGTGTGACGCCTCAGCATGTCAACAACTGGTTCAATCGCGGTGTCCCACTGGCTCGCCTGGACGAGCTTGCCGACCTGTTCTGCGTGCATCGCCGCTGGTTGCGCACAGGTGAAGGCGCCAAGCACCCCAATGCCATCCTGCGCACCTGCCCGCCACGCCCCGTGCCGGTAGATGCCCCCATTCCGCGCGCCGTGCATCGCGGACGGGTCGTGCACGTGCCGTTCCACGAGTTGCGCAACGGCCTGCTGTGCAAGGTATCAGGCCGTGCCCTGCGGCTGCCTGCCAACGCACTGAGAATGCTGGGAGTGAAACACGACAAAGCCATTTGCATGGCCATGCCGGGCGGCAACATGGCGCCATTGATCCCCGTCGAGGCAACCCTGGCCATCGATATGAGCATGACCCAGATCGTGGAGGGGGAAACCTACGCCCTGCTGCTCGATGGCGCTTTGCGCGTGCACAACCTGACAATGGGCGAGCATGGCACGCTCTACCTGCACAGCCACGATCGGCACAACTACGCGGTTGAGCGCTTGACGCCTACCCAGCGCCAGGCGCAAGGGCTGGAGATTCTCGGGTGGGTGTTCCACTGGTCGCACTTTCGTCGGCAACGCCCAGGCTGAAACACCCTGTGCCATTTTTTGCTGGGCATCATGGGCCTGCCCTTGTATGCTACGCGCACATCAGCCCCGACCGGCGCAAGCCGCAGTCCAGAGGGCTCGGCAGTACCCCACTCGGGTATCAGCCATCTCTTTCAGGCCTTTTTTGGCCACACCGTTAAGGCGATTGCGGCTTACCATAAATTAGTCGGAAGCGTCCCCGAGAAGCCGGCCACAAGCCGGCTTTTTAATTCCTTTCAGCCCGAGACTCGCGGCAACCTCGTTTGGCAACGTTGATCTGAAATACCACGCTAGAATGGAGCTTCTTTGGGGCGAGGAAGCACTATTCGACCTGGTCTGCCTTCTCGGACAGCGAGCAGATTATATGCCGCCGTCCTGAAAACTATCTCCATTTCTTTACGATGAGTAAAATATTCGGGAAGCTGGGAAAATTCAAAATCCCTTCCAAGCTTCAAGCGCGCCATATTTTCGGCATATACTGAATAAATCATCGGGGCTTTTTTATCAATTTTATTAATACTCTTTGCCACTTCAACAGGAATATCAAGTAAAGGGGCACTGTAGAAACCCGAACCAAAATCCTCACGGCCTGGAGACCCTTGAAATATGGGATCCAAGTTAGCCTGCAAGCTTTTCTTGCTGTCAGCAGCACCGCCATGATACCCAACCATATCCCAACTCTTTCTAATCTCATCGTCTGAAGGCCTAATACGTAGCGCAGGCATTGAGGTCCGTCTCGCTAATGGCCGGCTGGACTGCTGATAGGACTTCATGACAAAATTCCTATACCTTCCAAATTTAAATCCTTCAGGCAATAAAGGCCAACTTACGTGTCCACTTGGATCTTTTCGATTTACTGGATCGCCTAGACAAAAACAATAGCTATTAACGCCACCCATTCCGAACGGACTCAAACTATCTGGAGATCTAAAACGCATCGTTATCGGGCTAAACATTCGATAGCCAGTTCCTAGCACGTAGCTTTGTACAATTGAATTGTACTGTTCACCGTTGAACCCTAAAACAGGTTTCGCGTTAACTCCACGATCACTGTAACCATAGGGTGAGTAGACCATAGTCGACTGTAAAGCTGGTCCGAATGTGCCAGGGACCGCGTGTTGCACACTGCACGAGGGGCTAAATATATTGGCTCTCATGGCATCACCCGCGATTCTGCCTATTTACGAACCATTTTGCCGTTTAAACTGAGCTTGATCTACTCACAAAAATAATAGTTCACAATACCTCCTCAAGTATGCTTGTACCCTGCACATAGGTGGCGGCTAACCGGGGTAGGAAGACAGTCGCCAGAAACGATGTAGCAGGACTATTAAACGATGGGGGGTAACGCCTATGCAGGGTTGCTTGGCGACAGCGATGAACGCCGGACCGGCCGTAATGGCATGCGAAGCTTGAGCAAAGCGAACATCTATAAACTAAAAGCCGGCTTTTTAATGCCTACCTTCCAGCCCGAACCCTGCGGCGAGCCCATCCGACTGCGCCGCATCGATCACCGGCTCTCGCCCTAGAAATCGTAACGCGCGCCCACCAACAGGCTCCGCGATGGGCCGTAGAAGTTGAATGTCGACGTCGAGCCCACCCGCGACAGGTAGTCACGATCAAACAGGTTGTTGACGTTCACGGTGGCCGTCAGCTTGGAGGTCACGGGGTAGGAAAGCATGGCGTCCACGGTGGCATAACCAGGGGCGTCGATGCGCACGCCGCCGTTTTCCGAATGGAAGTTGCCCATCGCCGAGACGCCGCCGCCAATAGCCAACCCGGTCAACGGGCCATGGCTGAGGGTGTACTTGCTCCACAGCGAGGCCTGATGGCGCGGCATGATGAAGAAGGTGGTTTCGGCATCGCCCTTCACCGTTTCGGTGTCCATCCAGGTGTAGCCGCCCAGCAGTTCCCAGTTATCGGTCAGCTTGCCGCTGATTTCCACCTCGGCGCCTTTGACCCGGGTCTTGCCGGCTGCCACCGAGTCGTTGGTCGCAACTCCTTCGCCGTCGTAGCGGGTGGTGGCACGGTTTTCGTCCGTCAGGCGGAATGCCGACAGACGCGTTGTAAGAGCGCCACCGAAGTAGCTGCTCTTGATGCCCAGTTCGTACTGTTCGCCTTCGCGTGGTTTTAGCACTCGGCCGTCGACATCGGTCGCCGATTGCGGTTTGAACACCTGCGAATAGCTGGCATACAGCGCATGGTTTTCGGACAGGTCGTAGACCGCGCCCGCGTAGGGTGTGAAATGTCCATCGACCTGCTTGCTGTCGTCCGTGTTGGCACCGGTCTTGAGGGTCGTGGTGTAGAAGTCGCCACGGTACCAGCTGAACCGACCTCCGGCGATCAACGCCAGGCGTTCGACCGGACGGAACGTGACCTTGGAATACAAGCCGTACTCCGATTCCTGCATGCCCGTTTCGGTCGTGTAGTTAGGGCCCGGCTTGTCGAACTGCTTGGGCGAATAGGTGGCAACGTTGATGTTGCCCAACGTCGTGGCCCCGTTGAGGTACTCGGTGTCGTAATTCTTGTAATCGCTGCCGACCACGAACTCGCTGACCTGGCCAAAGGTTTCGAAGGGCTGGCTGTAACTGGCATCGACCGCGTAGGTGTCCTGGGTGAAGTCCCGTGCACTGGCCCGTTCGGAGTTCTTGCCCGTGGTAGGGTTCGTCGCCGTGAAGGCGTAGAGATAGTTGGTGTCGCGGTGCGATCCACGTGCAGCGATGCGGCCATAACCGCCATTGTCGAAACGGTGCGTCAGCTCAGCGACCAGGTCGGTGGTCTTGCCGTCGAAGGCATTCCAGTCTGCACCCAGAAAGCGGGAGTGGCTGAAGTCGGGCACTTGGCCGGCCAACGTCGCCGGGTAGCCGTTGTGCGGCGTGATGTTCTTGACCTCGTGGATCAGCCCGAACGAAAGCACGGTGGCCTCGTCCAGGTCGACATCCAGGGCACCGTAATAGCTGTTGCTGGTATTGGCGTTGTAATCGACTTCACCGTTGGTGTCGTCACGCGAGGCGATGAAGCGACCGCGCACCCGCCCGCTTTCGTCCAGTGGACCGCTCAGGTCGAGCGCCTGATGATTGGTATCCCAAGTGCCGTAATAGCCCTCGACGTGCCCCTGGAATTCAGCCGTGGGTCGCTTGCGCACCATGTTGACGATACCGCCCAGTTCGCTGGTGCTGCTGAACAAGCCGGCCGGGCCGCGCATGATTTCGACGCGGTCGAAGGCCACCAGGGACGGCACGGTACCGAAAATGCTGGCCATGGGCGCTGGCAGGCCATCGATATTGAACTCGCTGTACTCGTAGCCCCGGGCATATATCGAGGACCGACCACTGTCATTGGTCAGGGTACGCAGGCCCGCCGTGTATTTGGCCAGGTCATCCAAATGGACGAACTGGCGATCCTTGAGGTAATCCTGGGTGTACACGGTGATCGACTGTGGAATGTCCTTCAAGGCGGCAGGCGTCTTGGTGCCGACGGTTGCAGCGTCCACGCTGTACCCGCCACTGACCTCCGACGGCAGCATGTCGTATAGCCGGTTGCCTTCGATGGTCAACGCGGGCAGGTCGAGCGTGTCGTCCGCGCCTGCTTCGATGGCTACGGTCTGAGCCAGGGCCGAGAGTGAAAACGGTGCCATCAACCCTACCACCAGCCAGCCTCGCACGCGTTGTGCGCGCCCTACCCCACTAAGAACGTTCATGCCACACCTTTGCCCATATGATAGTAATTCGCAAACGAAACACATTGCTTTTTGCGAACGATACCGGAGCAGGTATGGAGCATGCAGCAGCATTAACCTTCTTAACACATTGGGGCATTGCTCCAGCCAGGGTCCGGTGGGATGATTCCCAACTGATAGAAATTCTCATCAAAGGCTGACCGTGCCCACCTCTTTGCTATTGGTCGAAGACGACCCATGCCTGCGTCAGGACCTCTACCGCCACTTCAGCCATCGAGGGTTTCAGGTGCATGCCTGCGCCACGGGCGACGCAGCACTGGCCGACGCCGGCCAACGCGCATTCGACCTGGCGCTGCTGGACATCATGCTGCCGGGTCTCGACGGCCTGAGCCTGCTCGATGCATTACGCCGCAAACAGGCCGTGCCGGTGATCCTCATGTCAGCGCTGGGAGCGGAACAGGACCGCATCACCGGTTTTACCCGCGGCGCCGACGATTACCTGCCCAAGCCCTTCAGCCTGGCAGAACTGGACGCACGGGTAGACGCGCTTCTGCGTCGCGTGGCTTTTCACAGCACACCCCCTAGGGCACTGGGAGTGGCCGAGCCGGTATTCGACCCTGCTGCCCAGGACGTCATGCACAATGGCACCGCAGCGGGGCTGACCGGCTCGGAGTTTCGCCTGTTGATCACGCTGCACGCCCACGCCGGCGAGCCGCTGAGCAAGCCATTCCTGTACCAGACAGTCCTGCACCGTGGCTACACGCGCCTGGACAGGGGCCTGGACGTGCACGTCTGCAACGTGCGCCGCAAGCTGGCAGACATCGGCATTCATCACCTGCTCATCCAGGCTGTGCGTGGTCAGGGCTACGTCCTGATGGTCCAGAACCCGGCCTGATGCGGCGCCATCCTTTGCTGTGGAAGCTGGCCTTGCTGCAAGTCAGCTTCTGTCTGTTGCTCACTTGGTTGATCTGGACCTGGGGGCTGACGGTGGAGCGTAGCACCTACTTCCTGACCCAAGCCGACCAGGACTACCTGGCCCGTTACGCCTGGCAAGCCGAGCAGGCCTGGGAGCAAGGGGGAGCCAGCGCAGTTGAGACTTGGCGCAAGCACGTGCAACGGTCCGAGGCCACCTGGGCGGCCGTCGTCGGGCCGTACTTGCAAAGCCTGGGTACCACGCCGCTCACCACCGAGGAGGCTGGGCACCTGACCTTCATGCGCAAACTCAACTGGCCCATGAGCCGCCGCCTGCAAGACCAACTCCCCTATGTCAGCATTGCATTCCCGAATCACCCCGAACACGGTCGGCTGGTCATGCAACTGCCCGAGCGATTGCTACCCACCGGGCTCACGCCGTGGACCCACCTGGTCACCCACGGTGTGGCACCGGCGTTACTGGCCTTGCTGATGGGCCTGGCCCTGTACCGCCATCTTGTCGCGCCGCTGAACCGTCTTCGCGATCGCGCCGACGCGCTGCGGGCCAATGACCTCGACAGCCCAGGCCTGCCCCTGCAAGGCCGGCGCGACGAACTGGGCGAGCTGGCCCAGGCCTTCGACCACATGGCCAATCGCTTGCGTCAGAGCCTGGAACAGCAACGACTGCTGCTGCGCACCTTGTCCCACGAGCTGCGCACGCCCCTGGCCCGCCTGCGCATCGCCCATGACAGCGACTTGCCGGCCGACCAGCTAAGAACGCGTATGGACTACGAGACGAGCCACATGCAGAAACTGCTCGAAGACACGCTCGACCTGGCCTGGATGGACACTGAGCAGCCCGTCCTGGCAACCGAACCGGTCCTCATGACGTCGCTGTGGGAGGCGCTGTGCCAGGACATCTGCTTCGAAAGTGGCTGGAGCGCAACACGTCTGCCGTGCACGCTCGGGCCGGAATGTGTGGTCCAGGTGCATCTGGACAGCGTGGCCCAGGCACTGGAAAACCTGATGCGCAACGCCATCCGGCACTCCCCTCCCGACGGTTGCGTGTACCTGCAGGGCTGGCGCGAAGGCGCGCATTGGCATCTTTGCGTGCGGGATCAAGGGCCTGGTGTCCCAGAGGCAGAGCTCGAGCGTATCTTCCAACCCTACCAGCGGCTAACGGCAGACGGCACAGGCTTCGGGCTGGGCCTGGCCATTGCCCGCCGCGCTGTGCAATTGCAGGGTGGCCAGCTGTGGGCCTGCAATGCTCACCCCGGCCTGAGCCTGCACCTGACCTTGCCAGCCAGCCCCAACGGTTTAGAAAGTTAAGGCGCTTTACGCGTGTTGAAGGCTGGCTATCATCTGGCGGCTTGAGTTGCAGCGCCTGCAATGCATCAAGAGACGGCTGATGAACAGAATGAACCGGGCCCTGGCACTTGCGCTGGTCTTCGTGGCCTGCGCCGCCACGGCCCAGCCCGAGCCTCATCAAACAATGGACACGACGTTGCTGGCACGCCAGGACCTGGCCTACCGCTTCACGCAGCTGGACCTCGACTCGGCGGACGGCGAACGCCACTACCGACTCTGGGTAGGAGTGCCCAAGCACGCTGCGCCCGCTGCCGGCTACCCGGTATTGTGGATGCTGGACGGCAACGCAGCGCTGGGCGCGCTGGACCCGCAACGGCTCGATGCCCTGGCTGCTGGCCAAGCGCCCGTGCTGGTCGCCGTGGGTTACCAGACCGACCAGCGTATCGACCGAATCAGCCGAACCTATGATTACACGCCAGCGCTGCCCGGGCAGCTTGCGCAGCGCGATCCCCTTACCGGGCATCCCAGTGGCGGGGTGGATGCGTTTCTCGACTTGCTGGAAACGCGCATGCGCCCGGCTGTGGCCAAGCGGGTACCCATCGACCCGCAGCAGCAGACCCTGTGGGGCCATTCCTATGGCGGCCTGGCGGTGCTCCACGCGCTCTTCACCAGGCCCCGGTCCTTTAACGTCTACGCCGCGGCCAGCCCATCGCTCTGGTGGCACGACGGCGCCATCGTGCGCGAAGTAGCCGGCCTGCCCGCACGCCTGGGTGATGCCCACCCTCACCTATGGTTGATGCGTGGCTCACTGGAGCCGGCCAGCCCCCGCGAACCGGCCCAGGCCCATGCCGATCAGGCCACACGTGCCCTGGCGGCCCGTCTTGGTAAACTTGAGGGCGTACACGTGGACTTCAAGCAGTTCGACGGCCTCGGCCATGGGCCGATGCTACCCACCTCACTGCACTGGCTACTCGACACCTTGAGCCAGCCGGCACCGCAGGGTGCCTTGCAACGTCGCTGATACCGGTATCGGCCAGCGCCTGCAGGTTGTCAACATGGGCATACGGTGGGGTATGCTTGCCCGGTCTTCAGGGCGGGGTGAAAGTCCCCACCGGCGGTAAATCGAAAGATGAGCCCGCGAGCGCTCCGGCCATGCCGGAGGTCAGCAGACCTGGTGTGATTCCAGGGCCGACGGTCATAGTCCGGATGAAAGAAGGCGTCAGGCAGGGGCCCAATGGGCACCCCTGCGCACGCATTTTGCTCGCCCCGAGACGTTCATCGATCACTTACGAGGAGCGTTTCATGTCTACCTTGCACCCTGTGCACTTTCCCACTGTCACCGCCGCCATCGCCGCGTTCCGGGCCGGTCGCCCCGTGCTGCTGCTTGACGATGACGACCGCGAGGACGAAGCGGACATCATCGCCGCCGCCGAGAACATTTCGTTGCAGACCATGGCCATGATGATCCGTGATTGCAGCGGTATCGTCTGTCTGTGTCTGGACGAAGCCACGGTCGACGCGCTGCAACTGGCCCCCATGGTCCAGAACAACCAGGCCCGCCACGGCACTGGCTTCACCGTTACCATCGAGGCTGCCGAGGGCATCACCACGGGCGTGAGCGCACAGGACCGGGTCACCACGATCGCCGCCGCGCTGCGCTCTTCGGCCGAGCACCGGCATATCGTCAGCCCCGGGCATGTCTTTCCACTGCGTGCACGGAACGGCGGCGTGCTCACGCGGCGCGGCCACACCGAAGGCTCGGTGGACCTGGCGCGTCTGGCCGGGCTGCGTCCGGCAGCCGTGCTCTGCGAGCTGATGAATCCTGATGGCACGATGGCGCGGGGCGAGGAAGTAGCCGTTTACGCGCGCCAATACAACTTGCCGATGCTGACCATCGACGAGTTGGCGCGGTATCGACTGGCGATGCAGGCGCAGGCAGCGATAGCAACCTGATCGGCCGGGCCATGCAACGGCCCCGACGGTGGCGCCAACCCGGCGCTGCCGTGCCAACGGCGGTTTGCTCACCCTGCTTTGCTCTGCTAGTGTCGCGGCGTTCAGACTGCCACCGAGACTGCCGCCATGGCCCGCAAAAAAGCTTCCCTTGATTTCGAGCAATCCCTTGCCGAGTTGCAGGCACTGGTCGAGCGCCTGGAGAACGGGGAGTTGTCCCTGGAGGACTCGCTTGCCGCCTTCGAACAAGGCATCGCCCTGACGCGTGATTGCCAAGGCGCCCTGGCTCAAGCCGAACAGAAGGTGCAGGTCCTGCTGGAACGGGACGGCGAACTGACCGCCCAGCCATTCGACGTGGAGCCCGAGGCATGATCGGTGCCTATCAGGCCACCTGCCAGGCACGTGTCGATGGCGCACTCGAGCCCCTGTTCACCGCCCCCACCGCCGAACTCGAGCGCCTCTATGCCGCCATGCGCTACAGCGTGATGAACGGCGGCAAACGCGTACGTCCGCTGCTTGTCTACGCGGCCTGCGAAGCCTTGGGCGCACCATCGGAACACGCCAACGGCGCGGCCTGCGCAGTCGAGCTCATCCACGCTTACTCGCTGGTCCACGATGATTTGCCGGCCATGGATGACGATGACTTGCGTCGCGGTCAGCCGACCACGCACAAGGCCTTCGACGAAGCCTGCGCCATTCTGGCGGGTGATGGCCTGCAAAGCCTGGCCTTCAGCGCGTTGCTCGACCCACGCCTGAGCCCGCAGCCCGATACGCTTCGCCTGGCCATGGTGCAGACGCTGGCCACGGCCGCCGGCCCGGCCGGCATGGTCGGCGGGCAAGCCATAGACCTGGGTTCGGTAGGCATCAAGCTGGACCAGCAGGCCTTGGCATTCATGCACAGGCACAAGACCGGTGCCCTGATCGAAGCCAGCGTCCGCCTGGGCGGGCTGGCCAGTGCCCGGGCCGGTCAAGCGCAGCTCGATGCCTTGCAGGTATATGCCCAGGCAATCGGCCTGGCTTTCCAGGTCCAGGACGACATCCTCGATGTGGAGAGCGATACGGCTACACTGGGTAAACGCCAGGGCGCCGACATTGCGCGCGACAAGCCGACCTATCCTGCGCTGCTGGGTATGGAAGCGGCCAAGGCCTATGCGATCGAACTGCGCGACCAGGCGCTGGTCGCATTGGAAAGGTTCGACGAAAAGGCCGAGCCATTGCGAGCCCTGGCGCGTTACATCGTCGAACGCCGCAACTGATCTGGTGGGTGGCGCGTAATGGCTGCGAAGCCGCCAGCGAGTCACCCGTCTGAATGGGCAGCTTTTCCTACAATGGGGTAAACTGCCGCGTCTTAATACACCTATAACGACTCGCCTGATGCCCACGACGTTTCAAGAGATCCCCCGCGAACGCCCGGTCACGCCGCTGCTCGACCGCGCTGACACGCCAGATGGCTTGCGCCGCCTGGCCGAAGCCGACCTGGAGACCCTGGCCGACGAGTTGCGCCAGGAACTTCTGTACACCGTGGGCCAGACCGGCGGGCACTTCGGTGCCGGGTTGGGCGTCATCGAGCTGACCATCGCCCTGCACTACGTGTTCGACACGCCTGATGACCGGCTGGTGTGGGACGTGGGCCACCAGGCCTACCCACACAAGATCCTGACCGGTCGCCGCAACCGCATGCTCAGCTTGCGCCAGAAGGACGGCGTCGCCGCCTTCCCGCGCCGCAGCGAAAGCGTCTACGACACCTTTGGCGTTGGCCACTCCAGCACATCGATCAGCGCTGCCCTGGGCATGGCCATTGCGGCGCGCCTGCAAAACAGCGCTCGCAAGTCGATTGCAGTCATTGGTGACGGCGCGCTCACGGCAGGCATGGCTTTCGAGGCGTTGAACCACGCTCAGGAAGTCAACGCCGACATGCTGGTGATCCTCAACGACAACGACATGTCGATCTCGCGCAATGTCGGCGGTCTGTCCAACTACCTGGCCAAGATCCTCTCGAGCCGCACCTACACCAGCATGCGCGAGGGCAGCAAGAAAGTCCTCTCGCGCCTGCCAGGCGCCTGGGAAATCGCCCGCCGCACCGAGGAGTACGCCAAGGGCATGCTGGTGCCGGGCACGCTGTTCGAGGAGCTGGGCTGGAACTACATCGGCCCGATCGACGGGCATGACCTGCCGACCTTGATCGCCACCCTGCGCAACATGCGCGACCTCAAGGGGCCGCAGTTCCTGCACGTGGTGACCAAGAAGGGCAAGGGGTTCGCCCCGGCCGAGGTCGATCCGATAGGCTACCACGCCATCACCAAGCTCGAGCCCGTCGACAAGCCGGCTGCACCCAAGCAAGCCAGTGGACCGAAATACTCCGCCGTGTTCGGCCAATGGCTGTGCGACATGGCTGCCGCCGATGATCGGCTTGTAGGCATCACGCCGGCCATGAAGGAAGGCTCAGACCTGGTGGCGTTCAGCGAACGCTACCCTGAACGCTACTTCGATGTGGCGATCGCCGAGCAACATGCCGTCACGCTCGCCGCAGGCATGGCCTGCGAGGGCAGCAAGCCGGTAGTGGCCATCTATTCGACTTTCCTGCAACGGGCCTATGACCAGTTGATCCACGACGTGGCCGTGCAGAACCTGGATGTGCTGTTCGCCATCGATCGTGCCGGGCTGGTGGGTGAAGACGGCCCGACCCACGCCGGCAGCTACGACCTGTCCTACCTGCGTTGCATCCCCGGCATGCTGGTGATGACCCCCAGCGATGAAAGCGAGTTGCGCAGGATGCTCAGCACTGGCCACCTGTACAACGGCCCGGCCGCTGTGCGTTATCCGCGCGGGACAGGCCCGGGTGCCGCTGTCGGCGAGGACCTTGAACCCCTGGAAATCGGCAAGGGCGTGGTGCGTCGCCGGGGTGAAAAGGTCGCGCTGCTGGTCTTCGGCGTGCAGCTGGCCGAAGCCATGCAGGTAGCCGAACGGATCAATGCCACGGTCGTGGACATGCGCTTCGTCAAGCCTCTTGACGAAGCGCTGGTGCTCGAGCTGGCAGCCAGCCATGAACTGCTGGTCACCATTGAAGAGAACGCCGTAATGGGCGGCGCCGGCGCTGCCGTTGGCGAGTTCCTGGCTCGCGAAGCAGTGGTCAAGCCGCTGCTGCACCTGGGCCTGCCAGACCTCTACGTCGAACATGCCAAGCCTGCGCAGATGCTGGCAGAATGTGGGTTGGATGCAGCAGGCATCGAAGCTTGCGTCAAAGCACGCATGGTCAAGCTGGGGCTTTGATGTCCGGGGCTGTCTTGCAGCCCTGCCCTCGGCCAAGCGCGCCGGCAGGCATGTGCGCAAGCAGCCTGCCGGCTCCTTCATCGTTCCGGGCGTCTTTAAGGCAAGGGGCTTTTCAGCATGTGGCCCCGTCGTGTTGGAGTGCCCAGCCTTCACATACGTGTACCGCCCATGAAAAGCCCGACCCTCGTCACCCTGTTTTGCCTGCCTCTGCCGCTGCTGGCCTCCGAACGCGACGATGCGCTGAAACTGCCTGATGTGCTCATCAGCGCCAGCCGCCAAGTTGAATCGCGTACCGCCACCAGTACTGCCAACACCGTGTTCACGCGGGCCGATATCGACCGTTTGCAACCGGGCAGCGTCACGGACCTGCTCAGCCGCGTGCCGGGCGTACAAGTGGCACCGACCGGAGGGCGCGGCAGCCTGCCAGGCATCTTCATCCGCGGCACGAAGACCGCGCAAACGCTGGTTTTGGTGGACGGTGTGCGTATCGCCAATGCCACTTCGGGCGATAGCGGCCTGCAATTTCTGAATGTCGACCAGATCGAACGCGTCGAGGTCCTGCGCGGGTCGCGGTCGGCGGTGTACGGCAGCGATGCCATTGGCGGGGTAATACAGGTGTTCACCCGACGTGGCGCAAGCGATGGCCTGCACCCGCGCTTGCGCCTGGCTGCCGGCAGCCGACAAACCTTCCAACGCAGCCTTGGGGTATCAGGCGCCGACGGCACGACCCGCTTCAACCTGGGCGCGAGCCTGGATGAAACGGCAGGCATCGATTCGACCGGGCCATCGTTCAGCAGCGACGACGACCATGATGCCTACCGCAACAAATCGCTCAACTTCAGCCTGAGCCAGTCCCTCGGCGAACGTGTGGAAGCCGGCATGAACCTGCTGCACAGCCGGGGCCGCAGCGAATACGACAACCCCTTTGGCGGCTTTGACCCTGTCACTTTCGAAAGCGTTGGCCAACAGCCGTACACTGACTTCAGCGTCACCAGCCTCGGCAGTTACCTCGACGCACAACTTACCGATGCCTGGCACGCACGGCTGGATGTGGCCCACAGCGAAAACCGCGACGACAAGCGCGACAAGTTGAGTGCCGAACGCTTCGTGTTCAACACCTATCGCGACCAGATGACCTGGCAGAACGACCTGGCCCTGAACGACCGGCACAGCCTGCTTGCCGGTGCCGACTGGTACCAGGATCGTGTCCACGCCAGCACTGATTTCGAGAAAGACAGCCGCTGGAACCGTGCGGTGTTTCTCCAGCACCGCTATCAAGGCCCGCTTTTCTCCACCGAAGTAGGCATGCGCCAAGACCACAATCAACAGTTCGGCAGCCAGACCACCTGGAGTGGCAGCCTGACCGTTGCGCTCAATGAGCGTAACGACGTGTTGCTGTCCTACAGCGAAGGCTTTCGGGCCCCGACGTTCAACGACTTGTATTACCCACAGTTCAGCAACCCTGACCTGGACCCCGAGCACTCCAAGACCTATGAAGTGCAGTGGCGCAGCCAGCTGTCAACCGAGACGCGCCTGGAAGCCTCCCTGTACCGAACCGACCTGCGCGACGCGATTGTCTTCGGCCAGGATGCCATTCCTCGCAACGTAGCATCGGCGCGCATCGATGGCGTCGAACTGGCCTTGGCCCAGCAATGGGGCGCATGGACCAGCCAGCTGGGGCTGGCGTTGATCGACCCTCGTGACCGCGACAGCGGCCACACTTTGGCCCGCCGAGCACGTCGCACCTTGAGCCTGGACCTGGACCGTCGCATGGGGCACTTCGGCGTCGGTGCCAGCGTGCAAGCCGTCAGCAGCAGCTACGACGACGAGGCGAACCGCAACCGCCTTGGCGGTTATGCATTGTTGGGGTTGCGTGGCAGTTGGGCTGCGACCGAGGCGCTGACCGTGGAAGCGAAACTGGACAACCTGTTCGATCGCAATTACGGCCGCGCCCTGTACAGCTATCAAGGCATCTATCACCCCTACCAGGAGGAAGGCCGCACGCTGTTGTTCAGTGTGACCTGGACGCCGGCGCTCTAGCGGCCAGCAGCTCGCACAGGCGGGCCGTTGCTTCGATCATCTGCCCGCTGGGGCGTTCGATCCCCTTGTCTGGCACAACCAGCAACCCATCTTGCGCAACGGCGCGCAGTGTCGGCCAAGCTTTCCAACTGGCCAGTTGCGCCGGCTCTGCGGCCAGGATGACGTCGGGGTCGCGCGCCAGCACCGACTCCACGCTCACCTGTGGCGCTGCCGGGCCCAGATCCGCAAAGACGTTCCGCGCACCACATACGGCCAACGCATCGCTGATCACCTGCTGGCCACCCAGGGTGTACAACGGGCGATCCCACACTTGGTAGAACACCTGCAATGGCCTATCCCGACGGTATTGCTGGCGCAGCCCCAGCAGCCGTGTACGCAGGAGCTGAGCATAGCGGTGGCCTTGGTCGGCACGGCCTACGCGCTTGGCAATGTCCTCGATCTGGCCGATCAGCTGATCGATGCCATGGGGCTCTGCGCTGAACGTACCGATACCCAGACGCTTGAGCTGGTCGCGCTGCGCGGGCGGCACGCTGCCAGGCCACAGCAGGAGCAGATCAGGGCGCAGACTGAGCAAACGTTCCACGTCCAACTGCCCATGGCGCCCCACAGAAGGTAACGCCCGTAAAGCAGGCGGTCGTTCACCGCCGTCAAGCACGCCCACCAGCAGGTCATCGGCCTGCAGTTCGAGCATGATTTCAGTCATCGACGGCGCCAGGCTGACCACGCGCAAGGGCTCGGCGCTCGTCACGCAGCACACCAGGAGCGCCATCCCCGCGATGAGCCGGCGCATCAGCCGAGCTGAGACGGCAGGCGGTAGAGGCAGAGCAACACCACGGTGGACAAGGCGAGCAGCACCTGTGGCACGGTCTCCAGACCGACCAGCACCGATACAGCGGCCACCCAGGCGGGGAAGCAGGCATAGGTCATGGCCAGGCGCCGCACACGAGCCAGTTCGATCCAGGCAGCGGGCTCCCCTTGCGTCCCGAGCGCCTTGGAAGTAGCGATCAGGGCACGCTTGTAGGCGCCGAAACGCGGCAAGGTGAGAAACAAGGTGCCTGCGCCTGCAATGAACAGCGGCATGGCCAACACGGGAATCAACGCCTCGCCACCGCCAAACGCCCAGGCCATGACGGGCAGCGGCACCAGGCCGACCGCCAGGTACTGCCACCAGGCCAGGGCGAGGCGCCGCTTGACCTCGGCGCGGGTCACGCCTGGGGCACCTCACCCTGATGTTCATTACCCAGCATGTGGCCCAGCTTGCCCGCCTTGGTGGCCAGGTAATGGCTGTTGTGCGGGTTATGCCCGGTGTGCAGCGGCACACGCTCTGCTACCACGATAGCCATGTCGGTCAAGGCCTTGACCTTGCGTGGGTTGTTCGTCATCAAGCGCAGCGCCTTGATACCCAGGTGCTCGAGCATCGGCAGGCACATGGCGTAGTCGCGCTGGTCGGCGGCAAACCCCAGGCGCTCGTTGGCTTCGACGGTGTCGGCCCCACCGTCCTGCAATTCGTAGGCGCGAATCTTGTTCAGCAGACCGATGCCACGGCCTTCCTGACGCAGGTAAAGCAGCACACCACGGCCTTCGCGGGCAATTGCCTGGAGGGCAGCTTCGAGTTGCGACCCGCAATCACAGCGTTGACTGAACAGCGCATCGCCGGTCAGGCATTCGGAGTGCAGGCGCCCCAGTACCGGTTGCCCATCGGCGATATCACCCAGGCTGAGCACGACGTGCTCGCGGCCGGTGGCTTCATCCAGAAAGCCGTGCATGGTGAAAGTTGCGAAGGGCGTCGGGAGTTTAGAGGCGGCAACAAAGACGACGGGCACGTTGTGCTCCTGGGATAAGTGGGAATTTCAATGGACCGATTGTATCAGCAGCTTACGGGCAGTGCTCCCGCAGTATACCGCCGGTTAATATCGAAAACCTCGATGCTTGGCAGCCAAGGCACGAGCCAAGCGCTACGGCTTGGCATGCGTGTCGAACGGGTAAGGCTGTTTCCAGTGCTCGAACACCGGCTTGAGTTCGCCACTGCGTACCAGTTCGGCCATGCGTTTGTCGAACACATCACGCAATGCCTTGCCCCGCTCACTGCGGGCGAATGCCAGGTACATGGGCAGCTCGACCACGTGCGTGCGCCGGAACCGATCGGGTTGCGCGCTTTGCCCGATGACGTAGTCGACTTCGGTCATGGCGTCGATGTAGAAGTCGACTCGGTCGTGTTCCAGCATGGGCAGAATGCCTTCGCGCCGCTGGATTTCACGGTATTCGCGCACACCGGGCAGGTACTTGCCATAGGCATAACCGCGCACCCACGCCAGGCGATAATCGCCTATCGTTGCCAGCGTGGGTGCCGGCTTGCTGGCAAGGCCCAGGGCGTAAATATGATCGACGTCGAAATGCCAACGGGGGTAGAGATTGTCTTCACTCTCGTCCTTGTAGGAACCGACCCAGGCATCAGCTTCACCGCGTTTGACCAGGCCTATGGCACGGCTGTATGGCGCGCTCTGCGGCACCACCTCGACCCCTGCGGGCTGGAACACCTTGCGCATCACGTCCCAGGCCACACCGGTGCCATCGGCATTGGTGTAGTCAGCCCACTCCTCGCTCACCAGGTGAACCTGGGTAGGCAGGCTGTCGCCAGCGGCCGCCCAGGGGGCGATACCTATCGACAACGCCAGCAGCACACACTTCAGCGCCATGGCAGTACTCCCCGTTTTACGCGACAGCCCACACCAGGACCTGCATGCCCAGCCAGGCGAAGACCCCAGCCAACACGTCGTCGAGCATGATGCCAACCCCGCCATGCACATGGCGGTCGATCCAGCGGATGGGCCAGGGCTTGAGGATGTCGAAGAAGCGGAACATCAAGAAGCCCGCCAGCAGCCATTGCCAGCCATCGGGGACCAGCCAAAGGGTGATCCACATGCCGACCATTTCGTCCCAGACGATGCCCTCATGGTCATGCACGCGCAAGTCGTTGGCGACCTTGCCGCACAGCCAGAAGCCGAACAGCATGGTGATGCCCAGCAACAGCCAGTAGCCCCAATCGGGCAACATCTGCCAGAGCGGGATGAAGGGTATGGCGACCAGCGAACCCCAGGTACCGGGCGCTTTGGGCAAGGTGCCGGAGCCGAAGCCGAACGCGATGAAATGCCAGGGGTTGCGCCAGACCGATGGCGGAACGAACTCCGCAGGCACCTGATTGGGGTGGTCGGTCACGGTTTCTCCCTAAAGTGTTGATAGCCCCGCTGCTGGGGCGTGATGTCCTGACCGTGAGCGTCTCGCAGAGAAACGCCCTGCCCGTCCAGAACGCGGCCGATGGGGTAGACCTGGATGAAGCCAAAGTGCGCCAGGTGCGTCAAGGCATTCGGGGGTGCCGTGAACGCCAGGATGTAGTCGTCACCACCGGAAAGGGCTGCCTGCAGCGCCGCCTCGCGCCCGAGGAATGCTTCCACTTCAGCAGACACTGGCACCTGCGCCAGGTTCACCTCCAGCGCCACGCCGGATGCCTTGGCGATATGGCCACAGTCCGCCAACAAGCCATCGGAAATATCGAGCGCCGCAGTGGCGTGCCCCCTGAGCAAGGCACCGAGCGTGAGCTGCGGCATGGGCGCCCAGTACTGGGCCAGCAGCGGCGCTGCCACGGCAGGCGACGCCTGCCGCTCACCCAGCACCAGCGGCAAGGCGGCAGCAGCCTTGCCCAATGGACCCCCGACGTATAGCAGGTCGCCGGGCCGCGCGCCGGTCCGTCGCAATGCCTGCCCGCTCGGCACGCGGCCGAACACCGTCACGGTGATGCTCAACGGCCCACGGGTGGTGTCCCCGCCAATCAGGCTCATGCGGCAACGGTGAGCCATGCGGCTCAAACCATCTGAGTATTCCTCCAGCCATTCGTGACTGACGTCAGCCAGGGTGAGGGCCAGTGTGAAACCGATCGCGGTAGCACCCATGGCCGCCAGATCACTGACGGCTACGGCCAGGCAACGCTGGCCCAGCAGCTTCGGGTCGCAGACGGCGGGGAAATGCACGCCGGCCACCAGGGTATCGGTCGAGATGGCCAGCTGTTCGCCCGGAGGCAGATCCAGCAGCGCACAGTCGTCGCCGATGCCCAGCGCCACGCCCTCACCTTCGCCGTGCAGCGCACAGTGCGCAGAGGCGAAGTAACGGTTGATCAGCTCGAACTCACCCATGGCCAGGCTGCGCCGGAATCAGCGCTTGTTCGCCTTGACTTCGACTTCACGCAGCGACGGGGCCAGTTTGTCGAGCACGCCGTTGACGAACTTGTGGCCATCGGTGGCGCCGAAGACCTTGGCCAGTTCGACACCTTCGTTGATCACGACGCGATAGGGCACGTCGATACGCTTGATGAACTCCCAGGTGGACAGACGCAACACGGCCAGCTCGACCGGGTCGAGCTCGTCGAGACTCAGGTCCAGGCAGGGCTTGAGCGCACCGTCGATTTCGTCCTTGATGGCCGGAACGCCATGCAGGATTTCACGGAAGTAGGCGCCGTCGACATCTGCGAAGTCGTTATCGACCCGGAACTGCGCTTCGATCTCGTTCAACGAATGCTGCGCCATGTGCCACTGATACAGTGCCTGGGTCGCGAGCTTGCGGGCTTCACGACGCTTGGCGCTCTTGGATGGCTTGCCGGCATCCGCAGGCTTGGGATCGCGCGGGTTGAAACGATCGCTTTCGTCGCTAATCACTTGGCCTCCAACTGCGCCAGCAGACTTACCATTTCCAGGGCAGACAGGGCGGCTTCTGCACCTTTGTTGCCGGCCTTGGTGCCGGAACGCTCGATGGCCTGCTCGATGGAGTCGACGGTCAGCACGCCGAACGCCACAGGTACACCGAACTCCATGGACACCTGGGCCAGGCCCTTGGTGCACTCGCCCGCCACGTATTCGAAGTGCGGGGTACCACCACGGATCACGGCGCCCAACGCGATGATCGCGTCATAGGCACCTTGCTGAGCGACCTTCTGTGCCACCAGCGGGATCTCGAACGCACCCGGGGCACGGATGATGGTGATGTCGCTTTCGCTGACACCGTGGCGTACCAGGGCATCAACGGCACCGCTTACCAGGCTTTCGACGACGAAGCTGTTGAAGCGGCCAACCACCAAAGCATAGCGACCTTTGGGGGCAATGAAGGTACCTTCGATGGTCTTCAGGGTCATTCCGATATTCTCATCTTCAAACGCAAGGCCGCTTGCTGGCGGCCTCGACAGGGGTATGGACTCGAGCTGGAGGGCGTCATTGCCGCCTCAAGTCACTCGGAGGGCACGTATTCTACAACTTCCAGGTCGAATCCGGATATCGCATTGAACTTCATCGGCGAACTCATCAGGCGCATCTTGCGCACACCGAGGTCACGCAGGATCTGCGAACCGGCACCCACGGTGCTGTAGGTCGTCGGCGTCTTGGCCGGCGCATCGCCTGCGCTTTCGCGGATGTGAGCGAGCAGCACATCGCCATCGAGCGGGTGCCCGAGCAGCAGCACCACGCCACTTCCGGCCTCGGCCACGGCGGCCATGGCAGCGCGCAGGCTCCATCGGCCTGGCTGCTTGACCAGCAGCAGGTCGCGCAGTGGGTCCATGTTGTGCACCCGTACCAGGGTGGGCTCTTCGGCGCAGATGGTGCCCAGGGTCAAGGCCATGTGCACGTCACCTTCGACCGCATCGCGGTAGGTCACCAGGTTGAACTCGCCCAGCTCGCTTTCCACCGACTGCTCGGAAACCCGCTGCACGGTACGTTCGTGGATCATGCGGTAGTGAATGAGGTCCGCGATGGTGCCGATCTTCAGGCCATGTTCTGCAGCGAACACTTCGAGTTCGGCGCGGCGCGACATGGTGCCGTCGTCATTCATGACCTCGCAGATCACGCCACTGGGCTCGAAGCCGGCCATGCGCGCCAGGTCGCAGGCCGCTTCGGTGTGCCCGGCGCGGGCCAGCGTACCGCCTGGCTGGGCCATGAGCGGGAAGATGTGCCCGGGGCTGACGATGTCTTCGGCCTTGGCGTCCCTGGCGGCGGCGGCCTGTACGGTGCGCGCGCGGTCGGCGGCGGAGATGCCGGTGGTAACGCCTTCGGCAGCCTCGATCGAAACGGTGAACTTGGTGCCGAAGCCCGAGCCATTGCGCGGCGCCATCAGCGGCAGCTTCAGGGTTTCGCAACGCTCGCGGGTCATCGGCATGCAGATCAGGCCACGGGCGTGCTTGGCCATGAAATTGATGTGCTCGGGCAGGCAGCATTCGGCTGCCATGATGATATCGCCTTCGTTTTCGCGGTCTTCGTCATCCATCAGGATGACCATTTTGCCCTGGCGGATGTCTTCGACCAGTTCTTCGATGCTGTTGAGCGCCACGCGGCACCCCCTTCTCAATCAGGATTTCAAGAAGCCGTTGGCGGCCAGGAAACTTTCGGTGATGCCACTGCCCTTGCTCGGCTCGGCCGCCTTGTCACCCAGCAGCAAGCGCTCCAGGTAACGGGCCAGCAGGTCGACCTCAAGGTTCACCCGACGCCCTGCGCGGTAGTCGGCCATGATGGTTTCGGACAGGGTGTGCGGGACGATGGTCAGCTCGAACTCGGCGCCATTGACCTCATTGACCGTCAGGCTGGTGCCATCGACGGTGATCGAACCCTTATGGGCGATGTACTTGGCCAGTTCCCGCGGCGCACGCACGCGGAACTGGATAGCGCGCGCGTTATCGCTGCGCGAGATGATTTCGCCGACGCCGTCGACGTGGCCACTGACCAGGTGCCCGCCCAAGCGGGTGGTGGGCGTCAACGCTTTCTCAAGGTTGACCTTGCTGCCACTTTTCAAGTCGACGAAGGCCGTGCGCTTGAGGGTTTCGACGCTGACGTCGGCCCAGAAACCGTTGCCAGGCAGCTCGACCGCCGTCAGGCACACGCCATTGACGGCGATGCTGTCACCGAGCTTTACGTCACCCAGGTCGAGCTTGCCCGTGTCGACATGCACACGCACGTCACCACCTTTGGGCGTCAGGCTGCGGATGGTGCCGATGGATTCGATGATGCCGGTGAACATGGGTCTTCCTCAAAACGGTGCGCGCGGGGCAAGCCGCGCATTATACGCCGGGAGCAGGCAGCGGCACGGCCGTGACCCGCCAGTCATCGCCTACCGCCCGCATGTCGGTGATCTTCAGCCGCGGCGCCTCGCTCATGCGGGTCAATGGCCAGTCCAGCAGCGGACGTGCGCTGGATCCGAGGAACGTGCCCGCCATGAACAGTTGGTACTCGTCGACAAGACCTTGCTGAGCGAAGGCGCCGACCAGGCCGGCGCCGGCTTCCAGCAGGATTTCGTTGACACCACGTGCCGCCAGGGCTTCGAGCAACCCTCGCAGGTCGACATGGCCATTGTCGCCCGGCAGGCTGAGCAATTCATGGCCGGCAGCGGCATAGCGTGGGTCATCTGCGACGGCGGTCACCACCAGCGCAGGCCCGGCCTGGAAAAAGGGGGCCTGCAGCGGCAGGCGCAAACGGCCGTCGACCAGCACTCGCAGCGGTGCCCGGCTGAGGGCCAGGGCGGTGGCTTCGGCATCCAGGCCCAATTCGGCGCCACGCACCGTCATGCGTGCATTGTCAGCCAGCACACTGCTCGCACTGGTCAGGACCACGCTGGACCGGGCGCGCAGGCGCTGCACGGCGGACCGGGCGGCGGGGCCGGTGATCCACTGGCTTTCGCCACTGGCCATGGCAGTGCGACCATCCAGGCTCATGGCCAGCTTGGCGCGCACGTAGGGCAACCCATATTCCATGCGCTTGAGAAAACCTGGGTTAAGGGCGCGTGCCTGATCTTCGAGCACGCCGCTGGCCACTTCGATCCCCGCCTGGGCGAGCCGCTGCAGCCCTTGCCCGGCCACCTGCGGGTTCGGGTCCTGCATGGCTGCCACCACCCGCGCGACACCGGCCTTGACCAAGGCTTCGGCACACGGCGGCGTGCGGCCATGGTGGCTGCAGGGTTCGAGGGTGACATAGGCACAGCCGCCCCGCGCCCGTTCGCCGGCCTGGCGAAGGGCATGCACCTCGGCATGCGGCTCCCCGGCGCGAACATGCCAGCCTTCACCCACCACTTCGCCATCGCGGACGATGACACAGCCTACTCGGGGGTTGGGGTGGGTGGTGTACAGGCCCTTGCGCGCCAGTTCGAGGGCGCGGGCCATGTAATGGGCGTCAAGCCCAGCTGCGGGCGTTTGCATGCTCACTCTTTGGCCGGCTCACGGGCCAGGCGGTCGATTTCTTCGCGAAATTCGTCAAGGTCCTGGAAGCGTCGATAAACCGAAGCGAAGCGGATATAGGCCACTTCATCGAGCTTGCGCAACTCGCCCATCACCAGCTCACCCACCACCAGCGACTTGACTTCGCGCTCGCCGGTGGCCCTCAGGCGGCTTTTGATGTGGGCCAGGGCAGCCTCGAGACGCTCGACGCTGACCGGACGCTTCTCCAGCGCCCGCTGCATGCCGGCACGCAACTTGTCTTCGTCGAAGGGCTGGCGAGTACCGTCCTGCTTGATCAGCCGGGGCAACACCAGCTCGGCGGTTTCGAAGGTGGTGAAGCGCTCGCCGCAGGCGACGCATTCGCGACGGCGCCGCACTTGCTCGCCCTCGGCGACAAGGCGCGAGTCGATGACCTTGGTGTCGTTGGCACCGCAAAAGGGACAGTGCATGGTGGCAGGCAACAAAAAAAGGGAGGGCCATGGTAGCGCATCCCACTGGCAAGACAAGCCAAAGGGGTTAACATCCATTGAATTCTGCCCCTGAAGGACTACCCCATGCATCTCCGAGCGCTCGCCATGTTGTGCTGCGCCGCCCTGCTCACTGCTTGTGGCAGTGACCGGCCCAAGACCGAACAGCCTCCCGCGCCGGCACCTGCCAACGTGGTGAAAAAAACCCAGCCGCTGGGGCCCCTGCCAGCCTATCAGCGCGAGCTAAGTGGCACGCTGACCGGGATTCCCGCCGGCGCGGAAGTGGAGCTGGCCCTGCTGGTGATCGATGATCGCGGTCGCCCGCAACAGCTGCTGGCCAGCAGCTCACTGCCCGCCACCGGGCAGGCCCTGCCGTACCAGCTGCGTTTCAACCCCGAGGCATTTCCAGCCGGTGCCAGGGTAGAGCTGCGCGGTCGCGCCAGCCGCTCCGGCCAGTTGATCATGCACCTGCCACCGCTGCGCATCACCCAGGCGCAAACCCAGGCCACCGGCCCGCTGCAGTTCGAAAAGGCACCCTAAGTGGCGCCGATCGCTCTGCAGCAGGCCCTGAGCGGCCTGATCGGCGAAGCGCGCCTGGTGGTCAGCGATTTGCCTGAGTGCCCGCTGAAACTGTGGTTGATCGATGACCGGAACATGGACCGGGCCTTCAGCAGCGAAGAAACCCGGCGCATTCTCGAAGAACCGCCGTACTGGAGCTTCTGCTGGGCCAGCGGCCTGGCGATGGCGCGCTACCTGGCTGCGAACCCGCAATGGGTGGCTGGCAAGCGTGTGCTCGATTTTGGCGCCGGCTCGGGCATCGCCGGTATCGCCGCTGCCCGAGCGGGGGCCCTGGAGGTGGTGGCCTGCGACCTCGACCCGCTGGCCCTCGACGCCTGCCGTGCCAATGCAGCACTGAACGGGGTTGAGCTGAGCTACAGCAGCGATTTTTTTGCCGAAGCCGACCGCTTCGACCTGATCCTGGTTGCCGATGTGCTGTACGACCGCGCCAACCTTCCGCTGCTGGATGCCTTCCTCGGCCGCGGCCGCCAGGCGCTGGTCGCCGACTCGCGCGTACGCGACTTCAGCCACCCGCTGTACCAGCAATTAGGCGTACTCGAAGCGCTGACCCTGCCAGACTTGGCCGAGCCGCACGAATTCCGCCGGGTCAGCCTGTACCACGCCAGCCGCGACGCTTTATAGTGGCGCCATACACGAGTTTGCGAGAGTCGCGATGACCCAAGACACGCCTTACATTTTCGACGCTACCGATGCCACCTTCCAGCAACTGGTGATCGAGAACTCCTTCCACAAGCCGGTGCTGGTGGACTTCTGGGCCGAGTGGTGTGCACCGTGCAAGGCACTGATGCCACTGCTGGCGAAGATTGCCGAGGGTTACCAGGGCGAGCTGCTGCTGGCCAAGATCAACTGCGACGTGGAACAGCAGGTGGTTGCCCAGTTCGGCATCCGCAGCCTGCCGACGGTGGTGCTGTTCAAGGACGGCCAACCGGTGGACGGGTTTGCCGGTGCACAGCCGGAGTCGGCCATCCGCACCATGCTCGAACCGCATGTGCAAATGCCTGCCGCACCCGCGGCATCGCCGCTGGAGCAGGCCAAGGCGCTGTTTGCCGAAAGCCGCTTTGCCGAGGCCGAAGGGCTGTTGCAGGCGCTGCTGGGTGAAGACAACAGCAACGCCGAAGCGCTGATCCTGTATTCGCGCTGCCTGGCCGAGCGTGGTGAATTGGACGAGGCCCAGGTGGTACTGGACGCGGTCAAGACTGATGAGCACAAAGCCGCGTTGGCCGGTGCCAAGGCACAGCTTACTTTCCTGCGCCAGGCCGCCAGCCTGCCGGAAGTGGCCGACCTTAAAAGCCGCCTGGCACAGAACCCGCAAGACGATGAAGCGGCTTATCAACTGAGCATCCAGCAACTGGCGCGCCAGCAGTACGAGGCGGCGCTGGATGGGCTGCTGAAACTGTTCCAGCGTAACCGTGGCTACGAGAACGGGTTGCCGCAGAAGGCGATGCTGCAAGTGTTCGAGTTGTTGGGTGGGGATCACCCGCTGGTGGGCGTTTATCGCCGCAAGCTGTCGGCGGCGATGTTCTGACCCGCACCGTGCCCGAACGGCAAGGGCAGATGACGCAGCATCTCCCTGCCTCTCACTTTTATGACGTCAGCCACCGTTACGCATGGTCACGAACTCAGCGGCAGAAAGCAAAGGTACCGGAATGACGATAACTGCGAACTGCATGTAAATCGGATTCTTGTGTATAGCTTGCACGACCGCAAACTTGCTGGATGCTCCGGGTTTGAAAACACCGTATTCCACGGTTCCGCCTCCTGCCAATACTGACCATTCGGTTTCTTCCGGCGCGACAACTTGCTCACCACCACCCCACGGGCGATGGCAGAACGTCAACTGCACATTGTTGCCAGCCGCGGCGAGCTTGAAGTAATGCGTTTGTCGCGTATTGACCACCACCATGGTCGAGTACAGTGGTAGCAGTGCAAAACCGGTCACGATCCGAACAATGTCAACCGGCTTTCCGCTCAAGGAAGAGCGCAGCGCTGCCTGATACCCGGTTACAGGGTTTTGCTCATACTTGACGTTACCCTCGGCCTGCGGGGTATAGCCGCAAAAACGCCCGTCGGGCGCCAGTGTGCCTGAGCCTCCTGTGTCGATACGCCAGAAAGGTTTAGCGGGATTAACGGTATTCACAGTCATTTGCTGTTTCGCCCCCCCCGCGGAGACAACCCTGATCAACGGATTCACGTGGGCGGAGTACAGAGCGGCATCCGGCGCAGCCACCGAACCGGCCGGAAACGCAACTACCAACTTGGCCTCAACAACATAGTCCCAGTTCGGACCGTGCCGATTGACGCCAGCGTAAGCCAGATAGCCCCCAGGGAATAACAACTGCGCCAGCGCTTCGAAGTCTCGCCCGGTGTAACCTTCCTTAGGAATATCCACGACATCTATATAGCATGACGCTACCACCCCTGGGTCACTGCTCGACGCCTGTATAGCAGGAGCACCCCTGACGTCTGGGTCGATTTCGCGCTTACTCCCCGCATTGGAAATATATAGAACGTGGGATGGCTGACCATCAACCTTGCGGGGATCGAACCGTATATTTTCCATCAGCCACTTGCCGAACCAAATTTCATGATTCAGCGGTAGCACAACAACCTTTTTATCCGCTGCCAGCTCATCGAATCGAAACTTGAACGGCAGCGCCGCATCCGTATCTCGATATTCATGCCCCAGGAAACCGACGGCAAAACCGCAATCGCCCTTCACGGTGAACATGGGCACCTTGCCGTATTCGTAACTCCCCACGCACTGATCGAGTTCGAATGTCTGAAACAAAGCCATGCGTTCATTTTTGCTTCCG
The DNA here is from genome assembly GCA_963529135.1 of uncultured Pseudomonas sp. Lineage (GTDB taxonomy): Bacteria > Pseudomonadota > Gammaproteobacteria > Pseudomonadales > Pseudomonadaceae > Aquipseudomonas. Next base: position 29,032 of record CAURYQ010000007.1, on the reverse strand, counting down.
GCAACGACCTCCAGGATATCGGCGTACTGCGCGCCAGCCGGTCTCTGGAATTCGTATGAAGCATAAGACACAAAGCGCCTCGCAACGCTGATCGTCTCGCTATTACCTAACGGAAACTGCAAAAGCGGATAGCCCAGCACAGACCGTGTTGTCAGCCAGCCACTCGGCCGATCGTGGACAAAATCCACGGTTTCGTTACCGGGCCAATGATCGTCGGGCCTGCTGGCATGCCATTGCTCACACAGCGTGTTGAGCTTTTCGGTGTTGAAAACAAAATGCACCCGATAGCCGCGCATGTCATACTTTTCTGACTCAGAAACTCTGCCTTCGTGCATGACCAACCCTCCGATCCGTTGTCAGCACATTACAAACGTCTGCCTCAGGCTTAGCCACTGACAAAAATATCAGGGGCTCACCCGCCATCCCGCTCAAACCTGCTCGCTAGCGCAATTTAGCCAGTAATACAGCGGGGCTTCTGTACCCGCCCGCACGCTCACTTGCGAGCAGTGACGCAAACGCACCAGCAACCTCTTGGCTGACGCTGCATTGCCGGTCAGCCCAGTCAGGCGTTCCATTAACTCAGGCCCGGAAAGCTGCCCGGCTTGACGCAGCATATCCAGTGCAATGGCCCACTGCCCATCATCCTGTCGCGGTACCGCCACGGGTTCAGTTGCTGCGGCATGCGCCGACACCGGCACATCAATCTGCCGCCCAAGCTGCGCCCACTCTTCAGGCGCCAGCTCGATGGTCAGGTCCACCGGCCACTCTCCAATCTGTCCACGAATTCTCATGATGCATTCCTTGAACCCAGCTCAATGCAACCATGCTACCGCAAGATGAAACCTTCGCCATGCAGACTGGCGGCGCGTAGAAACTTTGTTATAACATTACCCATCCTTACTCTCGTTCTCGGAGCCGTCCATGCGTCGCTTGCTGCTTGCCCTGCCCTTCGCCTTGCTGCCCCTGGCCGTCGCCCATGCCCACGATGAGCATGATCACGACCATGCCCATGGCACTCTCGGTGCCCACGAGCATGGCGTAGCCAAGCTCAACGTCGTGCTCGATGGGAACGCCCTTGAGTTGGAGTTGGACAGCCCGGCGATGAACCTGGTTGGCTTCGAACATGCCGCCAGCAGCGATGCCGACAAAGCCAAGGTCGCCGCCGTGCGCCAGCAGCTCGAAAAACCGCTGCAACTGTTTAGCTTGCCGGTTGCCGCAGGCTGCAAAGAAGACCAGCAGGAGCTGGAAAGCCCACTGTTTGGCGACGCCCCGAAAGCCGACGACGATGGCGACGAACATGAGCATGAACATGGCCACCAGCACAGCGACATCGGCGCCCACTACCAGCTGACCTGCGCCAACCCCGAAAAACTGGCACAAGTGGACCTTACGCCACTGTTCAAGGCCTATCCGGCCACCCAGAAAATCAACGTGCAACTTATCGGCCCGAACGGCCAGAAAGGCGTTGAAGCCACGCCCGACAAGGCAGCGGTCGCCTTCTGAATGAGCCAGCCGTTGATCGAACTGCGTGACCTGGTGTTCGCCTGGCCAGGTCAGCCGCCGTTGCTGGATGTTCCGGCCTTCCACCTAGACGCTGGTGAAGCCCTGTTCCTCAAGGGCCCCAGCGGCAGTGGCAAGACCACCTTGCTGGGCCTGCTGGGCGGGGTGAGCGTACCCGCCCAAGGCCGGATTCAGCTGCTCGGCCAGGACCTTGGCGGTCTCGGCCAGGGCGCTCGTGACCGCTTCCGAGTCGATCACATGGGGTACATCTTCCAGCAGTTCAACCTGCTGCCGTTCCTGTCAGTCCGTGAAAACGTCGAGCTGCCTTGCCGCTTCTCGCGCAGCCGCAAGGCCCGCGCCGAGCAACGCCATGGCAGTGTCGACCAGGCAGCCAGCACGCTGTTGGCACACCTCGGCCTGGACGACCCCGCCCTGCTCGCCCGCCGCGCCGACAGCCTGTCGATCGGCCAGCAGCAGCGCGTTGCTGCTGCCCGCGCACTGATCGGCCAGCCCGAACTGGTAATTGCTGACGAACCGACCTCGGCGCTGGATGCCGATACCCGCGAAGTCTTCATCCGCCTGCTGTTCGATGAATGCCGTGCCGCCGGTGCCAGCCTGTTGTTCGTCAGCCACGACCAGAGCCTGGCGCCACTGTTCGACCGCCATCTTTCTCTGGCCGAACTCAATCGCGCCGCCAAGCCCCGGGAGGCCTGATGTACCTGCTCCGCCTTGCCCTGGCCAGCCTGGCCAACCGCCGCTTCACCGCCTTTCTCACCGCCTTTGCCATCGCCCTGTCAGTGTGTTTGCTGCTGGCCGTCGAGCGAGTACGCACCGAAGCCCGCGCCAGCTTTGCCAGCACCATCAGCGGGACCGACCTGATAGTGGGTGCTCGTTCGGGGTCGGTGAATCTGCTGCTGTACTCGGTATTCCGCATCGGCAACGCCACCAACAATATCCGCTGGGACAGCTACCAGCACTACGCCCAGGACCCACGAGTGAAGTGGGCGATCCCCATCTCGCTCGGCGACTCGCACCGCGGCTACCGGGTGATGGGCACCACAAGCGACTATTTCAGCCACTATCGGTACGGGCGCAAGCAACACCTGGCCTTGAGCGAGGGCCGTGAATTTGCCGATGACCCGTTTGAAGTGGTACTGGGGGCGGAAGTGGCCGACGCCTTGCACTACAAGCTGGGCGACAAGCTGGTGCTGGCGCATGGCATAGCGGCCATCAGCCTGGTCAAGCACGACGACAAGCCCTTCACCGTGGTCGGCGTACTCAAGCGCACCGGCACGCCGGTCGACCGCACCTTGCACATCAGTCTGGCCGGCATGGAGGCCATCCATATCGACTGGCACAACGGGGTGCCGGCCCGTGGCGCCGGGCGCATCAGTGCTCAGCAGGCACGTGGCATGGACCTGCAGCCTGCCGCGATCACCGCGTTCATGCTTGGCTTGAACAACAAGATCGCCACCTTCAGCCTGCAGCGCGAGATCAACGAATACCGTAACGAGCCGCTATTGGCGATTTTGCCGGGCGTGGCATTGCAAGAGCTGTGGAGCCTGATGGGTACCGCCGAACAGGCTCTGTTCGTGGTCTCGTTGTTCGTGGTGCTGACTGGCCTGATCGGCATGCTTACGGCGATTCTCACCAGCCTGAACGAGCGTCGTCGTGAGATGGCAATTCTGCGCTCGGTAGGAGCTCGACCGTGGCACATTGCGGGGTTGCTGGTGCTGGAAGCACTGGCGCTTGCAATTGCCGGCATCATCGCCGGGCTTGGCTTGCTGTACGCCGGCATCGCGTTGGCCCAGGGATACGTGCAGGCCAACTATGGTCTGTACCTGCCACTGGCCTGGCCCAGCGCGCATGAATGGACATTGCTGGCCATCATTCTCGGCGCGGCCTTGCTGATGGGCAGCGTACCGGCGTGGCGAGCTTATCGGCAGTCGTTGGCCGATGGTTTGTCGATCCACCTTTAGGAGCCTGTGATGACCCGATGCTTCACCACCTGCTTCGTGGGACGACGCGCCAGCACCGCCTGGCGCGCACACCGTGCTGGTACTGACCGGTCGATCAAAAGACCCGCCTGGCAGCTGTTCATGTCCCTGCTCTTGCTCTTCGCGGTACCCGTATGGGGATCGGAACCCAGAGAGCTCGACTGGCCCGCCCTGATCCCCGAAGGCGCGCCGGTCATCGCACCGCAACTTGCGCCCTTGCACGATATGTCGCAGCTCAGCGACGCACTGTCTGCCGAGTCCGCCCCGCCCGCGCGCCAGCAGGGGCCCGATGCTCCCGTGGTGAATAGCCTGGATGGCCAGCTGATCAAACTGCCCGGTTATATCGTGCCGTTGGAGGTCAACGAGCAAGGGCGCACCACTGAATTTCTCCTGGTGCCCTACTACGGTGCCTGCATCCACGTGCCACCGCCCCCATCCAACCAGATCGTGCACATCGTCAGTGAAATGGGTGTGCGGGTAGAGGATTTGTACCAGCCCTACTGGATAGAGGGCACGATGCACGTCAAACCCTCGAGCAGCGAGCTGGCGGATGCCGGTTACCAGATGGAGGCCGAAAAGATCTACGCCTATGAGCTCAGATGAGCCTTCTAAGCGCCGGTGCAGACGCTTCGTTGAGCTGGGTCAAACTTTCTGTTTAGTCGCATCCGTACCATTGGACCACACGATTATCAACGTCCTTTGGGAGCTTCCATGAACAAGTCCTTGCTCGGTGCCTCACTCGTGGCCCTGGCACTCGCCGCCCCGGCTGCGCACGCGTATCAACCCGGTGATTTCATCGTGCGTGCCGGCGCCATCACCACTGCGCCCAACGAGAGCAGCAGCGACCTGAAGTTCGACGGCAACAAGGTGGCAGGCACCAAGGCAACTCTGGATAGCGACACTCAGTTGGGCCTGGCATTCGCTTACATGCTCACCGACCACATCGGCCTGGAACTGCTGGCTGCCACTCCGTTCCAGCACACCGTTGGCGTGAAGGGCCTGGGCGGCGGGCTGGACGGCAAGCTGGCCGACATCAAGCAACTGCCGCCGACCCTGTCGCTGCAGTATTACCCGATGGAGGCTTCGTCGAAGTTTCAGCCCTATGCGGGCGTTGGTATCAACTACACCCTGTTCTTCGATGAAGACCTGAGCAGCAACCGTAAGCAGCAAGGGTTCAGCAACCTGAAGCTGCAGGATTCGGTCGGCTTTGCCGGCCAGTTGGGCATGGACTACATGATCACCGACAACCTGCTGGTCAACGCCGCAGTCTGGTACGTGGACATCGACACCAAGGCCAGCGTCAACGGCCCAAGCGCCCTGGGCTACAGCAAGACCAAGGTCGACGTGGACGTCGACCCTTGGGTATACATGGTCGGCCTGGGCTACAAGTTCTGAGCGACTGTTGCAAAACAGACGGGGCGGCCAAGGCCGCCCCGTTTCGTTGCATGCGTACAAGGTGCCGGAGAACGGCGCCGGTTGGCGCTAGCGAAGCTTGCCCAGCAACCGGGACAAACCCTCGACCATCGAGGTCGCCCGCTTGAAGTCGAAGCGCGCCAGCAACCGCCTGTTGTCCGCCCGTGAATGGCGGATGTCGCCCGAGCGCGGCGTGGTGTAGCTCACGGCCGGCAAGCTGCCCACCACCTGCTGCAGCGCAGCGAGCATCTGGTTCAGCGAAGTGGCCTGGTTCAGACCGATGTTCACGGCCCCTTCTTCGACCTGCGTTTGCTCAAGCGCCTGCACCATCACCTGCACCAGGTCACCTACGTACAGAAAATCCCGAGTCTGCTCGCCGTCCCCGAACACGGTGATCGGCTGGCCCTGCAACGCACGCTCGCTGAAAATGCTGATGACACCCGAATAAGGCGAGGAAGGGTCCTGTCGTGGTCCGAAGATGTTGAAGAACCGGAACACCACCGGCTCAAGGCCATGCTGGCGCCGATAGAAGTCCAGGTACTGTTCGCTGGCCAGCTTGTCCACGGCGTAAGGCGTCAGGGGGGCCTTGGGCGTATCTTCGGCAATGGACTCGCCTTCACCGTTGTTGCCGTAGACCGCTGCACTGGAGGCGAACAACACGCGACGCACGCCATGAACGCGCATGGCTTCACAGACGTTGAGCGTGCCGATGAAATTGCTCTGGTGCGTGCGCACCGGATCATCGACCGAAGCCTGTACCGAGGCTACCGCCGCCAGGTGCACCACGGCCTGACAGCCCGCTGCCGCGCGTTGCACCAGCGGGGCGTCGGCAACGTCACCCTCGATGAGCTCCAGTAAAGGGTGACCCAATTGCAGGTTGTCGCGCTTGCCTGTGGATAGATCATCGACGACGCGCACAGGGTAGCCCCGCGCCAGCAATGCGTCGCACAGATGGGAGCCGATGAAGCCGGCACCGCCGGTGATCAGAATGGGGGCATCAGCCATGGCGATAGAACCGGTCCAGAAGAGGCGGCAAGCCCGCACGCCAGGCACGCGGCTTTATACCGAAGGTGTGAAGAATTTTCTTGCAAGCCAGCACTGCATTTTGCGGCTCTTCGCTGGCATCCGGGCGCGCGGCATGGGCCTGCGGCGTAGGCGTCTGCACCGCGAGCTGACGATGCTGGCCAGCTTCGGCGAGAATCGCCTGCCCTAGCGCCACGGGGGTCGTCGCTTCGTTCCCGGCGTAGTGGTAGGTCCCCCACAGCGGCGAGTTGCAATCGAGCTGCTTGAGCACCGAGAGGATGACCCTGGCGGCATCGTCCACCGGCGTCGGATTACCCCGACGATCATCGGCCAGCAACAGCTCCTGGGGCAGCTCGGCGCGTGTCAGGAACCGGCCGAGCAGACCATCGATGCTTTCATCCAGTACCCAGCCGAACCGCAGCAGCACATGCTGCGGGCAGGCTGCCCGAACGCTTTGCTCGATGCGCCAGAGCGCCTGGCCGCGCATACCCAGCGGCAATGGCTCGTCCTTTTCGCTATAGGCGGTTGCCCGCGAGCCATCGAACACCCGATAGCTCGAGGGCTGGACCAGCGTGATCTGGTGGTGCTGGCACAGTTCTGCCAGCCGCTCCACGGCGCGTTCCTGAAGGGCCAGACGCTGCTCGCTGACCGACTCGGCCTGGAACCAGTCGAAGTAATACGCCAGGTTGACCACGGCGTCGGGACGATGATCGTCGAGCAACTGGGTAAGGCTGGCAGGGGCCCAGCCCTCCTCTGGAGGGCGCGGCGCCAGGAAAGCGATGTCCTCCTCGGCCCCAAGACGAATCAGCGCTTGCCCGAGGGCATTGCCACCACCCAACAGCATTAGGCGCATACGCATAGAGTCAGCAGATCCGGAGGTTGTAAGGGAGAGGGGCCATTTTGCGGTTTCCGGGCGGGGAAGTCCAACGTGGGTCTATGTGAGTGCCGCAGGCGGTGCTTGTTCCGACCTCCCAATACCGATGGAAGACATATAGGAGAAATACGTGCGACGGTTTAGGAAACAATGACTGCCTTTCAGCAACGAGACGGCTACAAATAACCGCTTCTGCTGGTTCATTCGCGCACGACACATGCTGCAGTGGGGCCCGGCGTTAACCGCCGCCGTCAAGGTTATACGGCTTTCTCGAGTGACATAGCTATGTCCTGATCGAACGGTTCCAGCCCCGCGTTCTATGTTGATTGTCGAGCATAACTGTGGCAACTAGGATCCGCTCAGCACGCCCCATGAGACCCAGGGCCGAGCGGTACAGTCCGATTCCTGGAGCATTGATCAAGGCGCCGACTCGCTCGATCCAACGGGTCGTCTACACCGCTTCGTCATTGCAGACTGCGACCACAGCACCCCCTCTTACTTGCGCGATAACCCAGCCGTTGCGGATCAGGTCGCAAGCACCGTGGCCGCGTTCATCTTCAATGCCGCTTGATGCACTGCCCTACTCGACTTCGAACAATCCGTTCCTGAGCAGTCCCACATCCAAGCGCTTGCGTATATCGTCGTCTATACGCGGATCATCCGGCCGGTACAGTTTTACCTGGCGGTAAGCATTGATGCGATTGATCTCCTGACCCAGGTACTCCCACACCACGCGGGTACAAGCCGGGTTGCGCCTGTCGCCGCTGGACACGCCGGCTTTCAAGCCATTAAGCCGGGTGATGCGGCTTTTGAAGCTGGGGATCAGGATGGTCTGACTCATTTCGTTGTACGTAAGCGATTCGTAGTCGATCAGGAACACCCGGTCCTGCAACTGGAATGCAGCCCCCAGGTAACGACACCGCACCTCGGCATGCTGGTCCGTGGCGGTCGACCGCTCTTGTCGTTCCTGGCGCTCGAACAGAAAGCGCCCGCCCTCCTCCCACAGATGCACCAGCGAGACCAGGACCGTACCCGGCACCGACATGCAGTTGGAATACTCGAAATAGTAGCCGCAGTAGCGCGACAGGTTGCCGGCATGGTCGTGCAGAGGACGAAACAGCTCGCTGATCGGATCACCCGCTTGCTCGACCGAAGATGGCACCCGCGCACCGATCAAGCGGGAAAACTGATCGGCGGGCAGGTCGAGCTCGTATTCCTCAACGCCGAAGAAATCCCCGATGCGTTTTAGGTTGTAAGCCGTCGGACGGCTCTGGCCGCTCAGGTATTTGTTGAACTGGGCGCGATTGATCGCCAGTTGGCGGCAAACTTCGGAGATAGAGCGGTAGTGGCTGCAAGCCAGCTTGAGATTGGTAGCGAAATGCTCGCTCATAACGGGGGCCTACGTGACGCGAATGACGCCAGTTTAGCATCAAGTCGCATCAATTGAGACCAAGCCGCGAAATTGTAACGACTCTTGTCATGGCCAACCATGCGCCCCAACGAATAGCGGTACGCCTGCCGGCCGCTGGTCTTTCCACACGAAGAATAAGAATCGAGGTCATTTTCCAATGCTCGAAGTACTCAACGATTTCCTTTCGGGGAAACTGCTCATCGTGCTGATCGTGGGGCTGGGTAGCTACTTCACCATCCGTTCCCGGTTCGTCCAGTTCCGCCACTTCGCTCACATGTTCGGCGTGTTCAAGGAATCGCTGCGTGGCCAGGCAGGCCAACTGAGTTCATTCCAGGCCCTGATGCTGAGCCTGGCCGGTCGCGTAGGCGCGGGTAACATCGCTGGCGTGGGCATTGCCGTTACCTTGGGCGGCCCCGGCGCCGTCTTCTGGATGTGGGTCACCGCTCTGGTGGGCATGTCCAGCAGCTTCTTCGAATGTACCCTTGCCCAGGTGTACAAGCGTGCAGACGGCGACGGCCTGTACCGTGGCGGCCCGGCTTACTACATCCAGCATGGCCTGAAGTACAAGGGCATGGCGATCGTCTTCTCGATCCTGCTGCTGGTTACCTACGGCTTCGCATTCATCGGCCTGCAGTCGTACACCGTGACCCATTCCCTGCAGAACGCCTTCCACTTCGATCCGCGTCACACCGGTATCGTCCTGGCCGTGCTGCTGGCCATCACCTTCATCGGTGGGATCAAGCGCATCGCTGCAGTGTCCGACCTGTTGGTACCGGTCAAGACCTTGGCCTACATCGGCGTGACCCTGTATGTGATCGGTACCCAGATCGAACACGTGCCGGCCATGCTTGAAACCATCTTCAAGAGCGCGTTCGGTCTTGACCCTGCGTTCGGTGGTTTGCTGGGTAGCGCCATCGTCATGGGCGTGAAGCGTGGCGTATTCGCCAACGAAGCTGGTTTGGGCAGTGCCCCGAACGTTGCCGCCGTTGCAGCCGTCAAGCACCCGGGTGCCCAAGGCGTGGTACAGGCGTTCAGCGTGTTCCTCGACACCTTCCTGATCTGCACCTGCACTGCGCTGCTGATCCTGCTGTCGGGTTTCTACACCCCAGGCTTCGAGGGTGACGGTATCGTCCTGACCCAGAACTCGCTGGCTGCCGTGGTGGGTGACTGGGGCCGTATCTTCGTCAGCGTGGCGCTGTCGCTGTTCGTGTTCACCTGCATCCTCTACAACTACTACCTGGGCGAAAACAGCCTGCAATTCCTCAGCCGTAACCGTGCGGTACTGATGGGCTTCCGCGCCTTGGTACTGGCGCTGGTGGTGTGGGGCTCCATGCAGGACCTGACGACTGTGTTCGCCTTCGCCGACATCACCATGACGTGCCTGGCCTTCGTCAACCTGATGGCCCTGGCCCTGCTGTTCAAGGTCGGCCTGCGTGTAATGCGCGATTACGATGACCAGCGCAAGACTGGCATCAAGCAGCCCGTGTTCGATTCGGCCAAGTTCGCCGACCTGGACCTGGACCGTAATGCATGGCCTGCCAATCCGCCGGTGGAAACAACCGCTGACAAAGCTGTCGGCCAGGCTCAGCCGCAGCGCTGATAGGCTCCTATCGCAAGCCGCCCCGCCCAGGGTTGTGCCAGTCGCTTGAAGCATCAGGGGCCGCATCGCGGCCCCACTAGCCTTCCCTTCAAAGCGCGGCCTTTCTCCCCGTTTACTCGCTACGGATGCTCTCCATGCGTGCAGTACAGAACCTCCTCGTGCTCTACACCGGTGGCACCATCGGCATGCTCGAAACTCCGGAAGGCCTGGCCCCATCGGGTGGCTTCGAGGCCCGCATGCGCGATCACTTTGGCTTGATGGCAGACGCGCCCCAAGTAACCTGGACACTACAGGAGCTGGATCCGCTGCTCGACAGTGCCAACATGCAACAGCACAACTGGCTGGCGATGCGTGATGCGATCGTCGATGCCGTCCACGCCCGCGGCCATGACGCAGTACTGGTGCTGCACGGCACCGACACCCTCGCCTACAGTGCAGCGGCCCTGTCGTTCCTGTTGCTTGGGCTGGCGGTTCCGGTGCTGCTGACCGGCTCGATGCTGCCAGCAGGGGTTCCCGGCAGCGACGCCTGGGACAACCTGTGCGGCGCGTTGCGCCAGTTCGATCATCAGCTCCCAGCGGGCGTGCAATTGTACTTCGCCGGAAAACTGCTGCACGGTTGCCGGGCCTCGAAACTGCGCAGTGAAGCCTTCGATGCCTTCGCGGCCTTGCCGCGCCACCGTCAGAGCGAGCAGGCAGCACAATGGCCGACATCCCTGGGTTACCAGCAGCCACGCCAGCGCGTCAATCTCGCGGTAGTGCCAGTATTCCCTGGCTTGCAGGCAGGCCATCTGGAAGGTTTGCTCAACAGTGGGGTGCAGGGGCTTTTGCTGGAGTGCTACGGCAGCGGCACTGGCCCGTCTGATGACCAGGCGCTGCTCGACACCTTGCGCGCAGCACGCCAGCGCGGCGTCATGCTGGTCGCCATTTCCCAGTGCCCGGAAGGCGACGTGGTCTTCGATACCTATGCCGCTGGTAGCCGCCTGCGGGCAGCAGGCCTGGTCAGCGGCGGCGGCATGACGCGTGAGGCGGCCCTGGGCAAGATGTTTGCGTTGCTGGGTGCCGGGCTGGACGTGGATGAGGCCGAGCAGTGGTTTGCCCTGGACCTGTGCGGCGAGCGCTAGAAATGGCGGAAGGCAGCGGGAGTCGAACCTGCCCGGGAACGGCTGCCGTCCCCAACCGGGTTTGAAGCCCGGACGCGCCACCGGGCGCGATTGCCTTCCTTGAAATCGGTGCCTGGCCTACTAACGGGCCAGGGCACTGTCACTGCGGATGTACCGCTGATCGCCCACCCTTCGGGTCAGGCCGATTCGGTCGAAATACTCCAGAATCTGCACACTGCGCTTGCGACCGATGCCCAACATATCGCGAAACGCAGCAACCTGCACTATTGGCGTGTCATCGACGTGACGCTGCAACAGCTCTGCCATGCGCTGCAGGGTGGATTCAGGGTAGAACAGATCTCGCACCACCTGATGCACCATTCCCAAGCGCGCCAGCTTGCGCAGCAGCAGACGCACATCGGCTTCGGCGCATTTCTCCTCGATCGCCAACGTCCTCACCCAAGGTGGATCGTAAGCCCTAGCCAGCAACCTGGGTTGCAGACGGGCCCAGAGCGCTTCATCCGCCGTACTGAGCTGGACGCGGTGATCAGGCAAATGCAGCCATGCGCCACTGCTGGCCAGTGCGCCTTCGGCCAGCAGTTGCTCAAGCAAACTGACGAACCCTGGCCTGTCCAGCGGCAATGCCACGAAACGGCGCAGCCTGTCACGGTCCGGACCTAGTTGATCGGGCTCCTGCTCGTGGAAGACTGCCAGCTGTGCCAGTACGGTCTGCTTGAGGGCCTGCCACTGTTTGGTAGCGAACAACAATTGACCCTGACGGGTGGTGATCACCACTACGTCATCAGGTAATAGCCAGCCATCACGCAGCCGATTGAATTGCCGCTCCAGGCGTTGTGGGTCCATTCCGCCCGGTGCGCTGGCGAGTAATCCCGGCAAGGCTTGCTCAAGGCCCTCACTGTCACGCAGCACCTGCAATTGTCGCAGCCTTTCAGCGCTACGGCGCTGCCGACTGGGGGCGAAGGGGTCCAGGACGGTACCACCGCCCAGTGTGTGTTGCGCACGCTGATCGCGCAGCACCAGACGGTCGCCATGCACAGCCTGCAACGGGGCGTTGAGCAGCAGCTGTGCGAACATGCGCTGGCCTGCAGCCAGGCTTTGCCCTTCCAGCAAGGCCACCCTGGCGGTCACGTCCTGGGTGCCCAGGTGCACGTGCACCGCGCTGAAATGCTCGAGGGCTCGTGCCTGGCCGGGCAGCAGGCGCAACTCGATGTCGACGCGCATGCTGGGCGCGTGCAACCACTGCGCTACCAGCCAATCGCCCCGGCGGATCTGGTCCACTGCCAGGCGCTCGGCGGCTATGTTCAACGCCACCCGCTGCCCGGCCTCTGCCACCAGCGCTGGCTGATTCTGGGCATGCAACCCACGCACCCGAACCGGTTTGCCGGCTTTGCCTAGCAGCAGCGTATCGCCCGCGCTCACGCGCCCGGCCAGCGCTGTGCCAGTGACCACGACCCCTGCGCCCGTCACGGCGAACGCGCGGTCCACCGCCAGGCGAAAGCTCCCGTCCACGCTGCGAGCACGGGCATGAGGCGCGGCTGCCAACAGGGCCTGGCGCACGGCGTCGATACCGGTCCCGGCAACACTGGAGACGGGAAATTGCGGCGCATGGGCATAAGGCCCCTTAGCCAGCAATTGGCTGACCTGCTGCTTGACCTCTTCCACGCGTGCGGGCTCGACCCGGTCACACTTGCTGATCACCACCAGGGCTTGGGCAATACCCAATAGTTCGATGATCGCCAAGTGTTCGCGTGTCTGCGGCATCACTCCATCGTCCGCTGCCACCACCAGCAGCACCACGTCGATGCCATGGGCACCAGCCAGCATGTTGTGGATAAATCGCTCATGCCCTGGCACATCGATGAAACCGGTAAGTGGCGCGCCCTCGGCCAGCGAGGCGTAGCGATACCCCAGGTCGATGGTCATGCCTCGGGCCTGTTCCTCCTGGCGGTGATCGCCGGCCTGGCCCGTGAGCGCTTGCAGCAACGCCGTCTTGCCGTGATCGATGTGCCCGGCGGTCCCGACGATCACTGCAGGGCCCCCACTTGCAGGCTTGGCAACTGCGTCAGCCATTGGGGCTCATCGTCCAGCTGGCGCAAGTCCAGCCACAGAGCATCGTCGTCGATGCGGCCGAGCACGGGCACCGGCAGTTCACGCAGCGCACGCTCCAGCCCATGCAGGCTACGCCCGCGCAGGCGCCTGGACACCTGCGCACGCACGCACAAGGCGGCGCTGGGCAAGCGCGCGACCGGTTGGCTGCCACTGCCGATCATGCCCAGTGTCGGCTGGACGCTCACCTGCCACTGCTCACCCAGAAGAGCCTGGAGCGCGGGCGCCAAGCGCTTGGCCTGGGCCTGGATATCCGCCTGGGTCCGCGTGAGCAGGCGCAGGCTGGGCAGGCGCTCGGCCAGGCGGTCAGGGTTGCGGTAAAGCGCCAGCACGGCCTCCAGGGCAGCCAGGGTAATCTTGTCCACGCGCAGGGCGCGCTTGAGCGGGTTTTTCTTGATCTTGGCGATCAAGTCTTTGCGCCCGACGATGATTCCCGCTTGCGGCCCCCCTAGCAGCTTGTCGCCACTGAAGGTGACGATGTCGGCGCCATCGGTCAGCGCCTGACGCACCGTTGGCTCGGCCGGTAATCCCCAGCGCGTCAGATCCAGCAGGCTGCCACTGCCCAGGTCCTCGAGCAGCGGGAGCGTGTGCTGGCGTGCGATACGGGCGAGCTCTGCGGTGGGTACATGCGTGGTAAAGCCCTGGATGCTGTAGTTGCTGCAGTGAACACGCATGAGCAAGCCGGTGCGCGGACCGATGGCCGCTTCGTAGTCACGGGCATGAGTGCGGTTGGTGGTGCCGATTTCATGCAGCCTGACGCCAGCCCGGGCCATGATGTCGGGAATCCGGAATGCACCCCCTATCTCGATCAATTCACCACGGGAAATGATGCCTTCCTTGCGCGCACCCAGGCTGTTGAGCGCAAGCAACACGGCGGCCGCATTGTTGTTGACCACGGTGACCGCCTCGGCGCCGGTCAGTTCGCGAATCAACCCCTCGATGAGATCATCGCGATCACCGCGCTTGCCCGTGTTCAGGTCGAACTCGAGGTTGAGCGGGTAGCGCGCGGCGCGCTCCATGGCGTCGATGGCTTCTTCGGGTAGCAAGGCGCGGCCCAGGTTGGTGTGCAGCACCGTGCCAGTAAGGTTGAACACGCGACGAACCTGACTGCGTTGCTGGACGTCAAGGCGTTCACCGGCACGCCCCAGCAGTACCTCGGGCGCAATCTCGGCGGCGTCGAGCTGGTGGTTGCGTACAAGGTCGCGCAGATCATCCAGCAGTTGGCGCAAGGTCGCCACCACAGCGTCACGACCATGACGCTCGATCAGCGCAAGGCAGGTGGGATGGCGCAGGAGCGTGTCGACGGAAGGCAGGCGAGGCGTGATGCTGGTTAAGCTGGAGGACATGCGGTACTACCTTGGACGGGTCCATTGTCTGCTTGCTTTGTGGTAGGCAAGCTTCGCTCGGAAGGAGGTCAGCAGGTTCGAAAACCGTCGAAATCCGTGTCTAAGCCGCTTACCTGTCCCAAGGCAACTCGGTCCTACAGTGTAGACAATCAACCGCTAGCCCGGCGAGAGCATCAAATTAGGAGCCAGGCGATGATAGCCCTCCTCGTCCAGGCGCATGTCCAGTGCCAGGCTGGCCAGGTCATCGGCCAGCGCCTCGGCCGCTGCGTCGTTTTCCAGGTAATGCTGTTTAAGGTAACTGTTGCACCCCGGGCAGCACTCGGCGCGCAGGGGCGCTTTCCCCGGGCCGTGACGGTCATCGTCCAAGGCGCTGTAGCGCAGGTCCTTGCTGGAATCGCAGTACACGCACTTGACTCGCACCACGTGCCATTCACACGCACACAACGAGCAGGCGAGATAACGCAATCCGTTGTGCTTGCCGCGGTTGCGTACCACGCCCGCCATGGCCGGCGAGCCGCACGCCGGGCATTGGGCAAGGCTGGCAGCAGGCTTGAGTTCGGTGGCCGGCAGCAGCAGCAACCAGCTCGACCAGGCAGCCTGCAGGGCTGCGCCCACGAAAGGAACCAGCGCAGCAGGCACGGCATCGTACTGGCCGCTGAGCAGGGCAATGCCCCAGCCCTTGCGCTGGGCATCATCGCTGGCGCGCAGCGTGTGCAGCGCATCGTGCAGGAGCCCCTGGCCCTGTTCGTCGAAATGCCCGAGCAGCGCCTGCAACCAGGCCAGCCACGCCCCTTCGCGCACGAGGCTGTCAGCAGCCAACGGTGGCAACCCGTGGCTCACGCACAGACGTTGACGCTCTTGGGCGACAGGCAATGCCGTAGGTGGGTTATCCACCAGGTGCTGCTGGATACGGCACAGCCGAGCGATCAGCAGCAGGTAGTCGCCCATTGCGTGGCCCTGGGCCAGGCGCTCCAGACGCGCCGCTCGCACGTCGAACAGGTTGCCGGGCGGCAAGTGCAGAAACGGCGGCATGACGGCCGACGCTTCGATCTGGCCAGGTTCAAGTAAGGTACTCAAGCATTCATCCTTCTTTTTGTCGGTGCTCGGTCGGCGTTTTGTCACCGGTGACGTCGCGGTACCACAATTCATGGTGCTTGCGCGCCCAAGGACGGCTGACCCAGCCATGCAGCATGGCGCCTACCGAGCCCTTGATCCAGATGCCGGCGTAGATGTGCACGATGATGCTGAGCACCAGCACGAATGCCGCGAAGGCATGCAGCAAGGTGGCCAGCCGTATGGCGCCGATATCGAAATAGTGACTGAAATAGGCACGCCAGATCACCACGCCACTCAGCATCAGCACCAGCATGCAGACCAGCAGCGTCCAGAACAGCAGTTTCTGCCCCGCATTGTACTTGCCGATGGCAGGCACGCCCTCCTCCTGATTGCGCATGACCCGATTGATCCGGCGCAGCCACAGGCGGTCGTTGGCGGTGATGAAGTTGGCACGCCAGAAACGTACCACCAGGCCCAGGAAGAACACGAACATCGCGACACCCAGGAATGGATGCAGGATGCGCGTCCATGGCCCGCCGCCGAACAGATTACTCAGCCAGAACAGGGCGGGGTGAAACAGGGCCAGCCCCGACAGGCCCGCCAGGAAGAACAGAATCGCCACTATCCAGTGATTGCTGCGCTCGTTGGCGTTGTAACGCAAGATAGGCTTGTTGTCGTTCATGGCCGCTGCTCCCCTTGCCCATCAGGCTTGTTCGGATCGAACACATGCACCGCTGGGTCCACCTGATGCACGCTGGTATCGCCCTCTGCTGGGTGCTCCTCCTCCTCGACACGCTGCGGCCCAACCCGGACGTAGTGGAAGAAGCCGGCCAGCACGGCAGCCCCCATGGCCAGCAAGGCCAAGGGCTTGGTGAAGCCTTTCCACAAGCCGACCAGCGGGCTGATCACCGGCTGGTCCGGCAGCCCGGCATACAGCTTGGGCGTGTCGGCATGGTGCAACACGTACATCACATGGGTACCGCCTACGCCGTCCGGGTCGTACAGCCCGGCGTTCTCGTAGCCCCGTGACTTGAGGTCGACGATGCGTTCGTCGGCGTGCACCTTCATTTCGTCCTTGCTGCCGAAGACGATGGCGCCGGTCGGGCAGGTTTTCACGCAAGCGGGCTCGAGGCCTACGCTGACGCGGTCGGAACACAGGGTGCACTTGTATGCCTTGTGGTCCTTCTGCGAAATGCGCGGGATGTTGAACGGGCAGCCGGTGATGCAGTAACCGCAGCCTATGCAATGGTCCTGGTTGAAATCGACGATGCCATTGGCATGCTTGATGATTGCACCAGGGCTAGGGCAGGCTTTCAGGCAACCCGGATCTGCACAATGCATGCAGCCATCCTTGCGGATGAGCCACTCCAGGTTGCCGTCGTCACGCTCGTGCTCGGTGAAGCGCATCAGGGTCCAGGTTTCGGCGCTCAGGTCCTGAGGGTTGTCATAGGTCCCGTGGTTGTGTCCAACCTCGTCACGCAACTCGTTCCACTCCGAACACGCCACCTGGCAGGCCTTGCAGCCGATGCACTTGGTGGTGTCGATCAGCTTGGCCACCTGTTCCTGCTCACGTACCGATGGCGGCACGGTGGTGGTGGCCGACCGGGCGATGATGTCTTGGCTGGCCATCAGAGTTTCTCCACTTTGACGAGGAACGACTTGGACTCCGGCGTCTGAGTATTGCCATCGCCCAGGAACGGCACCAGGGTGTTGGTGAGGTACCCATGCCGCGTAGCCCCGGTGAAGCCCCAGTGCAGCGGGATACCGATCTGGTGCACCGTCTGGTTGTTGACCTGCAGCGGACGTATCCGCTTGGTCACCACCGCAACGGCATCGATATGCCCGCGCTTGCTCGACACACGCACCCTGTCGCCTGCCTTGATGCCTTTTTCATTGGCCAGCACTTCACCGATTTCGACGAACTGCTCAGGCTGGGCAATGGCGTTGAGCCGGCAATGCTTGCTCCAGAAATGGAAGTGCTCGGTCAGACGGTAAGTGGTGGCCGCGTAGGGGAATTCATCATGAGTCCCCAAGGTGTCCCACACCGAATCGAAGATGCGACCTGCCGGGTTGCTGATCACCTTCTTGTTGTTCGGGTGCAAGGGGTTGATGCCAATCGGCGTTTCGAAAGGCTCATAGTGCTCGGGGAACGGCCCCTCGGCCATCTTGTCGATGGCGAAGAAGCGCGCCACGCCCTCAGGGTTCATGATGAACGGGTTCATGCCCGCTTCTGGCGGGGAGTCGACCTTGAAATCAGGTACGTCGGTCCCGCCCCAGGCCTTGCCGTTCCACCAGACCAGGCGTTTCTTCTCGGCGTCCCAGGGCTTGCCTTGAGGGTCGCTGGAAGCACGGTTGTAGAGAATGCGTCGGTTTGCCGGCCACGCCCACGCCCAGTTCTGCACCTGGTGCATGCCATAGGGATCGCTGTTGTCACGGCGAGCCATCTGGTTACCCTGCTCGGTCCAGCAGCCGGCAAAGATCCAGCAACCGGACGCGGTGCTGCCGTCGTCCTTCAGCTGGCCGAAGCCCGATAGCTGCTGGCCGGACTTGACGGTTGCACCGGTTGGGTCGGTGAAGTCCGTTACGGCCCAGCCGTTCATCTCCTTCGCCAGTTCCTCAGGCGACGGCTCTTCGGCGATCTTGTACGGCCAGTGAATGTTCAGCAGTGGATCGGGGTAAGTCCCCCCTTCCCTCTGGTAACGCTGCCGCAAGCGCAGGAACAGCTCGCTCATAATCTGCACGTCAGTGCGGGTTTCACCCGGACCGTCGGCGCCTTTCCAGTGCCATTGCAGCCAGCGGCTGCTGTTGACCAGCGAGCCATCCTCTTCAGCGAAACAGGTGGTGGGGAGGCGGATCACCTCGGTCTGGATACCGGCCGTGTCCACATCGTTGAACGGCCCGACGTTACGCCAGAACTCGGATGTTTCGGTGGCCAACGGGTCCATCACCACCAGCCACTTGAGCTTGGCCAGTGCCGTCGTCACACGGTTCTTGTCCGGGAGGGCGGCAATGGGGTTGAAGCCTTGGCACATGTAGCCGTTGACCTTGCCCTGGCTCATCATTTCGAACATGCGCAGCACGTCGTAGGCAGGCACATCGAGCTTGGGCAGCCAGTCATAACCCCAATTGTTTTCGGCGGTGGCATTGGGGCCATACCAGGCCTTCATGAGGCTCACGTGGAATTTGCCGTAGTTCTGCCAGTAGGACAGCTGCCCCGGGCGTAGCGGCTTGGAGGCGCGCTTGTCGATGAACGCGGCGTAGTCCTGCTCGGCATCGCCAGCCAAGGTCAGGTAACCCGGCAGCGAGTTGGACAGCAACCCCAGGTCGGTCAGGCCCTGGATGTTGGAGTGGCCCCGCAGGGCGTTCACGCCCCCACCTGGCATGCCCACGTTGCCCAGCAACAGTTGCACCATCGCTGCACTGCGGATGATCTGCGCGCCGATCGAGTGCTGCGTCCAACCCAGCGCATACAGGATCGTCATGGTCTTGCCCGGTGCCGAGCAAGTCGCGATCTCTTCCCACACTTTCATCATGGCGTCCTGCGGCATGCCACAGGTCATGCTCGCCAGTTCCGGCGTGTAGCGGCTGTAGTGCTGCTTCATCAACTGGAATACGCAGCGCGGGTGCTGCAGCGTCGGGTCTACCTTGGCGAAACCGTCCTCGCCCAGCTCGTAGCCCCAGCCCGACTTGTCGGCATAGATACGCTTGCTCTCGTCGTAGCCACTGAACAAGCCATCTTCGAAGCCGTAGGTATCCTTGACGATGAACGATACGTCGGTGTAATTGCGCACGTATTCGTGCTGGATCTTGTCATTGCTCAGCAGGTAATTGATCAGCCCGCCCATGAAGGCGATATCGGTACCAGTCCGGATTGGCGCGTAATAGTCGGCCACCGAAGCGGTACGGGTAAACCTTGGGTCGACCACAATCAGCCGCGCCTTGTTGTGCGCCTTGGCCTCGGTCACCCACTTGAAGCCGCATGGATGCGCTTCTGCTGCGTTGCCACCCATCACCAGGACCAGATTCGCGTTGGCGATATCGGACCAGTGATTGGTCATGGCGCCACGGCCGTACGTCGGGGCAAGACTTGCCACCGTCGGGCCATGTCAGACACGTGCTTGGTTGTCGAACCCCAGCATGCCTGTTGCGCGAACGACCTTGTGGGTCAGGTAGCCGGCCTCGCTGGAGGCGGCGGATGCAGCGAGAAAACCTGTGGTGAGCCAACGGTTGACCGTCTGCCCCTGGGCGTTCTTCTCGATGAAGTTCGCGTCCCGGTCTTCCTTCATCAGGGCAGCGACGCGATCGAGCGCCTCGTCCCAACTGACGCGCACCCACTCGTTGCTGCCCGGCTTGCGTACCTCGGGGTATTTGAGGCGGCTGGGGCTGTGGATGAAATCGAGCAGCCCGGCGCCTTTGGGGCACAGGGTGCCGCGGTTCACGGGGTGGTCGGCGTCACCTTCAATATGGATGATGTTCTGTTTGACGTTCTTGCCCGCATCGCCCTGGCTGTAAAGGATCAAGCCGCAGCCGACCGAGCAGTAAGGGCAGGTGTTTCGGGTTTCTTTGGTGTGCGCCAGCTTGAAGTGGCGCACCTGCTCGGCGAACGCAGCCGTAGGGGCCATACCCAGCGCCGCAAGGCTCGAGCCTCCAAGGCCGACGGCGGCGACCTTGAAGAATTGCCGACGGTTGAGATCCATCGTGCACTCCTGATCAGGTTTGGACGCGCGGAACATGGCCGGCGCCTCTTGATAGTCACGGTGACGGCGGTTCGATGACCGCCAACAGGTAAGACTAGCAAGGAATCGAAAAGGTGCGATGACGTAGATCAGGCTGGCTGAAGATAGGTCGTTCGGCGCAAAACATTCCCCCATCTTCACACTGGAAATGAGCTACGCCCCTAGGCGCGAGATACCTGATGGGATCAAAAAACCTGTCGCAGTGCTACTCGCATGACGGACAATTACGCAGACATTTCGCTTCGTCTCCCGTTGTTTCTGGTAACTGAGCCGGATTTGCCCGGATCGTTCGACCGGTCCAAACAGCGACAACGCCATGTCATCGAGCGCACGCTCGGCTAACTGAAAGAAAATCGCCGCCTCGTAACGCGCTTCGACAAGTTCGCAAAGTTGTGCCGTGATGGTCTCGCTGACTTGCTCCATACGGCGTCTACTGCGCCTTATTTCGTATAATGCCTAGCTCTCAGATACTCAGAAGGACAGTGGCTGCCGCAATTGGCTCCTGGCAAGTTGAAAGATCATTCAATAGTTATAGAAAAATTGTCGTCTCCCAAGTAGCGAGGCTTAACCTCGCCAGTGACATATGTTCCGTCCGGAGCAATGAACTTGTAACATGACAGTAGAAACGCTTCCTGGCTGACCGCGCCGCTTGCGTGAAGGTGTTTACCTACCGCAAACAGGACGCCACCCACACTGAATATTGGTCCGGGGTACATCTGTAGGTACTGCAGCAAGGTGGGGCCGGCCACTATGCTGTACGTAATCTTTTCAGGGCCTAGAACGAGCGTAACGAAACCCACCAAGGCGATTACGATACCTATCGCCATCACGAAGCCGCCAGAATATTCAGCACCTCTATCGCGACCCTTGAGATATGTCGCGTATTTTTCGCTGAATCCCGAAACGTGATAGTCCCCAGCCGACGCTTCTAGTTTCAACTCCATCTGTTCAGTTCCTGGTTGCATGAGCCTCTCCTTGTGAAACTGAGATACTAAGCAATATTGGCACTGCATAGTTGGCGCCAGGTAAACTTGGGAAACACCCTACAAGAGAAGGAGAAAGTTCATTGAGTACTGTTCGCACTTGCCAACAATATTAAGAGTTAACTGTGCCCCAGATACAAAAAACCCGGAGCAATTGCCCCGGGTTTTTGCTGTAGCGCGATACCCTACCGTTCAAATCAGAACGGAATATCGTCATCAAAGCTATCGAAGTCAGCCGCCGGTTGCGGCGCTGGCTGCTGCGGCGCAGGTCGCTGCTGTTGTTGCGGGCGCGGGGCCTGCTGGCGTGGTGCCTGCTGGTTGTATTGCTGCTGGCCACCAGACTGGTTGTAGTTGTTACCACCACCCTGGTTGTACTGATCACCGCCGCCTTGCTGGTTCTGCGGACGGCCGCCGAGAAGCTGCATGGTGCCATTAATGTCGACAATGATTTCAGTGGTGTAGCGCTTGATGCCGTCTTTTTCCCATTCACGGGTCTGCAGCTTGCCTTCGATGTAGCACTGCGAACCTTTGCGCAGGTACTCGCCGGCAATCTCGGCAACCTTGCCGAACAGCGACACACGGTGCCACTCGGTACGCTCGACCTTCTGACCCGACTGCTTGTCGGTCCATTGCTCGCTGGTCGCCAGGCTCAGGTTGGTCACGGCATTACCGTTGGGCAGGTAGCGGACTTCGGGATCCTGGCCACAGGTGCCGACCAGAATGACTTTGTTAACCCCACGGGCCATAACGTTCTCCTAGGCTTCGCACGCCGCTGAGGCTGGATTGATCAGGCGCTCAAGGGTCGTACGGTCCAAAATTTTCGTATCCAGTTTGATATAGACAGCTGATTCTTCCGAAACCACGACGGCGTCGGTCACGCCGGGCACGGCCATCAACCGTGCAGCCAGACCGGCATCCCTGGCGGCCTCCGGCGACAAGGGCATGCGCAAACTGGTCACATAAGGCGGCTCGTTCATGCTCAAGGCAACGGCCAACCAGATGGCGCACAATATTGCGCAGCCCAGGAACACGGTGCTCAGCCCACCATGCTGGAACAGCCAGCCACCCAAGATGCCTCCCAGGGCAGCACCGAGAAACTGACTGGTGGAATAAACCCCCATCGCCGTTCCCTTGCCACCTGCTGGTGAAACCTTGCTGACCAGCGAAGGCAGTGAAGCCTCCAGCAGGTTGAATGCGGTAAAGAATACCACGGTGCCGATCACCAGTCCGCGCAAACCGTCAGCCCACTGCCAGAAGAATAGCTCGACCATGAGCAACACGCTGACGGCTCCGGCCAGCACGCGTTTCATCTTGCGCTTTTTTTCGCCGTAGATGATGAACGGTACCATTGCAAAAAATGAGACGAACAGCGCGGTCAGGTAGACCCACCAATGCTGCTCCTTCGGCAAGCCACCGCGCTCGACGAAAGCCAGCGGCAAGGCGACGAAGCTGGCCATCAGAATGGCGTGCAGGATGAATATGCTCACATCCAGGCGCAGAAGGTCCGGATGACGCAGGGTCGGGCCGATCGCCTGGCGCGCGACCCCAGATTCGCGGTGCTGCAGAATGTTGTGCGTGGCAGGCACCACGAAAGCGATCAGCACGATACCGACCAAGGCGAGCCCCGCCGTGGCGAGGAACAATCCTGACAAGCCGAACGCACTTGTCAACAGAGGCCCGACGACCATTGCCACAGCGAAAGACAGGCCGATGCTCATGCCGATCATGGCCATGGCCTTGGTCCGGTGCTGTTCGCGGGTCAGGTCAGAAAGCAGCGCCATCACCGCAGCCGAAATAGCACCGGCGCCTTGCAGAATGCGCCCCGCGATCACGCCCCATATCGAATCGGCCTGGGCGGCCAGGACGCTGCCCAGCGCAAACACGATCAAGCCCAGGTAGATAACGGGTCGGCGGCCGATACGGTCGGAAATCATTCCGAAGGGAATCTGCAATACTGCCTGGGTGAGGCCGTAGGCGCCGATGGCCAGGCCTATCAGCGCCGGCGTGGCGCCGGCCAGGTCCATGCCGTAGGTAGCCAGCACCGGCAAGACCATGAACATGCCCAGCATACGAAAAGCGAAGACCAGAGCCAGACCGCCGGCGGCGCGGGTTTCGTTGCCGCTCATGCGCTCGTTGTGGGTGTCGTGCATGGATTAATCTCGTGTGAACCGGCGGCGATTCTATCAGTCCGACAGCTTGACGGCATCTACGCGACGCTTTGCCGCGTACTGGCAGGGCGCCGTATAATTCTTCGTTTATGCCCGCCGAGCGAGGCCGCAGTGGACAAGATCCTGATTCGTGGGGCACGAACCCACAACCTGAAGAACATCGACCTGACCCTGCCCCGGGACAAGCTCATCGTCATCACCGGCCTGTCGGGCTCGGGCAAGTCATCCCTGGCCTTCGATACGCTGTATGCCGAGGGCCAGCGTCGCTATGTGGAATCGCTGTCGGCCTATGCCCGCCAGTTCCTGTCGATGATGGAAAAGCCTGACGTCGATACCATCGAAGGGCTGTCACCGGCTATTTCCATCGAACAGAAATCCACTTCACACAACCCGCGCTCCACCGTCGGCACCATCACCGAGATTTACGACTACCTGCGCCTGTTGTATGCGAGGGTCGGCACTCCGCGCTGCCCCGATCACGACATACCCCTGGAGGCTCAAACGGTCAGCCAGATGGTCGACTTGGTGCTCGAACGCCCGGAAGGCAGCAAGCTGATGCTGCTGGCCCCGGTCATTCGCGAGCGCAAGGGTGAGCACCTGGCCGTGTTCGATGAACTGCGAGCGCAAGGTTTCGTGCGCGCTCGCGTCAACGGCAAGCTGTATGAACTCGACGAATTGCCCAAGCTGGACAAGCAGAAAAAGCACAGCATCGAGGTAGTGGTCGATCGCTTCAAGGTGCGAGCCGACCTCCAGCAACGTTTGGCCGAGTCGTTCGAAACGGCATTGAGGCTGGCGGACGGCATTGCGCTGATCGCACCCATGGACGATGAGAAAGGCGAAGAAACGATCTTCTCCGCCCGCTTCGCTTGCCCCATTTGCGGCCATGCGATCAGCGAACTCGAGCCCAAGCTGTTTTCGTTCAACAACCCGGCCGGCGCCTGCCCGACCTGCGATGGCCTGGGCGTAAAGCAGTATTTCGATACCAAGCGTCTGGTCAATACGGAACTGACCCTGGCCGAGGGCGCCATCCGCGGCTGGGATCGGCGCAATGTGTACTATTTCCAGATGCTAGGATCGTTGGCTGCCCATTATGGCTTCAGCCTGGACGAGGCATTCGGCGAACTCGCGCCGGAGCACCAGAAGGTGATTCTGCAAGGCAGCGGCAAGCACAGCGTGGACTTCAAGTACCTCAACGACCGCGGTGATATCGTCAAGCGATCGCACCCGTTCGAGGGCATCGTCCCCAACCTGGAGCGCCGCTACCGCGAAACCGAGTCCAATACCGTACGCGAGGAGTTGGCCAAGTTCCTGGGGACTCAGCCCTGCCCGGACTGCCGGGGCACGCGGCTACGGCGCGAAGCGCGTCACGTGTGGGTTGGAGAGAAAACCCTGCCGGCAGTTGCCAACATGCCGATTGGTGACGCCAGTGGCTACTTCAGCACCCTGACCCTGACCGGCCGCCGTGGTGAAATCGCTGCCAAGATTCTCAAGGAGATCTGTGAACGACTGCAGTTCCTGGTGAACGTGGGGCTAGACTACCTGACCCTGGACCGCAGTGCAGAGACCTTGTCAGGTGGCGAGGCCCAGCGAATCCGTCTCGCCAGCCAGATTGGTGCCGGGCTGGTGGGGGTCATGTACATCCTGGACGAGCCGTCCATCGGTCTTCACCAGCGCGACAATGATCGTCTGCTGGCTACCCTCAATCATCTGCGCGACCTGGGCAATACCGTGATCGTCGTAGAGCACGACGAAGACGCTATCCGTCTCGCTGACTACGTGGTGGACATTGGGCCAGGGGCCGGCGTACATGGCGGTAGGATCGTTGCCGAAGGTACTCCGCAGGAGGTCATGGACCACCCAGATTCCGTAACCGGGCAGTACCTGTCCGGTCGCCGGAAGATCGTGGTTCCTGCCAAGCGCACCCCGCGCAACAAGAAACTGCAACTCAAGCTCAAGGGCGCACGTGGCAACAACCTGCAGAACGTCGACTTGGAAGTTCCCATTGGGTTGTTGACCTGCGTGACAGGCGTTTCAGGCTCCGGCAAGTCCACACTTATCAACAACACTTTGTTCCCACTCGCGGCTACTGCCCTGAACGGCGCCAGCAGCCTGGAAGCAGCGCCGCATGCCAGCATGGATGGCTTGCAGCACCTGGACAAGGTCGTGGACATCGACCAGAGCCCTATCGGCCGCACGCCTCGTTCCAACCCTGCCACCTACACAGGCATTTTCACGCCGATTCGCGAGCTGTTTTCCGGGGTGCCTGAGTCACGCTCCCGCGGCTACGGGCCTGGCCGGTTCTCGTTCAACGTCAAAGGCGGGCGCTGCGAAGCGTGCCAGGGCGATGGTCTGATCAAGGTGGAAATGCACTTCCTGCCGGACATCTACGTGCCTTGCGACGTGTGCAAGAGCAAGCGCTACAACCGCGAAACCCTTGAAATCAAGTACAAGGGCAAGAACATCCACGAGGTGCTGGAAATGACCATCGAGGATGCTCGTGAGTTTTTCGATGCGGTTCCCGCGCTGGCGCGCAAGCTTCAGACCCTGATGGATGTAGGGCTTTCCTATATCAAACTGGGTCAGTCGGCGACGACGCTTTCGGGTGGCGAAGCACAGCGGGTGAAGTTGTCACGCGAGCTGTCCAAGCGGGACACCGGCAAGACGTTGTATATCCTCGATGAGCCTACCACTGGCCTGCACTTCGCCGATATCCAGCAACTGCTGGACGTTCTGCACCGGCTGCGCGATCACGGCAATACCGTGGTGGTCATCGAGCACAACCTTGACGTGATCAAGACGGCAGACTGGCTGGTGGACCTGGGGCCTGAGGGCGGGTCCAAAGGCGGTCAGATAATCGCGTGCGGTACCCCCGAGGAGCTGAGCAAGATGAAACAGTCCTACACAGGGCACTACCTCAAGCCGCTTTTAGAGCGGGACCGAGCTTGACCATGAAGAAGGGGCGCCTAGGCGCCCCTTCTTCATGGTGTTGCACCAAGGAAACGATTGAGCCAGCTCAATACGTTTGACGCCCACCCGCCGTGCAGACGCATCCCAATCGCAGGATTACATTTGTGATTGCAGGTAATTCTGCAGACCAATTGCCTTGATCAGCCCCTGCTGCTTCTCGAGCCAATACGTGTGATCTTCCTCGGTATCGGCCAATTGGGCACGGAGAATGTCGCGGCTGACGTAATCCTTGTGCAACTCGCACAATTCGATCCCTTTACAAAGCGCCGCACGCACTTTGTATTCCAGCTTGAGGTCGGCTTCGATCATTTCCGGGACGGTCGTACCGACCTCTAGGTCATCCGCACGCATATCAGGCGTGCCCTCCAGCATGAGGATACGACGCATCAAGGCGTCAGCGTGCTGAGCCTCTTCTTCCATTTCATGATTGATGCGCTCGTAGAGCTTGGTCAGGCCCCAGTCTTCGTACATGCGCGAGTGAATGAAGTACTGGTCACGAGCTGCCAGTTCGCCCTTCAACAGCATGACGAGGTAATTGATGACGTCTGGGTGGCCTTGCATCGCCGGGTTCTCCATTGGAAAGCGTGTATGCCACATAGTGTGAACCAGCTTGAGCGGCTGGTCACTGAAAACCGCCTAATTCGGTAAAAAAATCGGGTAAACAGTAGTGATATTCATTGAAAAACCGCCCAAATGAGGGCGGTAATTCTTATCACTTCGAGCTAGGCGACATTCATCCCCAGTGCTTTGGCCACACCTGCGCCGTATGCAGGATCTGCTTTGAAGAAGTACTGCAATTGACGCTGCACCACATCTTCGCTCACCCCGGCCAAGGTGCCGGCAATGTTGTTTACCAACAAGGTCTGCTGCTCTTGCGTCATCAGTCGGAACAATGCACCTGCATGGCTGAAGTAATCGGTGTCCTCACGATGATCGTATCGATCAGCCAAGCCACTGAGCGCCAGACCGGGTTCTGCATGACGTGGCGATTGCTTGGGAGCATCGGCGTAGCTGTTGGGTTCGTAGTTAGGCGCGCTGCCGTAGGATCCGATGGCCATCGAGCCATCACGTTGATAACTGTTAACCGCACTCCGTGGCGCGTTCACCGGCAGTTGCTGGTGGTTGGTCCCTACGCGATAGCGGTGAGCATCCGCATAGGCAAACACGCGCCCTTGGAGCATGCGATCTGGCGACAACCCTACACCGGGTACCATGTTGCTAGGCCCAAACGCGGCCTGCTCCACTTCGGCAAAGTAGTTCAGCGGATTACGGTTGAGCTCCAGAACCCCCACTTCAATGAGTGGATACTCCTTCTGCGACCAGGTCTTGGTGACGTCGAACGGGTTCTCGGCCCGGGTCGCGGCTTCGGCTTCACTCATCATCTGGATGCACACAGTCCAGCGCGGATAGTCGGCACGCTCGATTGCTTCGAACAGATCACGCTGGGCGTAGTCGGGGTCTGTGCCGGCCAAACGCGCAGCGTCTGCAGGCGACAGGTTCTTGATGCCCTGCTGGGTCTTGAAATGCCACTTGACCCAGGTGCGCTCACCTTGGCCGCTGATGAGGCTGTAGGTATGGCTGCCGAAGCCGTGCATATGGCGGTAGCCGTCGGGAATACCGCGGTCAGAGAACAGGATCGTGACCTGATGCAGTGCTTCTGGCGAGTGAGACCAGAAGTCCCACATCATCTGGGCATTTTTCAGATTGGTCTGAGGGTGACGTTTCTGGGTGTGAATGAAGTCCGGAAACTTCAAGGGATCACGGATGAAGAACACCGGCGTGTTGTTGCCAACGATGTCCCAGTTGCCTTCTTCCGTATAGAACTTGACCGCGAACCCACGCGGGTCCCGTTCGGTATCCGCCGAGCCGCGCTCGCCCCCAACAGTCGAAAACCGGAGGAAGGTTTCGGTTTGCTTGCCTACCTGCTCGAACAGTTTCGCACTCGTCAGATGGGTAATGTCCCGGGTCACGGTGAATGTGCCGTAGGCACCCGAGCCTTTGGCATGGACACGTCGCTCGGGAATGTTCTCGCGATTGAAATGCGCAAGCTTTTCGATCAGGTGGAAGTCATCGAGCAGCAGCGGACCGCGAGGGCCGGCGGTACGGGAATTCTGGTTATCCGCCACGGGTGCACCGCTTGCGGTAGTGAGAGTTTTGCTCATGAGGGCTCCTTGATCAGTCTCGAATGCCTGTGATGTCGGCTTGGGACAAGTATCGGCAGGAACGCGGCCCGGAACAAATATATTGAATTACTAAACGTAATAGAGATTAGCAATCACCAATAAACAAAAAACCGGACACTAGGTCCGGTTTTTTGTAGCAGACAGAACGTCTTACTCGGCAGCTTCTACAGCACCACCGACTGGACGATCAACCAGCTCGACGTACGCCATTGGCGCGTTGTCGCCAGCGCGGAAACCGCACTTCAGGATGCGCAGGTAGCCGCCCTGACGGGTGGCGTAGCGCTTGCCCAGGTCGTTGAACAGTTTGCCAACAGCGGACTTCGAACGGGTACGGTCGAAGGCCAGACGGCGGTTAGCAACGCTGTCTTCCTTGGCCAGGGTGATCAGCGGCTCGGCAACGCGGCGCAGTTCCTTGGCTTTCGGCAGGGTAGTTTTGATCAGCTCGTGCTCGATCAACGACACTGCCATGTTCTGGAACATAGCCTTGCGGTGAGAGCTGGTACGGCTCAGGTGACGTCCACTTTTACGATGACGCATGATTCATTCCT